>CAZZNP010000013.1:0-18375 GCA_964655785.1 uncultured Gemmatimonadota bacterium
GCCGCCATTTGATGCACCGGTCCGCCTGTCGAACGCGCCGCCTGCCGGCTGACCAGTCCGCCTGTCGAACGCGCCGCCTGCCTGCTGACCGGTCCGCCTGTCGAACGCGCCGCCTGCCGGCTGGCAGCGCTGTCAGACCAGGTGGCACGCTGCCCTGTGGCCGCCCCCCTTGTCTTCCAGTGCGGGGACCTCGGTCTTGCAGCGGGCTTCAGCCAGGGGACACCGGGGATGAAAGGGGCAACCCGGGGGCAGATTGGCCGGATTGGGCACGTCGCCCTTGAGGATGATCCGGTCGCGCCCCAGCGTGGGATCGGGCAGGGGTACGGCCGAGAGCAGGGCCGTGGTGTACGGATGGAGCGGCTTCGCGTAGAGCTGATCCCGCGTGGCCGTCTCCACGATTTTCCCCAGATACATGACGGCTACCCGGTCGCTGATGTGGCGCACGACGCGAAGGTCGTGTGAGATGAACAGGTAGCTGAGCTGGAACCGGTCCTGAAGTACCTTGAGCAGGTTGATGATCTGCGCCTGGATCGATACGTCCAGCGCCGAAACCGGCTCGTCGGCGATGATCAGTTCCGGCTGAACGGCCAGGGCGCGGGCGATGCCGATGCGCTGGCGCTGGCCGCCGCTGAACTCATGGGGATACCGGCGCGCGTGCGCGGGATTCAGCCCCACGGTTTCGAGCAGATCGGCCACGCGGTCTCCCGCTTCCCCCCGGCTGCTCAGTCCATGAACGGTGAGGGGTTCCCGGAGCAGGGCACCCACGGTCATGCGCGGGTTGAGGGAGCCGTAGGGATCCTGGAACACGATCTGCATCTGGCGTCGCAGTCGCCGGAGATCGCCTTTCTTCATGGCGAAAACCTCGTGCGCCTTCCGTTCCTGACCGTCCTCGAGGGCGGTATGGAACCTGGCCGTTCCCGCTGATGGATCGATCAGGCGCAGAATCGTCCGCCCGATCGTGGTCTTGCCGCACCCGCTTTCGCCCACCAGCCCGAGTGTTTCGCCCCGCTCCAGCGTCAGGTCGACACCGTCTACGGCCCTGATTACCGTCCGGTGACGCCGAAGCAGTCCGCCTCCCACGGCGAAGTGTTTCTTCAACCCCTGGACCTGTAATAGCATTTCATGGGAATCCGTCATGTGTAACACTCCGTCATGCCATCTCTTCCTGCATGACACGTTGCCATTCGCCGCAACGGATCACGTGGCGGTCTTCCGCGTCCCGCAGCGCCTGCGGCCCTTCGCAGGCCGCCACCGCGAAATCGCAACGCGGCGCGAAGCGGCAACCGGCGGGAAAGTCCACGGGGTCCGGCACCGTGCCCTCTATGGTCGAAAGATCCTCCGTACCCGAACTCATGGTCGGCACGGATGCGAGCAGCCCGCGAGTGTAGGGATGGCGGGGACGCCCAAATAACGTCTTCACTTCGGCCTGTTCCACGACCTGGCCCGCGTACATGACCAGGACCTCGTGGGCCATCTCGGCCACGATGCCCAGGTCGTGGGTGATCAGGATCAGTCCCATGCCGAGTTCTTCCTGGAGGCGCCGCAACACATCGAGAATCTGCGCCTGGATGGTTACGTCCAGCGCCGTCGTCGGCTCGTCGGCGATCAGCAGTCTGGGATCGCAGGAGATGGCCATGGCGATCATCGCGCGCTGGCGCATTCCGCCGCTGAGTTCGTGGGGATAGCTTGCCGCCCGTTCTTCCGGCAGCGGGATGTCTACCAGGTCCAGCAGCTCGACGGCCCGCCGCCAGGCGTCCTTCCGGTCCGCGCCCTGGTGAAGACGGACGGCCTCGGCGATCTGCTCACCCACGGTGAAAACGGGGTTCAGCGAAGTCATGGGTTCCTGGAAGATCATGGCGATGTCGTTGCCACGGATGTCCCGGATCTGCCTGGAGGAGAGCTGCAACAGGTCGCGGTCTTCGAAAAGGATCTCGCCCCCGGCGATGCGGCCGGGAGGTTGCGGAACCAGGCCCAGGATCGAATAGGCGGTCATGCTCTTGCCACATCCGGATTCACCCACGATGCCCAGTGTCCTGCCGGCCTCCACCTCGAAACTGACGCCGTCGACGGCGCGCACCACGCCACTCTCGGTGTCGAAGTAGGTCTTCAGGTTGTTCACGCGCAGGATCGTGTTCAAAAAATGCCTCTCATGCGGTTCCGCGCTGCCTCGGGTCGAGGGCGTCGCGCAGTCCGTCTCCCAGCAGGTTGTACAGGGTTACGGTAATGAATATAGCAAATCCGGGCACGATCACAAGCCACCAGGCCGCGATATTGCTGCGGGCGCCGGCCAGTAGCGACCCCCAGGTGATGACCTCGGCGGGCACGCCGATACCCAGGAAGCTCAGCCCCGATTCGGCCAGGATGGCGCCGGCCACGCCGAAGGCCGCGGGGATCAGCACAGGAGCGATGGCATTGGGCAGGATATGCACCGCCATGATGCGCAGATTCGAACAGCCCAGCGCACGGGCGGCCGCGATGTAGTCGAAGGCCCGGACCTGGAGGAACTGGGACCGGGTCAGCCGGGCGATGCCCACCCAGCCCGTGAACCCGATGATGATCATGATCCAGAACAGGCTCGGTGGGAAGAAGGCCGCCGCGGTAATGATCAGGAAGAAGGGCGGGATCGCGGCCCAGAGTTCGAACACGCGGGAAAGAAACAGATCCGTCCATCCGCCCAGGTATCCCGCCAGCGCGCCGAGGCCCACGCCGATGAGCAGCGAGATCCCCACCGACACCAGCCCGATGGTCAGCGAGTACCGCGTGCCGTGAATGAGTCCCGCCAGCACGTCGCGGCCGAGCCGGTCCGTGCCGAATAGATGAGCGCCTCCCGGCCGCTCGTACCGGTCGCCCAGCTGGATCTCGTCCGGCGCGTACGGGACGATGGGGAACACCGCGTCGCTGTAATCGTACCGCTTGAAATTCTTCCGCGTGCGCAACGGTTCCGGCCAGTCCATCAAGCCGGTATGAACGGCGTACTGCCTGAAAGCCGGAAAGTAGGTTTCTCCCTCGTAGACCATGTAGTAGGGCTTGTTGCCGGCGATCAGGTCCGCGGTCAGCGCGATGAAGGCCATGGCCACCAGGACATAGAGACTGTACAGCGCCGGCCGGTTCTTGCGGAACTCCTTGCGCGTGAGCCGCCAGAAGCTCTCGCCGCCCTCGTTCCTCAAGGTGTCGGCCAGCGCGCCTACCGGTATGCCTTCTGCCGCGGCCCGTTCGTCCTTTCTGTCGGAATGCGATCCCACAGCAAATCTCCTAACCCTGCAACTGGTCGAAGGTAATTCTCGGATCGACGACCTTGAGCAGGATATCCGCAACCAGGATGCCCAGGAGCGAAAGCAGGGAGCCAATGGTGAAAATCGCCATGACCATGGGATAGTCCCTGGTGAGCACGGACTCGAATGCCAGCAGCCCCATCCCCGGAATGGTGAAGATCGTTTCGACGAATACAGAACCCGCGATCAGAGCCGGGAGCAAGCCGGCCGAGGTGGTTACGATCGGGATCAGGGAGTTGCGGTATACGTGCCTCAGTATAACGACGCGCTCCGACAGGCCCTTGGCCCGGGCGGTCCGCACGTAGTCCTGACGCATGTTCTCCAGCATGCTCGTCCGCATGAACCGGGATATGGTCGCGAAGCTGATATAGGCCGAGGTCAGCACGGGGAGGAACATGTGGTACAAGTGGTCCGTGATGATCCGCCAGGTGCTCCAGTCGCTGGAGACGTCCAGCGACTGCATGCCCGAGGCCGGGAACCAGTAGAAGAACTCCCGGTTGCACAGGAAAATGATGAGCAGCATGCCCACCCAGAAAGAGGGCATGGACCAGAGTACGAAGGTGCCGGTCGTGAGCATCCGGTCCGTGAGGGAGTTCTGCTTGACCGCGAGCCAGACCCCGAGCGGCAGGCCGACCAGGTAGGCGATGACGATCGCGATGATGTTGATCTCGAGTGTGACGGGCACCCGCTCTATGATCCGGCCGATGACGGACTGGTTGTCCTTGAAGGAACGGCCGAAGTCCAGCGTAATGAAACGGTATCCCGATAACCTGAGCAGTTCGATCCCCGCACCCCGATATCTGTAGTTCCCCTCCGCGTTGAAGGTCCGGCCTTCCCAGAAAGAAGACTGTTCCAGTTCGCCTGCCTCCCGGGGCGCGTCCTCTCGCACGAGCGCGAGGAACCGTACTTTCTGCTCCTCCCGGTCAAGCGCCGTCAGTGCCCGGCGTTCAGACGCCTCTAGTCGTTCCAGCAAACCGTCCGCCTGCAAGGCGCTGCGGTCGAAGGCGCTGATGATTTCGACCTTCAGGAACAGTGCCGTCACCCAGTTGAAATACTGCACGTGGACCGGCCGGTCCAGCCCAAGTTGCCTGCGTAGTTCCAGCCGGGTTTTTTCGATGTCCTGCTGGCGGTCGGAAGCCAGTCCCTCGCCGCCGGCCACGCCGCCCAGGAACAGATCAACAGGGTCGCCGGGGGCGAGATGCATGATGAAAAAGGAAATCACCGTGATCCCTATCAGCGTAGGGACCATGAGCAACGAGCGTTGCAGGATGTAACCGAGCATAGGAGAAATGAACTCCCGCCGGATCTGGTCCGGTTCCGCGACTGCGGCAGGTTACTGGTACAACCGGTCGGCGGGCTCGACCCACCATTCCTGCGGCACGGTGCCTGCGGGATACCAGTTTACGCCATGGTAGCGCCGGCTGTACGCGACCGCGGAGCGCGACTTCCAGAGAAACGTGTAGGGTTGCTCCTCGTGAAGGATTTCCTGGAAACGGCGATAGAGTTCGATCCGCTTGTCCATGTCGAACTCCTGCCGGTAGGTCTCGAGGATCGCGTCGGTTTCTTCGTTGCGGAAACTGATGAAATTCGACCCGTTCCCTTCCGCCTGAGAAGAATGCCAGATCTGAAAGGAGTCGGGGGGAAAACGCAGGCCCGTCCCGCCGGTCCAACCCAGGGTGACGGCCGCGAAGTCCTTGTTCTTCACTCGTTCAAGGAAAATGGACCAGTCCAGCTCTCGCACCTGGCAATCGATGCCCACGTCCTCGAGGGAACTTTGAAGCGTCAACGCGATGTCCTTGCGGATCTGGTTCCCGGAGTTCACGAGGAACTCGAAACGGAAGGGCGTGGAGATCCCGTCGATTTCCTTGTCGAGAATCCCGTCGTTATCGGAATCCGTCCATCCCGCTTCGTTCAGCAGCGCCAGGCCCCGGTCGGGGTCGAAGGAATAAGGTTGCAGATCGTGATTGTATTCCGGGCGGAACTTGTGGATGGGGCTCTCCACCGTTTCGGCGAGTCCGAAGAGCAGGTTCTTTACCATGCCCTCCCGGTTTGTCAGGTGGGTCATCGCCTGGCGAACCCTGCGGTCGCCGAATATGGGATGGTTGTTGTTCCATCCGATGTAGTTGTATCCGCCGACGTACTGGATGCCCTTCATGAACCGTTCCACGAAACCGGGCGACCAGCTTTTCTCCTTGAACTCGAGCGGTTTCATCCCGTGATAGTCCAGGTTGCCGTTGGTCAGTTCGATGAACGCGGCGTCCAGGTTGTTGATGATCTTGAATACGATCTTGTCCACGTTCCCGGTTGCGGGCAGTCCTTCCACGTCCTGGCCCCAGTAATCGTCGTTGCGGGTGAGCACGACCTTCTGTCCCGTCACGACGTCGTTCTCCCAGTCCGCCACGTAATAGGCCCCGGAGCCCATCATGTTGCGGTTGAAATCCTGGTTGAATCGTTCGCCGAAGAGACGCACCCGGTCCGCGTGTTCCCCCTGTTCCCAGCTGCCGTCTCGCAGGCTTTTGATCGGCACGGGGTCCAGCAGTCCGTCCGGATCGTAGAAGTGCCTCGGCAGGATATCGAAACTCCCGAGGAACAGGTCGTTCAGTATATACGGCACCTCGCAGACGAAACTGATCTCGTATTCCCCGAGTTTCCTTACGTCCTGGATAGAGGAATAGTAGTTCCTCAGGTGAGGCGCCCGTACCGTGGGCGTCTGGATGACCTTCATGCTGAAGAGCACGTCGTCCGCCGTAAGAGGCGTACCATCCGCGAAACGGACATTCTGACGCAGTGTGAAGGTGTAGGTGAGATAATCGTCCGAGATGACGGGATAGTCCGTGGCGATGAACCCCCGCTGCGTATAGGGCGGATCGTATTCCGGTTCCAGCAGGGACTCGAAGACGTAGTTGTGCACCTGGGTGGCGCCCTGGTCGCTCGATGTGAAGGGATTGAAGTTCTCCGGATCGGACAGCGCGTGACGCACCAGCCAGTCGCCGTACATCGGCTCGTCCATCCCTTCGTACTTGAGCGCGCCTTTCTCGGTCCCGTCCAGCACGATGGTATCGTTCGATTCCGTCAGGATCGTCTGAACCTTGTCCCAGGGGGCTTCTTCCGTTTCTCCTCCGCCCCCGCAGGCCAGCTGGAAGGCACACAAACAGGCAGCAGCGGTCTTTGCCACGGTACCCATGGTCTTATGCATTTCGTAGTTCCTCCAGGCGCTCCCGTCGCGCTGTAAACAGTCCACTTCCGGTCCGGCCGGCCTTCGGTCTGGCAATCCGGTCCGGCCGGCCTTCGGTCGACTACCTGCCGAGGCTCTTCTCCTCGTAATCTATCACAATCTTGATGCATTCACCCTTGCGCTTCGTGGCCATTTCGAAACCTTCCCGGATCCTGGCAAAGGGCAGCTTGTGCGAGATCATCGGCGCAAGATCGACCCGTCCTTCCCCGATCAATCGCATGGCGCTCTTGAAATCGATCTGGATATCCGGTCCTACGGAGGTCGTCAACTGCAGATTCTTGCGGAACAGCTCCAGCATGTCTATCGTGAACCGCGGCGTCTTGGGCACGCCGAAATCGATGAAACGGGCGTCTTGCCGGGCCAGGGCCACACACATGTTGAAGGTCTCTTCCACGCCTACGACTTCGATCACCACGTCGGCCATGCGGCCGCCGGTGATTTCCGCCACCGCCTCGGCCGGATCGGTGTGCCGCGTGTTTACCGTATGGGTAGCGCCCATCTCGCTGGCGGCTGCCAGGCGGTTGTCATACTGGTCGATGCCGATGATCAGCGCCGCGCCGAGATTCCGCATCATGGTGGTGAACAGCAGTCCCATGGGGCCCTGGCCTACCACGGCGACCTCGGCATTGAAAAAGTGGCCCAGTTTACGCAGGCAGTATAAGACGGTGCCGAGGGGCTGGGCCATCAGCAGCTGTTCCTGGGGCAGGCCCTCGGGCAGGGGTGTCACGGATGCGCCAAGGCCAAGAAAATACTCGGCCATCGCGCTGGACCCCGAAGGAAGTACCAGGGCGAAATCCCCTTCCCTGCAGCCATCCGCCCACGACTTCTCAATGATTCCAATACTCTCGTGCAGGGACACACCCGGCGGCGCGGGATAGTTGGCCGGACCGGTGAAGAGCGGATGGTCGCTGCCGCATATCGCGGCGTTTACGGTACGCACGAGCACCATGTCCTTCAGCGCGTCGGGATTGGCACGTTCCAGCGCGATGTCCGGCCGTTCCGCATCCACGATTTCAATGGTTTCCGGGGCAACGACTTGTCCCGCTTTCATTGGGATTCCTTTCTGGCAGCTGTTTCCATATCACCTGGAAGGAAACCGGTTTGCCGGAATTCGTTTTGCGTCGATCCAACCACGTTTTCAGGCTGTGTGTCAGGGATTGCCGACCGTGTCCCGGACCACCGAACAGGATGATTCGTCGACCGGGCGCACCTGTTGAATGTATCCACCCCGCCGGTATTGTCAAATCGAAACGACAGCTTCGCGCCGATCGCCTCCGGCCTATCGGCCATCCCCGATGTAGATGTCGAAATAGCCCGTGTTGTTGCCCCAGAACGGGTATTCACCGTCCCGGTCTCTTTTGATGCCCTTGAGCCAGGGTTTGCGCAGCGTGGCTTTCTTCCCGTAGTAGAGGAACACGGCGCCCACGTCCTCCGCAAGGATCCGCTGCGCCTGGTCGTACAGACGAAACCGGCGGCCGGTGTCCATCTCCGAGGCCGCCTCGTCGACCAGTCGGTCGAATTCCGCGTTTATCCATGGATGGCGGCTGTATCCGGCGGGCTGTGACCGCCACACCATGGCAAGCATGTTGTTCGGGTCCGGATAATCGTAGTGATACTGTATCAGGCTGAAGGGGATCTTCCGCTGGTACTGTGCGGTCCGGTAGGAGATGCTCTCGACCACGCGTATCGACAGTTCGATCCCGAGATGAGTCTTCAGCATTTCCTGAATCGCCTGTCCGACCTGTTGCCTGGCGATGTTGTTGACCCACATCTCTATGCGCGGAAACCCGCGCCCATCAGGATATCCAGCTTCGCGCAGGCGCTGTTTCGCCCGTTGCGGATCGAATCGCTGTATGTCCCGGTACTTGCCGTCCGCGTAGCCGGGAAATCCGGGCGGAAGCATGGACCAGGCCGGCATGCCCATACCCTGGAGCAACACGCGGCAGATGACCTCCCGGTCGATCGCGTGGCTGATCGCCTGGCGTACTTTCAAATTATCGAAGGGCGGAAAATCCGCGTTGAAGAAGAGAAAGTGGGTCATGAAATCCTTGCTGACGTCGAGTTCGCCGGAGAGTCGCGGATGTCTCCTGATGCGCGGAAGATCGATGGGGGTAACGTCCTGCTGGTCGATCTCGTCGTTCTCGTAGGCCAGCGTGCCGCCGGCCATCATGCGGGTATCCAGGAACTTGCCGATGATCCGTTCCACGAATCCCTTGTGGGGACCGTTATAGTTCGGATCAAGGATGAATTCGAAGCGGGACCCGTGGTCCCAGGAGTCCAGCTTGAAGGTCGAATTGGTCACGAACCGTCCGGGTTCCGACCAGCCCGGCCCGTATTTCTCCACCTGCCAGCGGGGCACGGGAACCGAGGTGGGAAAAGAAGCGATGTAGGGCAAATAGGGACAGGGCAGGGCGGTTCGAATGACCAGCGTGTGGTCATCGATGGCCTGCACGCCGACGGAGTCCGCGTCCCGGGTCAGTCCCTGGTTGAAGGCTTTCGCCCCTTCGATTTCGTAGTAGAAAGATGCGTTTCTATTGGCGCTGGCCGGATCGACCATCCGCTTGAAGGCATACTCGAAATCGTGGGCCGTGACGGGCCTGCCGTCGCTCCACTTCGCGTCCCTTCGCAGATGGAAGGACCAGCGCGTGCCGTCAGGAGAGGACTCCCACCGATCGGCCGCGGCCGGCATGAGTTCATTGTTATGATCGAGCCGGGTGAGCCCTTCGAAGGAGAACACCGCGCCGGTTGCTTCGTAGACGGCGATCCCTATATCCAGCGTGGTGGGCTCGGGCAGGTGGATGGAGTAAACCTGTCGATCGAGCGGTGCCGCATCCTCGGGCATGGCCTTGCCGACCGTGTTTACACGCCGCGGGGCAGGATCGGTAAGTGCCGGATCGATCTGAGTGAATTCAAAGAAAGGCAAGCCCAGGAGAAGAAAACACAGGAGAAGGCCCGGAATCATGCGTACCTCCTCCTGTTCATACTGGTCTGGCTCACATTCCCGGGCCGGTCCATGGCCGCCCTACCCGGCGAAAATGGCGCGGTTCGAGATGCCCGAGGGGTAGGATGCCTGTTGAATGCCGCCGATGAACTGGGCGGTGCGTCCCGCAGGCGCCGTGCCTTCATACCAGGCTGTGAAGGAGGCGTTGAAATCCTGTATCCAGGCTCTGTTGGCAGCGGAATCGCCGCCGGCGACCACGTAGGCGTTGTTGAAGATACCGTCCTCTTTGAGGCCGTTTCCGCCCGCCGCCTTGATGCGTGCGTCCAGCGTGGAAAGCTGCCGGCCGGCGTCATTTCCGCCCACGGCGCTGGACATGACCTCGGTCACGCCGCCGTATTGGATCGAGTTCCACGTGCTGAATCCGTCTTCGATCTCGCCGGAGCGCGTGATACGCACGTCGCCGGAAACTACCCGCGGCTGGGGTTCGACGATGCCGTCCAGGTTGGGGATGCGGGAGACCGGGTAGATCAACCCGGCCGGCCGGTCGTCGCCGAAGTAGTCCTCGAAGACCCGCCGCACCGTATCGATCCGTTCCCAGGTTTTATCGGGCGCGTCGTCGACGGCGACCAGGATTTCCATCCACACCGTCTGTTTTTTAAAATCGATGCCCGCTTCGGCGAAGGGCTTCAGGTAGTGCTCGTCGAGCACGAAGGCCGTTTCCTCGGCCAGGTCGGAACCCAGGGAGGTGATCACCTCGCCGTCCCGGTTATGCATCACCGATGCGCCGCTCGGTTGATGGTCCTGCCAGTATCCGTAATCGATCATGCCGTTGCCGATGGAAACGTTCTCGCCGCTCACCGCCTTGATCTGTACCTCGAAGAGCGCCACCGGATCCGGAAACCCCTCCGGGTGCGTAAAACGCGCCATACGGTTGGAACGGAGCGGACCTCCTGTCACGGCCGAGATCATGGGAGCGTACACCGCGTTGAACTCATCCTTCATCCGGTCGCAGACGTCGCGGTCGGTCGAAGGCGTGGTCCACAGCACGTCCGTCTTGTAAACGTCCGACCAGCTCACGCCGCAGATCAACAGGTTCTTGCTCAGGTTCTCGATGGTGCCGAACCACTCGCAACCAATGTCGTTCGGATATTGCGTGCCGACGTTACCGCTCGGTTCGATCAGCCGGAAGACCTGGTTGTGATCGTCCCTGACGATGACTTCCGTGGGATTCGAGAAGATAGCGATCGGATTGTGCCTGACGATACTGACCTGTGCCATGCCCTGACGTCCTTTCTTATCGGTTGGTGCTGAAACGCAAGCTTCGTTGTGAACGGGTCGTGCCGATTTTACAGGTCGAAGAATCTATATTCCCGGGTTTTTCATTTCAAGGTTAATCGGAAACCCGGGCGGTTCGTTTCAAGGTTAATCGGACGGGGATAGCGCGGGAATGGCGATGCGTTATCCCCGGCAGTACCTGGAGAAAACCGCGACATGCTCCCTTGCGACATCACGGTCTTCCGGCAGACCGGCGATGTTGAGCCGGCACCGGCCCGGCGTGAACACCGGATAGAGGTGGGCGTCGTAGATCGCCGCCCGGGCCTCGTCCTCAACGCGGGGATTACGGAACAGTCCTGCATACCCGTCCGTGAACTGCTCGGCCAGCGGTGTCCCGGCGGATCGTTCCTTCCACGCTTCCTCGGCAGTGGCTACACGATTCAGGATGTCGGCATGTTCTTGCTCAAGACGCTCCCGGTCGTGGACCAGCGAAGAAACGAAGGCCCGGGTGACGGGATGTTCGAAAGATGAGCCTCTGGCACGCATTACCGTGTTAGCCAGCGCGGCGATCTCCCCGGCGCGAGAGGTATCTGGAATGTGGACGAGGAGCAACCCGCAAGGGCGTAGCGCGAAGGTGCCGAAGGATTTGGTTGGACTGACGGAGATCCAGAAGGTCACGTCGTTTTCTACGAAGGGCCGGATCTGGCTGTCGTAACTCATGGCCATGATCCTGTCGTAACCGTGTGAATCGAGCAGCCGGGCATACTCGAACCCGGAATAGGCCCGGTCCAGCAGGACGGGGCGGCCATTCGCGGCCAAAGCCCGCGTGCGCATGATTTCCAGGGGCTGTACGCGGCCGGTTGTGTTCATAGGTCCCGCCTGGTAGACCCCCATGAGGCCTGGCGTATCCATTACGTCGCCGATGGGAAACTCGCTGCATGAAATCCTGCTCATCCCCGCAATCGCCTTGTAAGCGGGCCAGGACAGTTCTTCCACGCCGATCCCCTGGACGTCGGGATAAAGCTGCATGGCCATTTCGACCGCCGTCTTCACCGCGCCGGTGCCGGCGTCCGAAGGGATCAGCAGCGAGAAGCGGTCCCAGTGTTCTTCGGGTATGCGCTGCCAGCGCAGCACGGCCTCCTTCAGCTCGAAAGCCATAGTACCGGTGCTCATATATTCACCGAAGAGACTTAGCTCGATTTCCGCCCTGGAACGGCTCAACAGCGTCTCGGAAGTCGGCCAGGCCCGTCCCTGTCCGTCCACGACGATTCCTATCCCGTAGTTGTACCCGTCAGGGTCCTGGTCGCACACGATCTTCGCGACCTGGTTGGCGTCCTTGCCCTGGGCGCCCAGCGCTTCCGCGGCTTGCTGAACGGCCGCTCCGAATGACGTGGTCATGTCATCTCCAGATTGAAGTCGGGGTGGTGATTGTGCGGAGGGGTTTCACAGCAGGTAGACAAATGCGAACAGCACGGGCCAGATGAGCACGACGAATCCCCAGAACATCCCGCCCATGGTCAGTCCTTCATGATGCTCCCGGGTATAGGCACCGTTGCCGAACCTGCGCAACACGAATAGCAGACCCAGTACAGCTACGAGGACGTGCAGCGCGTGCATGCCGATCATCACGTAGAATACGGCGCCGTACAGGTTCTGCGTGACGGTCAGCCCGAAATCGATCAAACGGGCCCACTCGAAGCCCTGCACCGCCAGGAAGAGGATACCGAGCAGCGTGGCCGCGGCCAACAGACGTCGGGAAGACCGCACCCATCCACGCCTCATGTATCTCCAGGAGCTCAACATGGCGGCGCCGCTGCCCAGCAGGACCACGGTATTGAATAGGGAAATCGACACGGGAAGCCTGGGTTGGTCCGGCGGAGGCCATTCCGGGTAAGATGCCCGCGCCAGGGCGAACGTGACGATCAGCGTCAGGAAGAGGACGGCCTCGCTGGCGATGAAAACCAGCATGCCCAGCACGTTGGCTCCGATGCCGGATGGTACGTGAGCAGGGGAGCCGGACGGCCCGTCGCCACCGCCGCCCCTTCCGCCACCACTGCCATTGCCGTTGCCGCGGTCATCCAAACCACGGTTTCCACCGTTGAGCCCGTGTGTACGGATCCAATCCCGATCCTTAACGGGCGGTTCCTTAACGGGCGGTTCCTGAACGGGCGGTTCCACTACTTCGGTCCCGGAGCCGGGCTTCGTCACGACAGACATGCTTCGAGACTCCTGTCAACCACGGGCGGAGTTCATCCCAATCGGTAAAAGGTCCGTGCATTGTCATAAAACAGCTTGCGTCGTTCGTCTTCGGATATGCCCCGCACCGCGTCGAACAGGGTGTCAAACCACGCCTTGTAGGTGGCTGCCAGCGTACAAACCGGCCAGTCGCTGCCATACATAACCCGGTCAAATCCGAAGATACCGAGCAGATGATCGATGTAGGGCTTCAGATCGTCTCCGGTCCAGTTCTCTTTCGCACGGGTGACCAGTCCCGAGATCTTGCAGACCGTGTTGGGGAACTCGGCCAACCGGCTCATGTATCCCGCCCAGGGTTCGAATCCGTCTCCCGCGATATCGGGGCCCCCGCAATGATTGATTGCGTGGGTCACATCGGGCGTTGCGCGGACCAGGGTCACCGCGGCGTCGAGCTGCGTAACGTTTGCGCACAATTCGAAGGTATATCCGTAACCGGGAAGCGCACTGACCCCTTCGATCAGGGAAGGCCAGCTGTAGAACGTCGGATCTTCGTGATGCCAGGCCATGCGGCGAATGCCAACCACAGTGGGATAGTCCGCGGCGAGGCGGTCCAGAGTCGCCGCGCAATTTTCAGACTCGAGGGGCGCCGTGGCGACTATGGCACCGATCATGCCGTCCTCGGCGGCTATACGAACTAGCCGGTCCACCTCGTCCACTTCGGCCCCGGGCGCGGGGTCCGCTTCGATGTGGACGGAGCGGACGATTTCTATTCCCTCTAACGCGGCGCGGTAGTCCTCCGGACCGTATCGCTGGCGCAGGGCGTCGAAACCTTCCAGCCAGGGATATGAAAGTTCGGCCGTGTCCCAGAGATGTTGGTGCGCATCTACGATCTGCAAGGCAAACCTCCCATCATACTTGACTTGTGGCCCGTGTCGCGAATGCCGGTATTGCACGGTACGGACTGCCCGGACTGCCGCGACGGTTCGGACTCGAACCTATTCCGACGCGCCGTAACTGTTGTAGATCGTCTCGATCCAGCGCGCTTCCGGCACGAAGTCGCTCGCGTATCCGGTCCATTCATCCGGCAGACCCGTCGCCTTGGCCTCGTCGAGTGTCTTTCCCTCCGCCATCATGGCACGGACGGCATCTGTTGTCGCGACCAGCATATCGTGATAGGACTGCAATGCGGCCCGGTCTCCCAGGTCGCCGTGTCCCGGAATGACGCGGGTGTCCGGTCCGATCACCTCCAGCACCTGGGCAATGTTTTCGATCAGTCCGTCCACCGTACCGCCACTGCGCAGGTCCACGTAGGGGAAGCGCCCGTTGAAGAAGGTATCTCCCATGTGCACGACATCCGATCCGGTGAAATGGATGTAACTGTCGTTATCGGTGTGTCCTTCGGGGATATGCACCAGCTTGATCTCTTCTCCGTTGAAATGGACAGACACCTCATCGTCGAAGGTGATTACGGGCCAGCCGTCTTCCACCATGGCGGGGATGGTCCGGACGCCCTGCTGCTCAGGTGTGGAGACCCGTTTTCGGACGTTGGTATGGGCGATGATGGTCGCCTCGAGGCCGAAGATCGGGTTTCCACCCACGTGATCGCTGTGAAAATGAGTGTTCAGGACGAACTTGAGGGGTCCCGCATGAAGGCCGCGAAGAGCCGACTTGATCTTGTCGGCCAGCGGAGCGTACTGGTCGTCGACGATCAGGATGCCGTCATCCCCGACCGACACGCCGATGTTGCCGCCACTGCCGGTCAGCATGTAGATGTTTCCAACGACGGGATGGGCTTCAACGATCACATCGTCCCAAGACTGCTGACCGTCGGCATTGCGGGGGAGTACGGCCAGGACAAGCGTCAACGTCAAACACCCGAGCATTCTTTTCATTTCATTTCCCCTGTTGAACTGATCATTTCCCCTGATGAACAGACTCGCGTTCAGGCGACGCGGCCCATCTCGAGCGTCGCGGTCCATATTCCATGGGTACGCACCCATGAAGATGATCCACCCACGTTACGATACGGCACGACGGCGGCACTGTCACGGAAATTTGTTCAGAGGGGTCAACCTGATCCGCGAGAGAAAACCTCGGCGGTATTGCAGGTTACGAACAACGCGCCCAACATGAGGACCAGGAAAAGATACATGGGCCAGGCCGGGACGGAACTCCACGCCAGCGCGAAAAAGACCGCCCCGATGAATGTGCCGGGCAGCACCATCTTGTTATAGGCGACCTTGAGCAGGACGAGGACGCACAGTCCGAAGAAACCCTTCAGGACCGAACCCGTCACGGTCCCCGGCAATTCAAAAAGAGGGATGATACATACGCAGATGAACGCCAGCAGCACAACGGGGAGCACACGGTTCATTTGAAAATCGTGATACCATTGCGGAGATTCGCCACGAAGCCCTACTGTATCGCCCCGAGGCAACACCGGTCGCGCCCCGAGGCAACAGAAATCAACGACCCAACCTTACAGGAAGGCCCTTTTCTTGCAAATTGTTCTGCCGTCTCACTGCGCTATCCTGTGGACCGGGCTAGGGCGCTGACGTCTCTCCATTCCAGTTGAGCGGTTCAGCCTGGTACTCTTCGTGAGGATAGGAACGCGAGTCGAAATTGAGTCCGCCGGAATTCGTACTTGCCACGACCGTACCCGTGTCACCCCGGCTTTCCAGGTAATCGAGCAGGTCCCACGCCGCCGAGATGTTTAAACCGAAGTCCTCGTGAAGTTCCACTCTTCCGATCTGCTCGCCCGGTTCCTCGTCTTCTTCATCCTCATCGGGCAGCCTGATGGGCGATACGATTCCAGCAAAGTTGATGGCTATGATGAACCCCTCGTGATCGAATATCGGGCTGCCGCTTGTGCCAGAAAGGGTGCCCAGATTAGAGTGGATGATCTCGCCTGTATTGGTGGGATCGGCAAAAAACGCTTCGTTGTAGAAGGGCCTGATGGCACCGATCGTCCCTTCCCTGAAATTGGCGATCGGGAGCAAATCGAAGTAGGGTAGAAGAACCGGGAATCCAAGGGTGCCGATCGGTTGGCCTGCACTTAGATCATCTGTAAACTTTCGCGGAAGAAACTCGGGCGAGTCGTGCGTGACCTCGCCGCCGATGAGCTGAATCAAGGCGATATCAGGTGACCAGTTCTCCTCGTCGTCGTACTCGGGATGAGTAACATAGGGCTCCCACTGGTAGGTTTCGGGGCCTCCCAGCGGCGTACCGGTTCGTGTTACGAGTAGATACTTCTGACTCTCCGCGTTATCGGGATCGTTGTATTCCTCCAACAGGCTATCCACCACATGGGCGTTGGTCCAGAGCTTGTCCGTGAAATACGCACTGAAGGCCGTACCGCTTCTCACTACTCTGTTGTCGACGATAATGCTGACGAAATACAAAGCGTCCTGCAGTTTTCCTTTCCGTACAACGTCTGCCCAGTTGAGCATTTCACCGGTTTCGCCCTGGATGCCCTGGATGCCCTGCGTGCCCTGGGGACCCTGAACGCCCTGCGTGCCCTGCGTGCCCTGGATGCCCTGGATGCCCTGGATGCCCTGGATGCCCTGGATGCCTTGAGGCCCGACCGGACCCTGGTCGCCCGTGCAGGCTGCCAACGTCATTGAAACCGCAATCAGGAGGATTCTTCGCACGATGCAATTCCTTTCCCCGAGGAGATTATCCAAACAAACATAGCGAAAAAACAATCGTTTAGTTTTTTAACTACATTGGGACAACCTACATCCGTGTCGCTTTATTGCAAGGAAATAACCTTAGCACCTCGCATAATCTGTTAGACAGGCGCTACGCCCCGATGGTAGATTGTACAGCGCCTTCTGTTCAACAACAAGTGAGCAAACTGACCACCGCGTTCCGGACGGGTCAACGCGAAACGGTCGTTTTAAGTAAAGGAACCCCGATGCCTCCCCAGGATTACCCCACCTACGAAAGCGTACGCGTTCGGCCCCTGATCAACAGCAAAGGTACGCTGACCATGTACAGCGGATCGGTCATGCTGCCCGAAGTCAGACGGGCCATGGCCGAGGCATCTGAAAAGTATGTGCATATCGAAGAACTGATGGAAGGCGTCGGCCGGCGCATCGGCGAAATCATGGAAGCGGAGTTCGGACTCGTGACCAACGGATGCGCCGCCGCGCTGTGCCAGGTGACCGCCGCGTGCGTGGCGGGAACGGACCCGGACCGCATCGCAAGGCTGCCTGACACCACGGGCATGAAGAACGAAGTCGTCACGCTCAGGACCCACCGTCATGTTTATGATCACGCCATTCGCATGGTGGGGATCTCTCTGGTGGAGACCGAAGACGATCCGGAACATTTCAAGTCCGCTTTCAACGAGCGTACGGCCATGGTGGCCATTTTCGGCGACAGGGCGGGCGACGGCAACATGACGGTAGCGGATATCGTCCGCATAGCCCATGACCGCGGCGTTCCCGTTTTAGTGGACGCGGCCGCCGAACGTCCGGATGTGCCGAATCCGTACCTGGCGGACGGGGTGGACGCCGTGGCGTACAGCGGTGGCAAGTGTCTCCGGGGTCCGCAGGCATCGGGGGTGGTGCTGGGCAGGCGCGAACTGCTGTTGGCCGCCTTCGCGAACGGTGCGCCGCATCACTCCATCGCGCGTCCCATGAAGGCCGGCAAGGAAGAGATCATGGGACTCCTCGCCGCCATTGAGCAGTGGGTGGTGAGAGATCACGCAGCGGAATGGAAGGCGTGGGAAGGATACCTTCAGACCGTGATCGACGCGATTGCCCATCTTCCGTCCGTTCGTACGGCGATCCGGCAGCCGGGAAGGTCCAACGTGGCGCCGGTTCTGCACATAGACTGGGAGACGTCGGAAGTCGGTGTCGAGCCTGACAAGGTGGTGATCGAGTTGTCAGAAGGCGATCCCCGGATCGAAATGGGCGGGGGCAGCGGCCTTTCCATTATGCCCTATATGATGGAGCCGGGCGAGGATGCCCTGGTGGCCGCCCGGCTCAGGGAGATACTGGAACCGCGGGTAAAGCGAAACCAGGGAAGGACGCCATGAAAGTCATCGTTGATCTGTGCGTGGTGCCCATCGGGGTCGGCGTATCGGTTTCAGCGTACGTAACGGCCTGTGAGAGGGTGCTAAGAAAAGCGGAGCTCAAGACCTTCATGCATGCTTACGGGACCAATATCGAAGGCGAGTGGGATGCGGTTTTCGAGGCCGTGAAGCAATGTCATGCTACCGTGCATGAAATGGGCGCGCCGAGGATCTCCACGACCATCCGCCTGGGAACGCGAACCGACCGTGCGCAGACCATGGAAGAGAAGATCGAAAGCGTCGAGCGGAAGTTGAAAGACGAAACGTCAACCTGATGCGGCCATTAAAATCACGGACGTCCGAACGTTCCTCATGAACGCCTCGCCGCCCGGGAGGACCACCTGGCGCCACGGGCTATTCGCCAAGGTGTATACCG
>CAZZNP010000013.1:18475-23575 GCA_964655785.1 uncultured Gemmatimonadota bacterium
TCGCCGCCCGGGAGGACCACCTGGCGCCACGGGCTATTCGCCAAGGTGTATACCGACGACGGGATACATGGGGTAGGTGAATGGCGGGGGTGGACGCGGGTCGTCGAAACGGACATACGCGATCTGAAACCCCTCGTCATCGACGGGTTCAGTTCCCGACGGCTTCGCTGATGTGGCCGAAGAGCCGCCTGATGCGCTTTATGTGCATTTCGGGAAGGGGCCCCCTGGCGATGCTGCGGATGTTCTGCTCGATCTTGTCCAGGGTAACCGCGCTGCACACGGCGGTGGTGACCCCTTCAGTGTATACGACGAACCGGTAGGCGGCTTCGACCAGGGTTTCGATATCGGGATCTTCGAGCAGGAAGTCGTATGGCGCGTTGGGATCGATGGATTCGTCCAGCAGTTCCTGGCGCTGCAGGTCTTCGATCGTCTCCCTGAGTCGCGCCGGGTCCTTGAAGATGTTCCGGACCGAGAAGATGTTCATGACGCCCACGTCGTGCTTCAGGCAGTAGGGGAAGACCGTATGGCGGGCGGACTGGTTGAGCATGCTGTAGGCGATCATGATGACGTCCAGCTTTCCGGTCGGCAGCGCCGCCCGCAACCATTCATGGGCGCCGTCGGACAAGGCGGTTTCGCTGGATCCGAGGAAACGGATTTTACCCTGTTCGCAAAGGCGCTCGAGCACGGGAAACTGCTCGTTGATCATATAGTCGAAATCGGCTGTCTCGGTCGCGGCGATCAACGCCACGTCGACCGCGTCGACACCCAGGCGCCGCAGACTGGTCTCGATCGATTCCGTTATGTGTCCGGGTGTCATATGGACCGGTCCGCGTTCCTCGTCGAACTGCGAAAGTACGACTCTGGTGGCCAGGTAGAACCGGTCGCGCGGTACACCTCGAAATGCCCGCCCGAGGATGGCCTCGGCTTCCAGGTAGCCCGGTGACGTATCGAAGAGATTGATGCCCAGGTCCAGGACCCCGTGGACGAGCCGGTGCATCTCCGGTTCGGTAAGCGGAGGATCGCTGGTCTGGCCCAGCCGGTTGTAGCCGCCTGATCCCATGCTCAGCGTGGAAACCTTCAAACCTGTACGGCCCAGTGGCCGATATGTAACCATAACGACTCCCACGGATGCAGGACGCGATAAGAATGGTCTTTACAAAAGAATCGGTTTTGCCTATCGATCTTGCATCCTATTCCGACTTCGGCAACAGGCTGTGAATCCACTTTAAGCGGAAGGAACAGGCATGTCAACCGTCGAAGATCTCGTCAAGCGGATACAGATCGAGGGCTGGTGTGTCGTGGATGGCGTGATACCCCCCGGCGAAGTGGAAAGAGTCCGCGACAGCCTGATCGCAACGGCGAATAACCTGCCCGAAGACCTGACGAATGGACGCCATGCCGTGCGCGGTCTGATCGCCTACGACCAGGCCATCGCCCCTTTTCTATCCGACGATCGGATCATGGGCGTCACCGAAGCGTTCTTCGGCAAGCATGTCCGCATCTCCATGACAACGGGCGTCATCCTCCACCCCGGATATCCCCGGACGGACGATCCTGGCGGCGGCCTTCACTCGGACTGGCCCTTCGGACAGAGTTACGACTATCGCATCCCGGCACCGTATCCGGACGCACCGCTGTTGCTGACCAGTATCTGGATGCTTACGCCCTTCACCAGGGAGAACGGCGGCACGGTGCTAGTGCCCGGCAGCCACAAGGCGGGCAACAATCCGACGGGCGACAGCAGCCTGGTGCCGGGAACGAGACATCCATCGGAAATCCAGGCCGAAGGAGAACCGGGTAGCGTACTGGTTTTCGACAGCCGGACCTGGCATATTAACGGACACAACACCAGCGACGAGACCCGCATGGCCGTCATCGCCCGGTACGCGGCGTGGTGGTTCAACCTCAACCCGCTGATTCCCGGCCTGTCGGACTTCGAACGCGACGCCGCCAACAGGGGATTCAGGCCGGACGACGTCGTGCCGCTGACCCGGGAGCAATACGACACGCTGCCTGAACGCACCAGGCCGCTTTTCCACCACATCGTCCAGGGACAGAAAGTACTCCCGTCGTGATCACGACCGGCCCCGGGGATCCCGTATGCCGGCTGCCCAAGCGGGGATATCGACCGTCCGCGCGGGGATGCTGGCTACACACGCGGGGAGGTCGACCGTCCGCGCGGGGATGTCGACCGTCCGTGCGGGGATGCTGGTCTGCCGTTGACAGGAGCGGGTACCGCCTATGACCCAGCGAAGCGATCGCCCCAACGTCATCCTCATCTGCGCCGACCAGCTTCGCGGCGACACCCTGGGCATCGCGGGCCATCCCGTGGTCCACACGCCCGGCATCGACGCCCTGGCCCATACCGGGCACTACTTTCCCAGTGCTGTGTCGGAGGTCCCCTCCTGCGTGGGCGCCCGCCGGACGCTCTTCAGCGGCCAGTGGCCAACCACTCAC
The DNA here is from genome assembly GCA_964655785.1 of uncultured Gemmatimonadota bacterium. Classification (GTDB taxonomy): domain Bacteria; phylum JAAXHH01; class JAAXHH01; order JAAXHH01; family JAAXHH01; genus JAAXHH01. The sequence goes on from CAZZNP010000013.1 coordinate 20,933, forward strand.
GGCATGGTCGGATTCGACGACATGGCCGCCTGGGACGAGCCGGACACGCTATGCCGGGTATTCCAGCGCAACGGTTACAAGACCTACTGTATCGGCAAAAGACACGTCTACCCGCAGGACGCCCCCTACGGCTTCGACCGCATCGTCTCCCACGAGGAAGGCCGGTTCCTTTCACCCGGATACCGCGACGACTACCTGGACTGGCTCGCCGAACAGGGATGGGGAGACTTCGGCCTGTTCAACGCGGGCGTGACCAACAACGGCTACACGGCACGTCCCTGCGTCTTTCCCGAAGAGTTCCACGTCACCACGTGGACGGCCACGCAGGCCATACGCGTCATGGACGAGCACGTGCGGGATCACGGCCGGGACACGCCGTTCTTCCTGTTCGTGTCCTTCAGCAAGCCCCACCCACCCTGGGATCCACCCGCCTTCTTCTACGAGCGGTACGCCGGCGACCCGGAGGTGCCCGATCCCGCCATAGGGGATCCGGCGGGTTACGTGGGTGGACGCATGTCCTTCGTAAAGGCACACGGCCCTTTCCCGGAAGCCGAATATCTTCCGCTCTCGCTGAAAAACGTCCGTCGTGCCCGGGCGGGCTACTACGGCTGCATCGATCACGTGGACACCCAGGTCACGCGGTTCACCTACCACATGTGGCGCATGCTCCAGTTGCGCAACCTGGTCTTTGCCTTCGTCGGCGACCACGGCGACATGATGGGCGATCATCATTACTGGGCCAAATCATACGGGTACGAGGGATCGATCCGCGTGCCCTTCGTCCTGAACTTCCCCGCGCAGTTGGATTTCCCCGCGGGCGTTCAATACCCTGAAACGACCGTGGGCCTGGCCGACCTGATGCCCACGCTGATCGACGTGTGCGGGCTGCCCGCGCCGGCCCGCATGGACGGCCAGTCGCTCATGCCGCTCGTGCGGGGCGAGACGGACCGACTGGACCGGGAGCGCCTGCATGCCGAACACCTCGAATTCGGCCATTACCTGGTCGACCATCGCGAGAAGTTCATCTGGCATTACCGGACCGGACAATTCGAGTACTACGATCTCCAGGAAGATCCGCTCGAGTGCCGGAACCTGTACGGTCAAGATCATCCACGAGGCCGGGTCCTTCACGACCGGTTGCGGGACCTGATCGTGGAACAGGGACGGGAAAAGGACTTCATGCGAGACGGAGAACTGAATAACGAAGTGGCGCAAGGCCACACGCACGAGTTTCCGCCTTATGCCGTTTAGGGGAAACGACCTGTTCAGCGGGCCCTGAACCGCGATGGTCGGAGCCCGCCGGTTTGCATGGATAGCCGGACGGCCCCTGCGAGGTTTCTGATCCTGCCGGTTTACAGTTCCTTCCGCTGAACCGATAATGAGGAATGGCATGGAAAAACCGTTCGAGACCACCTATGACCGCAAGGGCCTGCGCCCCCGGTATCCCGAGTCGGTCCCACCCGGGAAGATCCGTGAGAAACTGCTGGAACTGTTCGGCATGGCTGAAATCCCAGGGCAGGTAGATTTCTCCGTCGGAGACGTACGGGTGGAGGACGACATCCGGCTCACGGATCTTTCCTACGCCAACTCCCACGATGAGAAGGTCCCCGCCATCCTGATCGAGCCCCTGGACAACCCGGCCGAGTACCTCCCGGGCGTGGTCTGCGTGCCGGGCACGGGCGGTTCAGCCGAGCGCATGGCGCTCAAGCGGTTCTACAAAGACGGTCCGAATGAGCCGCCCCTCTATGGCTGGGCACGGGAACTGGCGCGGCGGGGCTACCTCACGCTGGCCATCTCGCCCAAGGGCTGCCACGGCCGAGGCACGACCGAAGTATCCTGGTACATCGAGCTGAAGCACCTGCTCGCCTACGGTATCTCGCAAATGGGGCTTCTCGTGGAGGAAGCGCTCCGGGGCGTCCGGGTGCTCGAAGTCCAGGACCGGATCGGGAACCACAAGGTGGGGCTGACCGGCATGTCCCTGGGCGGCAACGCGACGTGGTACGCCATGGCCTGCGCTCCCTGGCTCGCGGCGGGCGTGCCCATCTGCGGCGGCGTGGGACAGCTGGAGAGTGTCATACGGGGCGGCGACCTGTACCGCCACAGCGCGTATTTCTACGTGCCCCACATCCTCCGCTACTTCGACCATCCCGATATCGTCGCGAACTGTATCGCGCCGCGGCCCTTTATGATGGTGGCCCCGACGTCGGACGAGGACATGCCGAAGTCCGGTGTGGACGAACTCGTACGGGCGGTCGCGCCGGTTTACCGCGAAGCCGGCGCGGGCGGCCACTTCCGCGTCTACCAGCCCGAAGGCAACCACGTCTTCCGGTTCGAATACTTCGAGTGGATGGTGGAATGGTTCGACCGTTTTTTAAAGGATGGGGCCGAGAAGTAGGCAGCCTAAGGACGGCGAGACGCATTCGCGCTACCGGAGGTCGGCACCGCGCAGCCTCGATTTCGGGGAGGACGCAACATTACCGAGATATCGGGGACAATGCGGTGAAATGCGCTTGACGATCGTCAATGACCGGCCTTACATTAACCGTGTCTCGAACCACAACGTTCAGGCAGGATAAAACCGTGAGCAAATCTGCCAAGGACAACAGAAGCCCCGGTGAACCCACCGGTTCCGCCGAGTCGCCC
>CAZZNP010000013.1:23675-25489 GCA_964655785.1 uncultured Gemmatimonadota bacterium
ATCTGCCAAGGACAACAGAAGCCCCGGTGAACCCACCGGTTCCGCCGAGTCGCCCAGACTGACTGGAACGCCCGGACAGCCTGGAACGCCCGGACAGCCTGGAACGCCCGGACAGCCAGAACAGCCAGGAACGCCTGGAACGCCCGGACAGCCTGGAACGCCTGGACAGCCAGAAATCGTCGGTCCGGATTCCGCCGCGTTGGCCGACGAGGAAGTGCTGACCGAGGGGCCCGAATACAACAAGCCGCTCCCCAAGACGCGGGTGAAGTGGTATCGCTGCCGCTTGACCCGTGAGCAGTTGGCCAGTCTCAACAAGCGCAGCGATTTCCTCGGATTCGTCCAGACCGTGGGCTACCTGGCCGTCCTCGCCGTCGCGGCCGGCGCCGCCATCTACTCGTCCCTCAACTGGCCGTGGTACGTAACGCTGCTCCTGGTTTTCATCAACGGACACTTCTGGCATTTCCTGGTCAACGGGTTTCACGAACTGGTCCATGATTCCGTTTTCAGGACGCGGTGGCTGAATCGCTTCTTCCTCCGCGTGTATTCTTTTCTGGGATGGCACAACCACCACCATTTCTGGGCGAGTCATACCGAACATCACAAGTACACGCTTCACCATCCGGACGACCAGGAGGTAGTCCTGCCCCAGAAGATCGACATGCTGAACATGTGGAAGCGGTCGATCATCAACTACCGTTACGCCTACGACCTGGTGAAAGGAAGGCTAGCAGCTGTCGCCGGTAAAATCCCGGGCGATCGCTGGTCGCAGGAGCTGTTTCCGGAAAGCGACCCGAAGCGACGCAGGGCCTACACCAACTGGGAACGGGTCATGTTCACCGGCCACGTGCTGATCGTGGGGGTATCGCTGGTCTACGGCCTGTGGGTTGTTCCTCTTGTCTTCACCTTCCCGAAGATGTTCGGCGCGTGGCTGCAGCACCTGTGCAACGCGACGCAGCACGCGGGATTGCAGGATGAGGTCCCCGACTATCGGCTGTGCTGCAGGACGTTCTATATCAACCCCATCCTGCAGTTCCTCTACTGGCACATGAACTACCATACCGAGCACCACATGTACGCGGCGGTGCCATGCTACAGACTGGGCCGGCTGCACCGGCTCATCAAGCACGAGATGCCCTACTGCACCAGCGGTCTGTGGGAGACGTGGAAACAGATCATCCAGATCGCGGAACGCCAGGAAAAGGAACCCGATTACCAGTACGTCGCAGAACTCCCCGCGGCTTTTCCCGCACCCCGGAATACCCAGTGAAAATCACAGCCATCAAGCTGTTCGTCCTCGAAGACCCGGACCAACCGCAGTATTACCATCAATTGAAACAGGTCCCGGGGCTGAGGCGCACGCAGTATACCCACGGCAGCAGATCCCATCCCAGGAGCGGGAATCTGCGGCAGCATTTCATCCGTGTCGAGACCGACGAGGGCATCGAAGGCACATGCACGACCACGATGGACCGGGAGCAGGTGGAGATCCTCAGAACACAGGTAATGGGCAGGAACCCGCTGAACCGCGAGGAACTGTTCCAGCTGCTCCACAAAGGCACGCGCTGGCTGTATCAGAGACCAGGCTGGTTCGGAGATTTCGACAACTGTCTCTGGGATATCGCCGGCAAGAAGGCGGGCCTGCCGGTCTACGCCCTGATCGGTCGCGTTCGTAACCGTTTCCCGGTTTACCTGACCGGGGGCGACTCCGATATCGAGACTTATCTGCGGATGATTCAGGAGGGAAAGGAACACGGCGTAAACGCCTACAAGTTCCACACCTACAAGGGCGGCAAAGCGGATAAGTCTCGATATCG
>CAZZNP010000013.1:25499-46396 GCA_964655785.1 uncultured Gemmatimonadota bacterium
AGTCCGGCGCATTGTCGGACCCGATTACCTGCTGCTGAACGACCCGGTCTGTTCCTACACGCTGCAGGAAGCTATCGAGGTGGGACGGGTCATGGAGGAACTGGACTTCATCTGGCTGGAAGAACCGATGCACGAACAGAAAGAGCACCAGTACCGGATACTGTGCGAGGAGTTGACCATACCGGTGATGGGGAACGAGACGCTGATGCACGACCTGGGGATTTCGACGCAGCGGCTGATTTCAGGGGCGACCGACCTGCTACGCGCCAATGCCCGCTTCGGGACCACGCAAGTGCTGAAGATGGCCCATTTCGCCGAGATGTACGACACCAACATCGAACTGAACGCCGAAGGCGGCCTCTTCGGGCTCGTCCACGCCCATCTTGGGTGCTGTATCGACAATACGGGCTTCTACGAGACCGGCGGCCACGGGTTCGTAGACACGGCCAGCACCTGGGGTATGGTCAACAAGCCGCTTGTCGAGGACGGGCACATCGTACCGCCGGATGGACCAGGCTGGGGTGCGGAGTGGGACGCGAACCGCTTCGAGGCCATGACCGTGGCGACGTACTGAACCCGAAATCGCTGCCCAGTTCTTGAGACCGGGCCTCACCCGATCCGGCGCCGACCGGAATGCCGCTTGTGATGCTTCCGATGATCCCGGACGCTTGAGCAGCACCCGCCGCATTACACCGCCAGGTGCTTAATCTCACACCGTATATACTTTGTAGATACCTGCAGGCGTGCGACCGTGACGGGGAGGCTGAAGCGCCGCGGTCCGGCGCTGCCTGGGTTCAGGTACCAGGCTCCGTTTCCGCGCCGCTCCCATACCGGACGGTGGGAATGGCCAAAAATGACCACGTCGACACCGGCCGCGACCGGATCCACATTCAGATCCTCGATATCGTGCACGACGTAGATCGAGCGACCGCCAACCTCCACCAGTTCGGACACCGGAAGCCGAGTTGCCCACGGTTGGTAATCCGTATTGCCCCGCACCACCGAAACCGGCGCGATCTCCGCTAACGCTTCCAGAATTTCCTCTCCGCCTACGTCCCCGCCGTGAATGATCCGTTCCACTCCTTCAAGGGCAGCTACTGCCTCTGGCCGCAAAAGGCCGTGGGTATCCGAAATCACACCGATTACGATGGGTTTGCTCATGGAATCCCGAGTTGGTTGACGATGCCATCCGGATCGCCAGGGCAGCACATCGCCAGGACCGCGCATCGCCCAGGACTGCTCATCGCCAGGGCAGCACATCGTCCAGGACCGCGCATCGTCCAGGACCGCGCATCGCTAGGACCGCTCTTCCATCTTACCCGGCATCAGGGCGTACTTGCCTGGACCGGTGAACCACAGGGCGATATAGATGGCGCACAGTTCCATGGCATGAGACGCGCCGTTGAGACCCGAACCCGGATCGTCCGCGGGCAGCGACAGGTGACGCAGCATGGCCAGGAGCATGGTTAGCGTGAGCAGCGTCGTCGCGGGCCTGAAGAACACGCCGAGGATCACCAGGATGGAACATACGAATTCGGAAAATCCTGCCATGAAGCCCCAGAACGCGGGAAGGAAGCTGATTCCGACCAGTTCCATGTTGCCGCCGATGGCGGCCCAGCGTTCGGGATTGGAGATCTTGCCCCAGCCGTGAAAGGCCGCCATGCTGAAGCCGATCACGATGCGTATGATGAGCAGGCCGGCGTCGGTCTTGCCGAGGTTTCGGGTCAGGAAGCTCTGTAGTCCGTTCATGGTCGTTTCCCTTGTGTTGGATTGCGATATTGAAAGGGGGCGGGTAGCACCTGGTGACATTCAATCAACATTTCCGACGTCCGGCGATACCGCGGGGACATGCCGTCACGTCCACTTCACCTCCCGCGCCTCACCGGCGGGGCCGGCCCGCAGGATGGTATCCGCGACGGCGATGGCCTTGATCGCCTCAGTGCCCGGCGAAAGACACGTAACGTCTCCACGTACGCAGGACAGAAAATGCTCAGCCTGCAAGGCGTACATGTCCGGCTCCGATTTCGACTTGATCAGGGTCTGTTCACCTTCCCGGTCGGTAAAACAGCAGTACTGGTGGGGTTCCTCATCCTCCGGTTCGGGCAGGTCGCCCGTGCCGAACTGTACGAATCCCTCCGGACCGATGATGTCATGCAGATGGTTGCCCCTGGATGCCCAGCTCCAGGACATGAGCAACTGGTTTCCGTTTTCATAGCGGACGATGGCGGAGCAGGTATCCAGCGCGGTAACCTCCGGATCCATGTCGATCGCACTGGAGAGTACGCTCACGGGATCGCCGAAAAGGAAATTGGCGAAATCGTAATTGTGCACGGCGCCGTCCATCAGCGGTCCGCCGCCCATGTCGTGATCCATGTACCATCTGCCCGGACCGAATCCCGCCATGGCATTGCGCCAGAGAATGGGCGAACCCAGCTTTCCCGAGGCCACGTAGGCGCCCCAGGACTTCCAGTACGGGTCGAAACGGCGGCAGTGAGCGACCATGATGAAGGTGTTGTTGCGATCCGCCGCTTCGTTCAGCCGTTGGCATTCCTCCACCGTGCGCGCCATGGGTTTTTCCACCAGCACGGGAATGCCCGCTCCCAGGGCCGTCATGGCCGCGGCGCAGTGCAGTCCGGTTGGCACGGCGACCACGACGGCGTCAACTTCTCCGCTGTTCACGATGGCCTCGGCGGAGTCGAAAACCCTGGTGCCGGGATAGGTACTCGCGAACCTTTCCCGCATCTCGGGCGAGGGGTCTGCGCCCGCAACCAGTTTGCAGCCATCGACGCTGTCGAAGGCCCTGGCCTGGTGAGAACCCATGCCCCCAACTCCAATGGAACCAACTCGTACCATGGTCTGTCCTTTCGTGGGATTGCCTGGAGTATTACCTGGGCGGTCGAGGTTGCCGCCGAACAGGATCGCAGGGCACAAGGCCGGATTCGCCAACAGGGCGTAGTCGGCCAGTCTGAAACATCGATGTGTCTTTGCTTGTCCAAAAAAGTAGAAGAATTAACTTGTACTTTGTCAAGTGCTCATGCCGGCAGCGTATTTCATATCAGTGGGCTCTGTGCGGTAACCTGCACTGCGACAGCCCTGAAATCGGGAGTGCCAGCCATGTCAACTTGACGCACGGCCAATTTCGGGTCCCATACTGAGAGGCCAACTCTGAAAGGTCCTGCCGGTCACCAGGTCGGAGATGCCTTCGGATCCGGTCCGAACCGGTTGTCGCCATGTTTACCTGCAAGTATCAGGAAGACCAGGAGCACGATTACCCCGACGATCGGAATAAACGCGATCAATACCCACCATCCGCTGCGGTCCGTGTCGTGCAGGCGCCTGATGATCACCGCGAGATAGGGTAACAACACAGCAATGTAGTAAAGGGTACTGAGGAACCCGATTTCATCTCCGTCCATCTCGAAATTCCAACCCATGAACTCGTCGATCACGGCGAGGAAAATCGAAATGATAGCGGAGAATAGAAAAAAGTACCAGAATTCCGCCCTCCTCGCCCTTCCACTGAAAACCATGTACTTCTTTAGGACATCGATGTACCAGTGCATGTTGCCTCCTCTAACGGAGTGACTATTGACTGCCCACGCAGTTTCTGCCGATTTTTACGCGGTCCGGATCACTGCCACAGCGGCTCGCCGTCATCCATCTGCGACGCCAGAAAATCCTCGTTCAGTTCCACGCCGAGACCCGGCGCTTCCGTCAGTACCACGTGTCCGTCCTGGATGACCGATTCGCCGGTGGCCAGCACGTCGTCCCAGGTCGGGTCGTCGAAACGGTGAAATTCCAGGACCAGGAAGTTCGGCACGCTCGCGCAGACGTGGGCATCACCGACCGTACTCAGCGCGCTCGAGTTGTTGTGCGGCGCGAAGGGCACGTAATAGATCTCGGCCATGTTGGCTATCTTCCGGCACTCCGAGAGTCCGCCGCACTTGGAAATGTCCGGCATGATGATATCGGCCGCCTGTTGCTGCAGCAGGTCGCGGAAACCATGGCGAAGGTAGAGACTTTCGCCGACGCAGATCGGCGTTCCGGTTGCATGGGTGATCTTGGCCAGCGCGTCGATGTTCTCCGGCGGAACCGGCTCCTCGAGCCAAAGGAGATTGAGCGGTTCGAATTCCTGGGCCATTTTCATTCCCGCGGTCGCGTCATACCGTCCGTGAAGGTCGATGGCCAGGTCCAGGGAAGGCCCGATTCCCTCCCGGATCGCGAAGGCCTGGTCCACAAGAGATTTAAGCTCGTCCGGCGTGACTGACCAGTTCCACGGATCCAGCTTGTGGGGATTTTCCGCATCATCCAGGTCAAACTTGATGGCCGTGAAGCCTCGTTCCTTTACCTGCGCGGCGCGTTCGTTGTAGTCGTAGTGCGCGCTGTCCACGTATAAACGGACCCGGTCGCGGAACTTACCGCCCAGCAAACGGTACACCGGTACGCCCTGGGCCTTGCCGGCAAGGTCCCACAGGGCGACCTCGATGCCCGTGAGCGCGGAAATCGATTGGCCTCCCGCTCCGCCCATGAAGATGTACTTCCGGCGGATGAGCTCGAAGCACGCGTCCACGTCCCTCGGGTCCATGCCGATGATCATCCTGGCCATGTGCCGGGTCGAATCCCGCCATCCGCCGTCGACGTGGCTGGTCTCCCCCGTGCCGTATATTCCTTCATCGGTGTATACGCGCACGTAATGATAACGGTACGTGGAATGCCCGGACTTTACCTGAACGTCGGCCGTCTTTATGTCGGTGATCTTCATTCATTCTCCTGACTGGTTTGGACGGATCACGGCGGATACGTGCCTTGCGATTGTTTTATCGAGATACCGAGCCTGCTGCATTTGGCCAATCGAAGTGCTGCTCAATCCCGAATCCTGACCGCCTTCAACCTGTTGTTGTAATGATCGCTTACGAGCAGAAAGTCATCTCCCCAGAAACACAGACCATGGGGTTCATTCAGTATCGCGTCACGCGCTTCCATGGGCTGGTCGCAATCGCCGTAATCTCCGCTGCCGACCACGGTCTCAAACAAGCCGTTTTCACTGATGCGCCTTACGCGATTGTTGCCGGAATCGGAAAAGTACACCCTGCCTTTATTGTCCAGTGCGAGACCGCGGGGAGTGGAGATCATGGACCGCACTGCCCTGGCACCGTCGGCAGAATAGCCCTCGTCACCCGTGCCGGCCACGGTGGTAATGATCCCAGTATCGCCATCCACCCTCCGAAGGACGTGATAGCGATCGTCCGCAAAGAAGAGATGGCCGGACCCGTCTATGCGAATGGCCGTCGGAGAACCGATCCGCGCCTCGGTTGCGGGGCCGCCGTCACCCGAATACCCCGGCAGGCCGACGCCAGCCACGGTATTGATGATACCGGTCTCCGAATCGATTTTCCGAATGCGTCCGCATCCCGCGTCCCCGATATACACGTCGCCGCCCGGTCCGTGGGCGACGGAAAGCACATGCATGAGGCACGCGCTCAGCGCCGGTCCCCCGTCGCCCTTGTCCCACTGGAAAGCCGCTCCGGCGATGTTGCGGATCACACCATCGGGGTCCACGCGCCGTACGTGACCGTGCCGCGTATCGGCGATGACCACCCGGCCGAAACGGTCCACGGACACGTCGTGGGGGTTGCCCAGGTGGGCATCGACGGCCGGACCGCCATCACCGCCGTAAGCCCTCGCGCCCGAACCCGCGATCGTACGAATCACCCCGGTATCCGGATCGATCGACCGGATTCGCTGGTTCCACACGTCCGCGATGTAAATCGTGCCATCGGGGCCGACCGACAGGCCGCCCGGTCCGTTGAGGAATCCGGCGGCGGCGGTCTCGCCGTCATGGACGCTGGTACCTCCAAGGACGGTAGTTACGATCCCGGTTTCCCCGTCGCATTTGCGGAGCCTGCCGGAACAGTCGCCCCAATATACCGTACCGTCCGGATCAGCGAAGATCCCGGCTTCCACCGAGTTGCATCGCGTGACGGACCCGTGCAGGCCTTCTTCGCCAAAACCTGGTTCGCCGGTTCCGGCCAGCGTGCGGACCATGCCCGTCTCCCGCTCCACCTTTCTTACCCTGAAACCGTACTTCTCACCGACGTAGAGATTGTCGTGCACGTCCACGCAGATCGCGTCCGGCATGAGCGTACTCGCCTCAACCGCCGGGCCGCCGTCGCCGTTGGAAGCGCGCTGGCCGTTGCCCAGTACCGTGTCGATGATCCCGGTACGCATGTCGATCCTGCGGACGCGGTCGTTGGAATTGTCGCACACGTACAGGTCGCCCCGCGAATCGAAGGCCAGGTGTTCCGGGTGATTGAACCCGGCCTCCCGTGCCGGTCCGCCGTCACCGTGATAACCACCCAGGCTCAGGCCCCTGCCCGAGTATGGCCGGCTGTCGCCCCGCTCGGAGGGATAGTGACGGGCGTGATGGCCGAAAACCGTCTCGACGATCCCGGTCCTGGCGTCGATGCGGCGGATGTTGTTTGTCCACTCGCTGGACAGGAACACGTTGCCGTCCCCGTCCACGGCCACGCCGCAGGTACAGTCCAGTTCCGCGTCCAGCGCGGGTCCGCCGTCGCCTCCCCGGCCCACCTTTCCGTTGCCCGCGACGCGGGTGATGACGCCGGTCTCGTAGTCGATGCGGCGGATGACGTGATTCTGAAGATCCGAAAAATACAGGTTGCCGTGACGGTCCTGGCAGAGATCGTGGGGGTTGCGCAGGCGTGCCTCGGCAGCCGGACCGCCGTCACCCGAATTGCCCGCGATCCCGTCTCCGGCAAAGGCGTGCAGGATGCCATCGCGATCGATTCGCCAGATGCGATGCCACTGGTAGTCGATGACGATCAGATCGCCGTCGGGCCGACGTACCACCCCCATGGGCCAACCTGCGTCGGCTTCCTGCGCGGGGATACCGTCGCGCTGGCCCACGCCGGCCAGGACGGAAACCTCACCAGCGGGCAGGTTTTGTAGTTTCTGTACGATACTCATACGTTGTGGCGAGGTTTGGCGCCGGTCCGACGCTCATGCGAGATGGACGAGGCTCGGCGCCAGTCCGACGCTCATGCGTGATGGACGAGGCTCGATACCGGTCCGATGTGTCCGCGACAGACGACAAAGACCCGCAAGTCGCGTAAAATTCCCAGAGGTATCAAGGTATTCAGAACGGCGGATTCGGCTGGAAGCCGCCGAGTCAAGATGGTACAGATACGCAGCATAGTCCGCAACCGTTAATTGCAATTTGACAGCGGCGCCGGGACCGGTTAACATACCTCGCCGAACTACCGAATCCCTCTGGCTTTCACATGTCCCCGATCATACCGAAAAAGCCGCCCAAATGAACTATGATTTCGACCAGCGCATCAACCGTAACGGCACCAATTCGTACAAGTGGGACTATGTGAAACGGGACGGCGCCGTCGTCCCCTGGGACGAGACGGACGCCAGCCGGCACGAGAAGCCCGTGCTTCCGTTGTGGGTGGCGGACATGGACTTTCCGTGCCCGCAGCCGGTGGTGGACGCCGTAACCGAAATCGCCAGCATGGGCGTTTACGGCTATGCCTACCCGCCGCCTTCCTACTACGACTCCGTGGTGGGGTGGATGAAACGACGCCACGACTGGACCGTCGACCCCGACACCATATGCTTCACTCCCGGTATCGTACCCGCCCTGCACATGCTGGTCTCGGCCTATACCAGTCCTGGCGACAAGGTGCTGGTCCAGCCCCCGGTGTACTACCCCTTCTTCAACGCCATCGAGAATCTACAGACGCTGCCGGCGTTGAATCCGCTATGTTTCCGGGACGGCCGGTACTACATGGATTTCGACGACCTCGAAGTCAAGTGCGCCGACCCCGAGGTGAAGATGGCCATCCTCTGCCATCCACACAATCCGGTCGGACGGATCTGGACCCGCGAGGAATTGCTTCGCTTCGGGCGTATCTGCATGGACAATGATGTACTGGTCGTATCCGACGAGATCCACTGCGACCTGATCCTCGGCAAGCATACGTTTACGCCATACGCTACGCTCGGCCCGGAATACGAGGAACGGTCGATTATCTGCACCTCCCCCAGCAAGACTTTCAACCTGGCCGCTCTGCAGGCTTCGAACATGATGATTCCCAACCCGGAACTGCGGGAGGCCTTTCAGCAAACCGTCCGTAACACCGGCATATTCACCCTGAATCCTTTCGGGATCGCCGCGGTCGAGGCCGCATACAACGACGGCGAGGAATGGCTGGAGCAACTGCTGGCCTACCTGGAAGGCAACTTCCGGTTCCTCGAGGCATTCTTCCAGGAGCGGCTGCCCGGTATCCCCGTCATCAAAACCGAAGGCACCTACCTCGTCTGGGTGGATTTCACGAGCCTCGGGCTCGACAAGGACGCGCTCCAGCGCCTCATGATGGATGAGGCCCGCGTCTTCCTCGACGAGGGATACATTTTCGGAACCGGGGGCGAGGGCTTCGAGCGGATCAACATCGCCTGCCCCCGGTCTATCCTCGCCGAAGCCCTGGAGCGGATCGAGGCGGCAGTGAAGGGCCTTGGCGCTTAAGGGAAACGCGCTTTAGTTTCTTTATCTGCCACCCGTCTCGACCTTCCTCCGGATTCACGTAACACGAACGATCACGGGATCCGGTGTGTCATCGATGCATGACATGCCTTGTCTATACCGATCTGCGGCCGATCTAAGCCGTACGACCCGTCGTCGTGCCCATGTGGTCGTCCAGGCGAAACCTCCATTGATCATACCAAATGGCTGCGCATGCGTGTCCCACCACGCCTGACTTACGACGCAATACACCCGATTTACCGTAACTCGAATTGACAACGGTTCGTATCCGTGGTTTTATCTTAATATAGAAGGAAGATATCGAACCACCTGCGAAAGGATGCGGGAAATGATCCAGCCAGGCGCTGAATCGTTGCGGAAGATCGCGGTCATCGGCCAGGGGACCGCGGGCTCATTGGCGGCCGCCAGCGTGACCCGTCAACTCTCCGACCACGACCACGAGCTGCACCACATCTACGACTCACGCATACCGGTCATCGGCGTGGGGGAAGGCAGCTGGCCGAGCCTGGTTCAGGAGCTGCATCAACTTACGAATCTGCCTCACGAAACCGTTCAGTACCGCCTGCACGGAACGCGAAAGTACGGCGTCGCATTCGAGGGCTGGGGATGCGCCGGCAAGGACTTCACCCACTACTTCACCCCGCAACAGGTATCCTACGCCTACCATCTGTCCGCGGACGTGATGGCGAAACTGCTGCACGAAAGCACGCGAGCGAGCCACATCGACGCGAACGTGACCGGCATCAAGAGGGTGGAGGGCGGAGCGCAGGTGGAGTTCGACGGAAGGGCGCCGGAACGCTACGACCTGGTCTTCGACGCGCGCGGTTTTCCAAGAGAACTCCTTCCCGAACAGCATATCGACATATCATTCATCCCCACCAACACGGCCGTTATCCGCCGCTGCCCGGCGATCATCGAAAAAGAACCGGACGGACCGGTCGTGAAACACACCTACACCCGTGCCGTTGCCCGTCCGCACGGCTGGATTTTCGTCATACCATTGACCGTACATACGTCTTTCGGATACATCTTCAACCACGATATCACCAGTCTTGACGAAGTCGAATCGGACTTCGACGCCTTCCTCGAGGCCGATAGCGTGTCGGAATTCGAGCAGCGCGCCGTCATTTCGTTTCCGAATTTCGTCCATCGCCGGATCTACGATGGCGTGGTGGCCCGCGTAGGCAATGCGGCCGCCTTCATGGAACCCCTGGAGGCGACGGCGATCGTATCCGCCCAACTACAGATCGGCATGGTGCTGCACATACGCCTCAACCGGCCGCCTGAACATCTCGAGCGCGACGCGCCGGTGGTCAATCGGTTTCTCATCAGCAACATGCTCTGCTACGGCCTGTTTGTCGGCTGGCACTATTCCCGCGGTTCGACATACGACACCAAGTTCTGGCGCCACGCTCGACAGGAAGTCTGGCCCCGTCACCGCCAGGCCGCGTCCCCCGAGGCGGTAGACTGCACAGCGCTCGGCAAGTTCGATGAAATGATCGAACTGCTGAACCGGCCGATCATCGACAAGTCGGACTGGGATCGGATGTGCGCGGTCCCTCTCACCAGCTATGCCCAGGTGTCCCAGGGACTGGGCTGTCAGGCGCGGTAACAGTAGAAAACCCGGTCGCGGTGCATAAGGCTGAAGACCGGAATTCAGGAGGTGGTAAAACAGCCTTCCTCTCCCGGACTTTGACTATTCTTGATCTGGATTGCGTATAACTTCATATTGTAAACTAATATACATGAAGGCTTCTGCCTTGCTCGATTAACAACGGGAGGCCACGCGACTGCCGTGTTCAACAATCCTTTAAACTCATTCCATGATATCGTTGCCGAAGCCAAGGAGGAGCGGGAACAGCTCGACCGGCTGCTGACGATTTCCACGCCGCGGGAGCGTCTGGTTGTCGCCGTAATCGGCCTGGTGCTGTGTATCCTCCTGGGATGGCTCTTCTTCGGAAACGTCGCCCGCAGTCTCGTGGTGGACGGCGTGCTGGCCGGGCAGGGAGAGAACCAGGCTGGGCAGGGCGAAAGTCCGGCCGGGCAGGGGGAGAACGTGACCGAGGGCGCCGGGACCGTCCCGGCCTTCATATGGGCCGAGTCCGACATCGCTTCACACATCGAGGATGGGATGCCGGTGATGATCGAGACGGCTCTGGCAAATGGCGAAAAGGGCGAGCATAGCGGAACGGTCCGGGTTATATCCGCCATCCCCTTCGCCGGTGGTTCCGGGGCGTCCGAACCCGGAGCGCCGGTATTTGTGCACCGTGTAAATATAGCCCTTGAAGAAAGTCTCGATCTGAATACCCTGGCGGACCGGAAATGCCGGATTGTCATCGAAATCGGCCGGCAGACTCCGATCTCCCTGTTTCTGACGAGGCAGCCATAAGATGACGACGCGCACCTCAGGAAAGGCGATGGAGCGCCACTTCCCGCGGATTTCTGACGAGGCGGCCATTAGATGACGACGCGCACCTCAGGAAAGGCGATGGAGCGCCACTTCCCGCGGATTTCTGACGAGGCGGCCATTAGATGACGACGCGCACCTCAGGAAAGAAGGAGAACAAAACTCCTTCGGACAAATCGGAACAGAGGGTAACCACACCGGTTCTGCTGCAGATGCATGCTTCGGAGTGCGGCGCCGCCTGTCTGGGCATCGTGCTGGGCTACTTCGGAAGGTGGGTGCCGCTTACCGAGTTGCGCGAGAAATGCGAGGTAAGCAGGGACGGCAGCAGCGCCGCCAGCATCCTTCGCGCCTCCAGACATTACGGACTCGAATGCAACGGGCTCAGCGTACGTACCGATCTACTGCCCATGCTGCCGCTGCCCTTGATTCTGTTCTGGCAATTCAGCCATTTCCTCGTCCTCGAAGGATACGACGGCCGGTACTACTATCTGAACGATCCTGCCACGGGGCGGCGCAGGGTTTCCGCCGGAGAGTTCGAGAAGGACTATAGCGGCATCGCGCTTCGATTCAAGTGCGGCGACGATTTCACCCCCGGCGGCGAGCAACCCGACCTGTTCAGGCAATTGGGCACACTGCTCCACGGATCCTGGAAGCTGCTCACCGGGGTAATCGCCTGCGGGCTCATGTTGACGTTGCTGACCCTGTTGATTCCCGCATCGCTCAGTGTCTTCGTCGACGACGTCATGGCAAAGCACGGGGCCTGGGCCGGACTGGTGACGGCCCTTTTCGGCGGCGGTGTCCTGGTATACGTCCTCTCCCTGCTCAAACACCGGTTCCTCAAGCGGCTCGCGGTCCGCGTATCCGTGATCGGCTACAGTCGCGGCATGTCCCGGCTGCTGCGATTGCCCATGGGGTTTTTCGAACACAGGCTCACCGGCGATCTGACCGATCGGGTCTCGTCCACCGACAGAATCGCAAAGAACCTGGCGGATCAGTTCCTGGTGCTCATCATCGACATGGCCATGAGCGTGGTCTTGCTCGCGGTGATGTTCGCTTACGATGTCCTGCTTGCGCTGATCATGCTCTCGCTCGCCGTTCTGCACGGCGTGCTGGCCCACTTGCTCAACGCCCACAGGGCGGTTCGAAGCCAGACGATGAGACGCGAGCAGGGATTGCTTATCGGTCTCGGCATGCAGATGCTGAACCATGCAGAGAATCTGCGGATGACGGGTGCGGACGATCGTTTCTTCTCGCGCTGGAGCGGTCAACAGGCCCGTGAACTGCGCGCCCGCCAGCTTTATTCCGAACTGGGTTCGGTCAACACCTCGCTGCCGGGCCTGGTCGACGCGTTGCGCAGCGCGGCGATTCTCGCTATCGGCGGAGTTTTCGTCCTGAACGGCACCATGACGCTGGGAACGCTTGTCGGTTTCTATATCCTGGCCGAGATGTTCCTGGCACCCATTGAACGGTTTCTCGATTACGCCGAAAAACGCCAGGCGCTCGAAACCGACCTGCAACGGCTGGAGGACATTTCCGAGACCGATGAAGACCCCGTATTCAGCCGCAGAAACCGGGAATCGGAGTCGATCCCTACGTTCAACGGCCGGCTTCAGCTAGCCGGGCAACTCGAACTGTGTAACATAACCTTCGGTTTCAACAGAAGCCGGCCGCCACTGATAAAAGACTTCAATCTTGTAATCAATCCGGGACAGCGTGTTGCCGTGGTAGGTCCGAGCGGCTCCGGCAAGTCGACCCTGGCCCGGCTCGTTTCGGGAATCTACCAGCCGTGGTCTGGTGAGATCCTGTTCGATAACGGTCATCTGCGGAACCAGATTCCCGAGGAGGTGCTGCGTCAGTCCATCTCCATGGTGGACCAGGAGATCGCGCTTTTTTCCGCATCCCTGCGCGACAATATCACCCTCTGGAATCCGGCCATACCCGATGAAGTCCTCTTCGCCGCGACGCGAGACGCCCAGATCCATGACGAGATCCTGCTCAGGCCGAAGGGATACGCTACTCTCGTCGAAGAAGGCGGGGCAAATTTCAGCGGCGGCCAGCGGCAGCGTCTGGAAATCGCCCGCGCGCTGGTGGGCGATCCGACGGTGCTTATACTGGACGAGGCCACGAGCGCACTCGACGCGGCCACAGAGGAGTATGTAGATGACGCCCTGCGACGCCGCGGGATCACCTGCCTGATCGTCGCGCACCGGCTGAGCACCGTGCGGGACTGTGATGAAATCATTGTACTCGACAAAGGCACCACCGTGCAGCGCGGCACCCACGACGAGTTGATTACGGACCCGGACGGCGCCTATTTCAAACTGGTGAAATCGAACTGATGCAAAAACCCGATACGGTACATGCTTCTATAGCCGAACTCGCCGATCGCTACGGCGAGTCCGTCCCCTGCGCGGGTAACCTGCCCGTCGAACTGGACGACACGGACAGCGTCTGGTTCATCGATCAGGGGGCCGTCAACCTGTTCCTGGTCGAATTCAGGGACGGGGTGGAGCAGGCGGCGCCACAGCACCTGCTGCGCCGGGAATCGGGCTGGCTGCTGCCGTGTGTCGCGCCGGATCAACCGGAATCCGGTGACGAAACGACCCTCAGTATCGTTGCCAAGGGACTGCCAGGCACCCTGCTGAAGCGTCTGCCGGTTTCCCTGCTGTCCCAGGTAAGCCCATCAGAATTGGCAGAACAGGCCGA
Organism: uncultured Gemmatimonadota bacterium; assembly: GCA_964655785.1. Taxonomy (GTDB): domain Bacteria; phylum JAAXHH01; class JAAXHH01; order JAAXHH01; family JAAXHH01; genus JAAXHH01. The sequence continues at coordinate 39,179 of CAZZNP010000013.1, forward strand.
TACCTGGCTGACCGCCATTACGGAGACCCTGTCGCGTTTCGCAAATCCTCTTCCTCGGCCGACCGCACTGGCCGAACCCGGTCTGACAAAGAGCCTGGCTCCCTGTACGTTATCTGTTCGGCGCGGCGTGGTGTGGGTGTCCGAACCACCGGCCGGTGCAAGCCTGTACATGGGCATCGTGGACTATGGGGAACACGCGGAGGCAAGCCCGACGCAGGAAGCGGTCATTCCGCTGACTCGGACAAGCTGGCTCACCCTGATCGACGAGGCGAAGCTGGCGGGCCAATCCACCGAAACACTGGCCGAGAAGGACAGGCTGCTGCCGGCGCTCGCCACTTTCCACGCGGTCGCATTCGCCCTGGAACGCCTGAACCGCCGCCTGGTGGTCGTCGACGCCGTAAATCTGGAGCGTGCGCGGACAATCAGCCGGCAAACGGCCGAAAGAGCCGCGCGGCACAGGCTGTTCAATATCTATGACCGACAGGTCGATCGTGACGCCGGTATCGAGGAGACAGCACTGCCAGACGCGCTGGAGCTCATCGGCCGCCATGAAGGGATCGATTTCAAGATTCCGGCACGATCGGGACAACCCGAAACCCCGATCGGCCTCGTCGACATACTTGATGCGTCGGGCGTGCGGGCGAGGCGCATTCGATTCGGGACCGAGGAGGGCTGGTGGCACGGTGACAGCAACGCGTTGCTGGCCTTTCGCGCCGGGGACGGACAGCCCGTTGTGCTGCTGCCGGGCATGTTCGGGGCGTATCGTGAAATCGACCCGGTCACCAACAGAAGCTTTCGGGTTACGGCGGACCGCCTGGACCGCGCCGGTGCTTTGCAAGAAGAAGCCTGGATGTTCTACCGGCCATTGCCGCCAAGGGACATCAAACCGATTGACTTGCTGAAAATCGCCCTTCGCGGGTCGGCGTCCGATTTCGCGCGTCTGGTTATTGCCGGTCTTCCATACGGCCTGGTCAGGCTGTTGCCGGCCCTTGCCCTCGGATTCGTTGCGAATCAGATCTCGACGGGCGGGAGCGCGGGAACGCTCTTCGCGGTCGCCGTGGGTGTAGCGGCGTTCGGCCTGCTGGGCGCCCTGCTGCACCTGCTTCAGAACATGGCGATGATGCGGCTCGAGGGACGTTCCGCATCTCGGGTCGAAGCCGCATTCTGGGATCGTCTCATGCGCCTGCCGCCAAGTATTCTGCACCGTCAGCCTGCCGGCGATCTGGCCATGTCCGGCATGACTTTCCAAAATCTCCGCGACGGCTTGCGGGGAACCGTGGCCGACAGCTTTCTTTCGGTTGTTTTCCTGCTACCGGTTTTTGTCGTCATATCTATCTACGATGCGGCCCTCGGAGGTATCACCCTCCTCTTCAGCCTGGCTATGCTGACGATTACGGTTGTACTGGCGTTGCGTCAGATTACCCCCTACGGTTTGATGATCAGCGCCGCCCGCCGGGTCGGAGGTCGGCTGTTCCAGATCGTGGAAGGCATTTCCAAGCTGCGCATGGACAATGCGGAAGGTTCGGCGTACGCGATCTGGGCCACGGATTACCGTGAGCAGAAACGCGCGGAAATCGAATTGAGTGGACTCGAGGGGCATTCGCGGGCATTTGGCGCCGCGCTTCCATTCCTTGCGGGCGGGGTACTGCTTTTCGCGGTGATCGCGGTGGGAGACCGGGACATGATGGTCGGCGATTTTCTCGTCGTCTACACGCTCTTCATTGTTTTTCAGTCCGCCATTTCGCGGCTCGGCGAGTCCTTCGGCGCCATTGCCGCCATGCTTCCGGCCTTCGAGCAGATGCGACCGCTGCTCTCGGCGGTTCCCGACAACGAGACGGAAGGAGAGCCTGTCGAATTCCTGGGCGGCGATATTCTATTCGACCACGTTTCCTTCCGCTACGAACCCGATGGTCCGTTGATTCTCGACGGCGTAACGATCCACGCCCGTCCCGGCGAATTCGTCGCGATTGCCGGTGAATCCGGCGCCGGCAAAAGCACCCTGTTTCGGTTGGCCCTCGGCATCGACTGGCCGACCGCGGGTGCGGTGTATTACGACGGACGCGACCTGGGACATCTGAATCTGAAACAGGTCCGGAAGAAAATCGGCGCGGTGCCGCAGTCCGTCGGGCTCCACCCCCAGGATCTCTGGGATAACCTGGTCAGTCACCACGAAGGCGTGGCAACCGAGGAAGTGTGGGCGGCCGCCCGGACCGCCGAAGTCGAAACACAGATCAAAGGAATGCCCATGGGCCTGATGACCATGGTGGGCGCTAGCGGGTCGGTCCTGTCCGGGGGTGAAAGTCAGCGCATCACGATAGCCCGTTCGGTGATCGGAAGCCCGCGTATCATGCTGCTGGACGAGGCGACCAACTGGTTGGACAACGATAACCAGGCCAGAATCATGCAGAACATTGCCGCTCTCACCTCCACCCGCATCGTCATTGCCCACCGCCTGTCTACGCTGGAACAGGCCGACCGCATCTACGTGTTGAAAGGCGGAAAGGTCGTCCAAAGCGGGTCCTTCGAGGAACTCAAGGAGACTGACGGAGTATTCAGGGAACTGATCAGGCGACAAATCGCCTGAAACGAACGGGCGATCAAGTGGTCCGGCACCGGTCAGGTAGCGGCGGTGGCGGACGGCCATCCGGAGGCCACACTTAGACGGCCATCCGGAGGCCACACTTAGACGGCCATCCGGCGGCTACCGGCAGACGGCCATCCGGAGGCCACACTTAGACGGCCATCCGGAGGCCACCGGCAGACGGTCACACGTACTGGTCGTGGACCCGCCGCAATGGAGCAGAAAACGATGAAAATACCCTCTGATGTAACGGGTTACCTTCTGTCGCGGGCCGGCGAAGACCATGACTTTCGGGAACGCCTTCTCGCCAGGCCCAGGGAAACCATCGAAGCGGAATTCGGCGTGACGGTACCGGATGACCACAAGATTCACGTGCACGAAGACACCTATGACGCGACCCATGTCGTCCTTCCGCCACGCAACAAATACACGAAGGCGGAACGAGAGGAGGCGAGAACCGGTGCGTCATCGCTCGAGTTCCTTCGCAGGACGATGTCCGATCCCGCGCCACCTCCTCGTCCGATCGGTCCAAGGGCGGTGCGAGTCACTCCAGGCGGCGAATCTGACGAGGCTGTTCTGCAGGCCTGCAGAGCGAGCATCCGCCGCGGCCTCGAATTCCTGGAATCCACCATTGACGAAAAAGGCGCATGGCACTGCATCCGGTTCAACGTGGCCGACCCGAATATCCCAAGACATTTCGAAAAACCTCCTTTCATATCGGCTTACTGCGTCCTTGCCCTGGAGTATTGCAAGGAGGCGCGGGCCCGTGCCATCTGCGACGCGGCCAGGGCGTATATCGCCAACACGATCGAGTATCCAGGGCTTTGGCGGTACTATCGTCATCTACCCCTGGATCTCGACAGTACTGCGCTCTGTTCACTGGTGATCGAAACTCATCCCTGGATGTTACTGAAGAGGAATATTCAGCAGATACTGGCGAATCGCGACGCGGACGGCCGCTTCACGACCTGGGTCCTTACGGAGGACGAACCCGACGTCGTGTCGCGTTTTCGCATCGAAGCCGATCCCGTCGTTAATGCGAATGTCATCGCCTATCTCGGTGACCGCCCGGAGACAAGGGATGCCCAGCGATGGTTGAAAGCGCTGGTAACCGGGGGCAATCTCGAGGACTCGTCCAAATGGTATCCCGACGAGGTCGCCATTTACTATGCGATCGCCCGCGCCATGCAACGCGCCAGGCCCGCACTGGACAGTCTGGGCCCTGCGCTTTCGGACCGTGTGCTGGGGTTGCGGGACGGCAGCGGGGATTTCGGCAACATCCTTCTGACCGCCCAGGCCGTGTCGGTGCTTCACGAAGCCGGGAGTCTCGATCGCATCGACGTGATGCGCCAGGTGGACAGGCTATTGAGCACCCAGCGCGAGGACGGCAGCTGGCCGGAACTTCTCGCCTTCGGGGACCAATCGTTGAAGTGGGGCGCTGTCGGACAGATCGGACACGGCTCCGAATCCGTGACCTCCACGTTCTGTATCGAAGCGCTTGAGCGCTTAGCCACATTCCTGCGAACGTGAATCCAGCCGTTCGAGGAAGTACGTGGCGGGAAAACTTCCTGCGTAGGTGTTCGGTAATACTTACTAAGGAGGACTTATCATGTCACAGAACAATACCGCTGTGATCAGTGGTTCCGACCAGGGTAACACCGACACCACCCGGCAGATCGAACCATCTATTTTCACCGCCCTACCCCATTATCTGCCGCTTGGGGTTTTTCCATTGATTATCCTCGCCGCGCTGAATGGCGGCTGGTGGTTGTTGCCGCCCCTGGTCTTCATGAGTCTTTCCTGGTCCTTTGACCGGGTGTTCGGCCGCGACGGACGCAACATGGATCCTTGGAGCACGCCGAAACACCGGCTGATCTGGCACAATCTCCCGGTCTGGACGTGGGCGTTTCTGTGGCCTCCGACGCTCATTTTCGGCGTCTGGCAGATCCTGGTGACAGGCCAATTCCTGTGGTGGGAAAGCGTCCTGCTGGCGATCATATTGACGATGGAGGCCCAGGCCGTATTCGTAGTCGGCCACGAACTGATTCACCGGCGCACGTCCTGGGAACGCCGGATCGGCGAATTCCTGCTTTCCTCCTGTTCCTATCCGCAATATGCCACGGAACATGTGTATATCCATCATGCCCTCGTCGGCACGCCTCACGACGTGGGATCCGCGCCGAAGGGCGAGAGCTTCTGGAAGTACATGCCCAAGGAAATCATCAGCAACCTCGCCAATTCCTGGGAGGTCGCGCGGGAACGCCTGGGACGCCGCCGCTTGTCCATGTGGCATTACAGCAATCCGTTCTGGCGCTACGGCATCGGGGTCGCCTTCTGGTACGGACTGGTATACTGGATGGGCGGGATATGGGCCGTTCCGGTCTTTGCCTTCCTCGGCCTTTCCTGCGTCTTTTCCATGAAGATCAGCAATTACTTCCAGCACTACGGCCTGCGCCGGGTCCGGCTCGAAAATGGCCGCTGGGAAAAGATCATGCCGCGGCATTCCTGGAGCGCCGACTGGAAATTCAGCAACTGGATGCTCTTCAATGCCCAGCGCCACGCGGATCATCATGCCGTGGCGTCCCGCCAGTATCCCCTGCTGCAGGTCAGCAGTCTCGACGAATCGCCGGAATTGCCGGGGACCTACTCCGACATGATGAACATCGTGCTGAAGCCTAAGAAATGGTTCGAGAAGATGGACCCGCTGGTAGACCAGTGGCGGAAGCACTTCTACCCGGAAATCGATGACTGGAGTCCCTACGACAGTCCGATTGCCGCGGCGCGACCCGACGCATTCGACGCGATTATCGAGATCTTCGGCGCCGCTCCGAGGCTCGCGAAGAGGATCGAACGGAATCCGGAGCTGCTGGACAATCTGCAGGACCAGGAATTCCTCGATCTGGACCTGCCGAAGGGATTTGAGCAGGACGAGGAATTCGAGTCGATCGCGCGTCGCGGGCTCGCGAGAGTGTACTGGACGTACGAAATGGGCGTTCAGGAAATGAAGGAACTGATCGTCGAACTGCCCGTGGTCGATGCCGGGGAGACCGCTGAAATCGTGCGGAACTGGTCGAACGACAGGGCCTTCCAGATCGGTATGCACGTGGTGCGGGGAAACCTGTTGCCGGCTGAAGCGGCCACCGCGCTGTCGAATCTGGCCGAAGCGTCGATTTCGACCGTCCTCAACTCCGTGGTCGCTGACTTTACCGAGAAGTACGGGGCGCTGAGCGTGGGTGAAATCGCCGCCGTATTCCTGGGCGACCTGGCCAGCAGAGAGGCCTATCCCGGCATTGCGATGGATATTATGCTCGTCCATGACGGCCGCGAAATTCGCGAGAATGAACGCATGTGCCGGAGTTTCCGAAAGGCCCTGGGCGACCTGGCTCAGGACAGCCTGTTGTTCTCCCCAACCAGACCCTACCCATTCCCCGCGTTGCCGCTTCGCAATCTGGCCGAACTTGCAGGAGCTACGGCTCCCGGCGATGTTCCGATCCTCACGAGGGCTCGGTGCATATTCGCGTCCAATGGTTCCGACATAGGCAGCCGCTTCGACGACGCGCGGCGCGAGATCCTGGCCGGGTGCGGAGCGAGCGGGTCCCTGGTCGCCCGGTTGAGCGAACAGCGGCAGGACCGCTCCGAAACCGGCGTTTCCGCGTACGCACGGATGCGTGGTGGCCTTGACGATGTAGAACGGGCCGCGCGATACCTGCAGTTGACCCATGGCGGAATCAGATTTGATGATCCGGCGCCGACCGCCGCGGCGGTATTCGAGGCGACGGCCGAGGAGTTCCTGGCAAAGGCCTCGAAACTGTGGCGGGACCTGCAGGGTGTCATGCGCCTTGTGGGAGAGGATGGATTCGACGTGGCGGAGACGCGACCTAAGGTCAGATCGCTTGTCGCGACAGCCTGCGGCCAGGACGATTTCGACGGACTGACGGCAGCGGTCTTCGATACCGCGTCCCAGGCCGCTGGACGTATCGAAAAGATCGTTTCGCAAGCATGAAGACGCCGGTCCGACAATCGCATAGTCCCCGCATGAAGGGACAGACCAAGACGGATTCCCCACGCGGGATATTGAGTAAAACCACGCCGGCGGACCGGGGCCGCGTCGAACTGCCCGCCATTACCCCGCACCTGGTCTACCATGTCGTCGGCGGGCAGCAGACCCTACTGGTTTCCGAGTCTTTCGATACACTCCTGCACGGCAGGCTGTACTGCGAACTGCTCCCGCTTCTCGATGGCCGGCGTCCCCTGGCCGAGATCGCAGCCGAGCTTGCGGACCGTCATTCCGCCGCCAATGTGGCCGCCGTGGTCGTTTCGCTGGCCGACAGGGGTTATGTCATCTCGGGGGATCACGGAATGGACCCGGACCGGGCGGCCTACTGGTCTTCCCTCGGCGCATCGCCCAGATGGGTCGAAAACAGGCTGCGGGAATCGCCCGTATCTGTCGAAGGAGACGGCGGCAGGTTAGTCCGTCATCTGGAGGAGCGTGGCGCCGTTGTGACGTCCGGCGATCCCGGCCCAAGTGATACCGGCCCGGCAACTGGCGATCCCGGCCCAAGTGATACCGGCCCGGCGGCTGGCGATCCCGGCTCAGTTGATACCGGCCCGGCTGCTGGCGATTCCGGCTCAAGTGA
>CAZZNP010000013.1:46496-50237 GCA_964655785.1 uncultured Gemmatimonadota bacterium
GCGATCCCGGCTCAGTTGATACCGGCCCGGCTGCTGGCGATTCCGGCTCAAGTGATACCGGCCCGGCTGCTGGCGATCCCAAGCTGACGGTCATCGTCTGCGAAGATTACCTCGACGTGCGACTCGCAGAGGTGAATCGCCGCCATCTCGAGACGAAAACACCGTGGACGCTCGTACGGCCCCTCGGCATTGAACCGCTGTTCGGTCCCATCTTCCGTGCGGACGGAAGCGGGCCATGCTGGGATTGCCTGGCAACCCGGCTACGCAGTCATAAGGAGGTTCACAGTTTCCTGCGCCACGTTGCCGGCGAGAAAAACGCATTCAAGCCCTTCGCTGCCGAACCCGCCGTGCTGGAAACGGTATTCGGCCTGATCGCGTCTGAGATCGTAAAATGGCTTGTACTGTGTGAGACGGCACCGATCCACGAGCAGGCGATATCGATGCACGAAGGCGCATTAACCATCTCGAGGCACCCGGTCATGCGCCGGCCGCAATGCCCGGCCTGCGGCGAAGAAGCGCTCTACCGTCCGGATCGGCCACCTACGCCATTGCGCATGGAACCGAGTCCCAAGCCCCATCGCAACAGCGGCGGCGCGCGGGCCGTGGCGCCGGAGATTACTCTGGCGAAATACCGACACCTGGTGAGCCCGGTCAGCGGCGTCGTTACCTGGTTAAAGCGCACGACCAGCGAGCAGGATTCCTGGCTGCATGTCCACTGGGCCGGAAGCAATCCTGCCATGCGAAGCCGCAGCCTGAGTTCCCTCAGACGCAGTCTCCGCAGCAAGAGCGCCGGCAAAGGCAGCACGCGTGAACAATCCGAGGTCAGCGCACTCTGCGAGGCGATCGAGCGTTATTCAAGCGCCTTCTGCGGGGACGAGATCCGCCTCCGCAGGCGATACATCGATTTCTCCGGAGAAGACGAGGCGATCCATCCCAACGATGTACAGCTTTTCAGCGACCATCAGCTGGACAACGCGGATACCATCAACGCGGAAGGCCACCCCTACAATATCGTTCCGCCCCGACTCGATCCCGAAGCCGGGATCAACTGGACTCCCGTGTGGTCTTTCACCCAGGGACGGCACAGGTATCTGCCCACCTCCATGCTCTACGGCATGTCGGCCGAACAGCGCGGAAGCACCGATCTGATCGCCGATTCCAACGGTTGTGCGGCGGGAAACACCCTGGAGGAGGCTATCCTGCAGGGGTTCTATGAACTGGTCGAGCGCGATGCCTTCGCCATCTGGTGGTATAACAGATTGCACGTGCCCGGGGTCGATCTTTCAACCTTCGACGACGACTTCCTCGCGGCGGCCACGGATTACTACGGCCGTCACAAGCGCGAACTGTGGATGCTCGACGTCACCTCCGATCTGGGCATCCCCTGCTTCGTCGCACTCTCGCGCAGGCCGGACGGGGATACCGAGGACATCATATACGGCGCCGGCGCTCATGCGGACCCCCGACTGGCTGCCCTGCGCGCGGTCTGCGAACTCAACCAGTGCCTTACCTGGCTGCCTCGTCCCGGAGGGTGCGACGGCGAGTCTGGATCGCCCCGTCCGCCTGGACCACCTGGCCAGTTCCGTCCGCCTGGACCATCTGACCAGTCCCGTCCGCCTGGACCACCTGGCCAGTCCCGACCGCCTGGATCGTCCGGCCAGCCCGGCCGGCCCATGATCGACGATCCGTTCGCGCTCCACTGGTGGAAGACGGCCCGCATCGAAGACAGTCCATGGCTCGTTCCGGAACCGGACGGGCCGTGCAAGAGCGGCGCGCAGTATCCGGCGATCGAATCCGAGGACACGCGCGACGACGTGGAGAACTTCAGGGCGCTGGTCGAGTCCAGGGGCATGGAGTTCCTCGTACTGAACCAGACCCGCCCGGACATCGGCATGCCGGTCGTACGGGTCATCGTGCCGGGCATGCGCCATTACTGGGCCAGATTCGCGCCCGGTCGACTGTACGACGTGCCCGTCGCCATGGGCCACCGCGATCGCCCCGTGGCCGAAGAAGATCTGAATCCCGCGCCTGTAATCGCGTAAGGAGGCGAAATGAACATCGACGAAGCCGTCTTGCTTACCCAGGATCGTCTGGCCGAAGAAGGCGGCACGATGGCCGATTTGCTCGAGCGATTCAGGAACAGGATTTCAACCCGCCTGATCGGTGAGCGGGAATGGCAACTCGTGCTGGACCGTGCCAGGCAGCTTCCCATTTCCATGGGCGCCCAGCCCTTCGGCTTTGAACTGCCGCTACATGACGGCCGGCCCGTGGCGGACTTCGGCGTCTCGATGGCCAGCGGGAACCGGTCGGGCGATTTTTACGAAGAACGGGCGCGAACGGACGACTCGGATGAGACCGCGAGCGCGGTCAAACGCCTGTTCACGGAAATGGAGTCAGAAGACTCCCGACTGCGGGAGATCGTGGGACGCAAACTGATGCTGGAGTACGACATTGGGTCGTCGCCCGGGAGCAAGGCGTCGCTTCCGGGGATGTTCCTGCGGCCTAACGACTGCACGTTATCCGGCGGCGGCGGCTTCGAGCAGGAAGTAGGGACCGTGGTGGACGCCCTGGTTGCCAGCGTCGGATGGGAAAGGAACGCCGATGAACAGAAGAACATCGAGCGGGTCTACCTGGCCCAGCCCGATGACACGCGAATGGACTCCTTCGGCGTGTTTCCTTCCCGGGAACGCACGATCCGCCTGGCGATCATGGGCTTCAACGAGCAGAATACAATCTGTGATTACCTGGAAAACACCGGCTGGCCGGGAGATCCATCAGCCGTCGATTCCGTGATTTCACGATTCAGGGAACGGGCGGATATTGTGAGTACGGGAGCGAATATCGACGTGCGGGCGGACGGAATGGGACCGGCGCTCGGTCTTACGCCTATCGTCAAGCAAAGGTATACGAATGAAAGCCGTTACTGGATCGACGGCCAGACCGATTGGGATCCGGTCCTGGAAGCCCTTCGGTATGAGGACTCTGTCGTAGCGGAGAAGCTTGCGGCGCTCGGTGACTGGGCATCGAAACCGACCACGCTGTTCGGCAGGACCGGCCCCTTTATCCTGTTGCGCGGCATACACCACATCAAGCTGGTCATAGCCGACAACAAACTGGAGAAGGTCAAAGCCTATCTCTACATGGTGCTTTCCGGTGCACTCCCTTTATAAGTGATCGATGCGCCACCTCATTTACCCCAGGCGATAGGCCCCGACGGGAATGCCCCCCAAACACACAAACTCCCAAACGCACCATTCCTCAAACGCACAATCCCACGACGCGAAAAACCCCAGACACAAGAGTTCATGAAACAAAAATCCCCCCGGTCACGTTGATCGGGGGGATTTTTATTACAATCTTCTTAGTCATGAGAACGCTGGGTGTCCTCACGCAAAACTTCGACGTGGACCTACCAGCAGCAACAGAGGCCGGCCGAGACGGCTTCAAGCTGCTCCTCGGAGATCGTCGGATCCGGGGGCAACGCGATATGTACCGTCTGCATGTCGCTTTCGTGGATCTGGATATTCATGGATTCCGGCATCGTAATGTCCAGTTCCGCACAGATGGTAGCCTTGGGATCTGCGAGAAGCTGTTGCCTGAAATCAGCGTCCAGAGCGGACTTGTCGACAATCTGCTTCAGCATTTCATCGCCACTTCTCATGATATTCTCTCCTTTTCAGGGTAGAGCGACCTACAATAACTCAAATTACAACCTAGACACTTTACGAATTAAAGTATGTG
>CAZZNP010000014.1:0-9774 GCA_964655785.1 uncultured Gemmatimonadota bacterium
GTCCGGCGTAGTCCGCCCGGTCTGCCCGTCCGGGAGGTACCTGAAAAGTATGCTCAGTATCGGGACGCAGATCAGGATCACGAGCAACTGGCCGAGTTCGACTCCCACGTTGAATGCCAGGAGCGAGGTCACCAGGTGGTCCCCGCCGAACGGGAGCATATCCCGAAGCGCATAGGCGAAACCGAACCCGTGTACGAGTCCGAATCCGAACACGGTCATCCAGCGGCGACGCAGCCCGGGTGACACGATGTTCTCCAGGGCCATGTAGACGATGGAAGCGGCGATCACCGTTTCGACGAGCGGGACGAACCAGAGTGCGGCGGGCGTAAGGCCCAGCGTGGCGGCGATCAGCGTGATCGAGTGCGCGACCGTAAAGGCGGTAACCAGGATCACCAGCACGCGCAACCTTTGGAATGGAATGATCAGGCACAGCAGGAACAGGAGATGGTCTATGCCGTCGAGGATGTGGGTGAACCCGAGTTTAACGAAACGAATCGCGGCCTGGTGCCAGCGGGGATCGAGCACGACGCGGCCCGGATTCCCCGTGTACTGGTAGAGACGCTCGCCACCAGCAGCCGGCAGGAAGCGCAACACGGTCGAAACCCGCATCCCCAGCCTTTCCAACCCGGGCAGGATGGAAAACTCCGATCGATCCGACGTGATCCGGTATTCGAAAAGCACGTCCAGCATCACCTGCTGCCAGTAGATCTGCGTGGCTTCCGGAAGAGGCGGTCCTATTGTCGAGGCCAGTGCGGTGCCGTACGCGCGGAAAGACGGATCCGAAGGCAGGGACGCCCTGACGGCAGCCGGTTCAGGTACGGCAAGGCGCGTGCCGTTCTCGTAGATCGACACCTCCTGCCCGATCCAAAGCATGGCGGCGTCTACCAGCGTATCGTCTGCGCGGGAAAGGTCAAGATAACCGGGGCCGGTCAGCGGAAAGTTAACATCGAGCATGGCCTCGAGCGGCACCCGCACGAGCAGCCGCAAACGCTGGCCTTCCGGTTTGACGAATGCTCGAATGGTGATGTCGCTGGGGATGTCGTGGCCGTATGCAACGGTCAACGGCACGGCTGTCGCGAGGCCGGCGGCGGCCAGGTACAGTAATACGCGGACGGCGACCGGTATGGCCGCCGTCCGGCGTTCCTTCAGAGGGGAAACCCGATCGGCCCTTCTTACCGGGATGCAGTGGGCCATATCACGCCCTGGTCTTTCTGCTCGACTGGGGCCTCACCCATGTAGGTGAATTTCTGAAGGCGCTTGCCTTCGTAGGTTTCCGTGGTGTAGACGTTGCCCTTCGAGTCGGTGGCGATGCTGTGCACGCCAAAGAACTGGCCCGGTTGGCGTCCGCCGTCCCCGAATGTGGTCAGTACCTCCATCGTCTCGCGCAGGAGCACGTGCACCTTCATGTTCTGGCCGTCGGCAACGTAAACATACTTCTGATCGGCGTCCTTGGAAAAGGCTACGTCCCAGGTGGATCCTGCGCCCAGCGTGGCGCCCGCGATGACCTTTTCCATCACGAAGGTTCCGTCCGTCCGGAATACCTGGATGCGGTCGTTCGGACGGTCGCAGACATAAACGAGGCCGTCGTTGGACGGTTCGGCCGCGTGAACGGGATTGCGGAACTGCTGGGCCGGCGGCGCTTCGGGGTCATACCGCCCGAGATCGGCATCGTCCGGTTCGTTGCCGTAGGCGCCCCAGTACCGTTTGAAAGCCCCAGTCTCCACGTCGAGCACCGCGACGCGCTTGTTCAGGTAGCCGTCAGCCACGTAGGCCTCGTTCGCGCTTGCGTCGAAGGAGATCTTGGCTACCCTTCCGAAACTCTCCATGTCCATGCTGTTTCCGGTCCACTGCGGGTCGGCCTCGTCAAAATCGGCCGCTTTCCGCGCACCTGGCTTGCCGAACTGCTTCAGAAAGGTGCCGTCCTGGGCGAAAACCAGGATATGGGCGTCGTCGCCCCCGTTGCCGCCGATCCAGAGATTGCCCATGGGATCGACCGTAATACCGTGATTGGACCCCGGCCAGTCGTATCCTTCACCCGGTCCGCCCCAGTGGTTCAACAGGTTGCCCTCCGGGTCGAACTGAAGAACGGGCGGGGCCGGTACGCAGCATTCGGCCACGGGCGGGTCCTGTGCGGCGCCCAGTTCCGTACTGGGATTGCCATTGCCCCGGTGAATGATCCAGATGTTGTCGTTGGCGTCGACGGTCACGCCGATGGCGGAACCCAGTATCCAGTGGTTGGGAAGCGGCTTGGGCCACAGGGGATCCACTTCGAAAACCGGTGCCATCACGGCGTCGGAAGCCTCCTCGGACACTTCGGCGACCTCCATGTCCGCGCACGCTGCCAGCATAAGCATCAACCCAATTGCGGTCGCGGCGACAGTGCCCCCGCGCTCTATTGACCTTCGGATCATGATCCCTCCCGGGTTTCTCCGGCGAATATACCACATAACCGTAACGCGCTGCTTCGTCTGTCAGACACAGGATGTCCGGCCTCGGACCGGCCTGGCAGGAAGCGTATTCAGGTATTGCGGTTCTGCCGGAAGGCGAAGATTGAATGTTCGTGCTCTGAAAGTCTGGTGTTCAGGTCAGTATAAGGCGAAGTTACCCCACAGCCATAGGGGGGTCAAGCAGTAATTCGCACAGGACGGCCGATGTGCCGGCCATTTATACATCGACAAAAAGGCAGCGGAAATCTATACTTTAATGGTAAACCATATAGAGCGCGGGCGAACTTCAAGGTAGACCTTATGGCGGGCAGGCGACTTGAACAGGGGAAGCCGGATACAATGGAGTCGCCGGGAACGCCGCGGCGGGACGCCACTGCGCTGCCGGAGATCCATCGGAGTTTCAAACCATGCACATCAAAGCGCCCCGGGATATGAGGGTCAACCGTAACATACTCGAGATGGAGTATGCCGTGCGGGGACCGATACCTCAGCGGGCCGCCGAGTTGAAGCAACAGGGCAGACGCATCATCCCGTGCAATCTCGGCAATCCCCAGGCACTCGGCCAGCAACCCTTGTCCTATTACCGGGAGGTTCTGAGCCTGGTCGAACATCCCAGTCGAATAAAGCGCGAGCGGCGTCTCAAATCGCTGTTCAACGGGGGCGCTCTGGACGGATTGGCCGAACTGGGCGCCCTGGACGGATTGGCCGGGCGAGGCGGGCAGGACGGACCGGGCGGACCGGGCGGGCCAGGCGGACCGAGCGGGCTGGAACCGGACGATTTTCCCTCCGATTACGTACTCGAACTCAGTGAACGATACCTGTCGCAGTTGGAGACCGGAATGGGCGCTTACTCGGACAGCAGCGGACCGCTTTTCATCCGGGAAGCCGTGGCGGATTACATCGACCGGAGGGACGGAGCGGGCAATGGTGCCGTTCCCCGTTCCGATCCGGGGCAGATATTCATCACCAACGGCGCCAGCGAAGCGGTGCGGTACGTCATCGACCTGTTGATCGACGACGAATCCGACGGCATCATGATCCCCATTCCCCAGTATCCGCTGTACTCCGCGGCCATCAAGCGGTGCGGCGGCGTGCAGGTCGGTTATTTCCTCGATGAGGAATCGGGCTGGGCCATGGACCGGGACCTGCTGGAATCATCCCTGGAAGGCGCGCGTGAACGGGGCGCGGATGTCAAGGCCATCGTGGTCATCAACCCGGGAAACCCGACGGGAGCGGTCCTGAGCGAAGAGACCGTCAGGGAGGTCATAGCCTTCGCAGGCGACAACGGCCTGGCTATCATCGCCGACGAGGTCTACCAGGAAAATGTCTACGACGCGGACGCGGGGTTCGTATCCTTCGCCCGGGTACTGGGTCGGGGCGATGTGCCGCTCTTCAGTGTGCACAGCACCTCGAAGGGATTCTACGGCGAGTGCGGCCACCGGGGAGGATACCTGGAGATCAGGAACGCGCCGCGCATTCGCAACACCGATCTTTCGTTCACCGATCTTGTGCTCAAGCAGGCGTCAGTAAATATCTGCTCGAACTCGGTGGGGCAGCTGATCATGTACCTGCTGGTCAATCCCCCGCCGGAAAACACGGCGCCATACCGCCGATACACGCAGGAACGGCGGAAGATCCTCGAAGACCTCCACGACAAGGCGGTCATGATCCGGGGGGGATTCGATCACATGGACGGTGTCTCCTGTTTCGGGCGTACAGGGGCGATGTACCTGTTCCCGCGGCTGGACACGCTGCCAGACGGGACAGACGATTTCGATTATTGCATGGCACTCCTGGAGCGGACCGGCCTGGTCACGGTCAACGGCGAAGGCTTCGGGCAGCGTCCAGGCACCAGTCACCTGCGGATCGCGTTTCTGCCGCCGAGGGAAGTGATCGAGGAAGTCCTTCCCGAGTGGATCGCTTTCCACAACGCATACGTGAACTGACTCCCGATGCTCACAGACAAAGAAAAGTGGCTGTTCGATCTGCATGGTTACCTGGTCCTCCGCGGGGTTGTCTCGCGGGAGGACCTGGGTTACATGATCGCGCGTTGCGACGAATGGCACGGGATGGACGAAGACAAGCTGCCGCCGCCGCTATGTTCCTACGAGGATCCCGCGAAAAACCCGTCGGTCGCTCGGGCCATTCTCCACGCCGAGTATGCCGACCCGGTTTTCGATCGTCTGGTCCTGAACCTGCCGGTCATGCGGGTCGTGCTCGCTCTGACCCGGGAACGCCCCCAGCACCTGCTGTCCGCCCTCACGGTGAACCTGCCGGACAACGATGAGATCACGCTGCACAACGGCGTCTCCGGCGCGTGGAGGAATCCGGCCAACGACTACCAGGCGGCGGAAGGCGAAGTGTTCGCCACCTTCATCAACGCGGCCATTTCCCTGGTGGACGTGCCCGACGGTGCCGGTTTCGTATGCATTCCCGGCAGTCACAAGACCTATTTCGAACGTCCGGAGCACATCGACATCCGCTCCGGCCCGCCGGTCGTGGTCAATGTGCCCGTCAACGCCGGTGACGCGGTCATTTTTACCGAAGCGCTCTGCCACGGAGCGTTGCCCTGGCCCTGGCGAGACCCGCCTCGGCGCACCATGTTCCAACGGTACTGCACCTCTTACGCGTCCTGGACGCCCGGCGCGGCGCCCATCGAGGAACACAGCCACCGGTTGTCGGAAGGTGTCTGTGAGATGAAGCGGCAGGGCGGATTCCAGGGACCCAAGGAAATTGTCGAACGCCTGCTGGTCGAAATGAAGGCGTGGGAGGCGGCCGGCCGATCGGCGGGATGGGAGCGGAGGCTGCAACAGAAAGGAAGTCCTGCATGAAAATCACCGACCTGAAATGCGCCGTGATCGGGGATAATCCCGTGGTACGGATCACCACGGACGAGGGGCTCCATGGCCTGGGGGAGATCGAGAACTCCAAGCCATATATGAAACCTCATGTCCTGTTCTACCGGGACTACATTGTCGGCCAGGACCCCACGGACGTCAACCGCGTCATCGCGAGTATACGGCGGCTGGGCAGTTTCAAGCCCTGGGGCAGTGCGGTCAGCGCCATTGAAATGGCCCTGTGGGACATCGCCGGCAAGGCGGCGGGCCTGCCCGTCTACAAGCTGCTAGGCGGAAAAATGAGGGACCGGGTCCGTGTCTACAACGGTGCCGTGCGATTTCCCATGAAGGGCGCCACGGTGGAGGACTACGCGGAAGACATGGCCCGAATGAAGGCGGCGCCCGAGGGGTTCACCATCATAAAGCAAGGCATCAGTTTCCACAGCCAGATGCCGTCGAAGGTCCCGGACTTCTTCTACGGCGAATCGCAGTCGCACGGCTTTCACGGCAATCGCGGTCCGCTCACCGAGAAGGGCCTGAATCACCTGGTGGCCTGCATCGAGGCCATGAAGGAGGTCCTCGGCGATGAGGTCGGGCTGGCCCTCGACTGTGGTCCGGGCATGCTCGTCCCGGACGCCCTGCGCCTGGCCAGGGCCGTGGAACACCTGCACATCATGTGGCTCGAGGACATGATTACCGGCGACTATACGCCCTATGTCCTGGCCGACCTCTACCGGGAGGTTAATTCGAAGACGTCCACGCCCATCCACACGGGGGAGCAGATCTACCTCCGGGAGAACTTCGTCGATCTCATCGAGAATCGGGCCGTGGACGTGGTGGGTCCCGACCCCGCGGACGTAGGCGGTATCGCCGAGCTCAAGTGGATCGCCGAATACGCCGATCTCCACGGCGTGCTCATGGCGCCCCACGGCGTCATCGACGGCCTGATCGGGCTGGCCGCGCTGGTGCACGCTTCGGCCGCCATGCCGCCCAACTACATCGCCTTCGAATACCCCGTCGGCAACCCATCGTGGTGGTATGACATCGTGGAGGGTCTGCCGGACCCGATCGTGAAAGACGGCTTCATCGACGTCTGGGACAGCCCCGGCCTGGGAGTGGACCTGGTGCCGGACAAGACGCTGCCCTACCTGAAGGACGACGACCAGGGCTTCTTCGACCAGTAAACCGCGGAATGCCGGAGCGGCACATGTACCTGAGTCACCTTAAAGTCAGAAACTGGCGGAATTTCCCCCGGATCGACGTCGATCTGCGGGAGAGGCAGTTCGTCGTCGGACCCAACGCGTCCGGGAAGTCCAACCTGATGGACGTGTTCCGTTTTCTCAGGGATATCGCGAAGATAGAAGGCGGCGGTCTGCAGAAGGCCGTCGCGGACCGCGGCGGCCTGACCAAGATCCGCAATCTCGCCGCGCGAAGGGATCCTGATATCACCATCGAGGTGCGGTTCTCCGACCCGGTTAACGGGCGTGAGATCTGGCGCTACGAACTCGGGCTCAAGCAGCAGGCCCGGGGAAACCGGCATACGCTGATCACCTACGAACGGGTGGCCAGGGACGAAGTCGCCATTCTCGACAGGCCGAACGAGGACGACCTGGAAGACATCGTGCGGCTTACACAGACTTACCTGGAACAGATCACCGCCAATCGGGACTTCAGAGATATTTCGCGGTTCTTTCAATCCATCACCTACCATCACCTGGTTCCGTCGCTTCTTCGCCACACCGACCTGGTCCTGGGGCAGACCATCGAAGGCGATCCCTACGGCCAGGATTTCCTGGACAGAATCGCCCGGGAGCATGAACGTACCCGTAGGGCCCGCCTTTCTCGGATCGAGCAGGTGCTCAAGCTCGCCGTGCCGCGACTCGAACAACTCGAGTTCGTAAGGGACCAGGAGACGGGACGTCCCCATCTCCAGGCACTATACGCCCACTGGCGGCCCAGGGCGGGCATTCAGCGGGAAGATCAGTTCTCCGACGGAACGTTGCGTCTTATCGGCATGTTGTGGGCGCTGCTCGAAGGGGAGTCACTGCTGTTGCTGGAGGAACCTGAGCTCTGTCTGCATTCGGGCATCGTCAACCGGCTCGCAGCCCTGATTTTCAGGATGCAACGGAACGCCGGCCGGCAGGTGTTGATCAGCACGCACAGCGCGGCGCTGCTCTCCGACCCGGACATCGAACGGGAGGAAGTCCTGTTGCTGAAACCCGTCCACGAAGGAACGTATGCGGAGGTGGCGGCGGACGTGAGGGATGCCCTCTTGCTCCTGGATCGTGACTTCGCCCAGGACCGGACGCCCTCGGAAAGAACGCTCGACATAAACCCCGATCAGATGAACCTGTTCGAATGAGTGGTTCGGCACAAGAACACCCATGAACGACACACACCGTCCTGAAAGTAACTTCTCCCGGTATATCGCATCGAACAGCTATCCCGGCCGGGGCCTGGTCATCGGCAGGTCGGCCGAGGACGACGCCTGGTTGCTGGTCTACTGGATCATGGGCCGTAGCGAACACAGCCGGAACCGCCGGTTCATGACAGACGGGCCCGTACTTCGGACCGTGCCGGCCGACCCGTCCAGACTGGAAGACCCCGAACTCATCATCTATCCTGCCATGCTCGAGCTGCCTGGGGTTTACATCGTTGCCAACGGAGACCAGTCGCGGACGGTATACGACGCCCTGCGTAGCGGCGGGACCTTCGAGGCCGCCCTGGCCACGAGGGAACGGGAGCCCGACGCCCCGAACTACACGCCCCGGATCAGCGGTATGCTGGACCTGTCGGGCGCGCCCGCCGTTTCATTGAGCGTGCTCAGCGCGAATCCGTCCGATCCCGCCCTTACCGACCGGGCGACCTATCTGCCGGATCCGCCGCCGGCCGGCCAGGGATACTGCCTGACGACCTACATGGGCGACGGCGACCCGTTGCCGGGATTTACGGGCGACCCTCTGGACATGCCCCTGCAGGGCGGGGCGAAGGAGGTCATGGTGAAGTACTGGGACGCCCTCGACAGGGAGAACCGGATCGCCATCGCCGTGAAGCGCGTAGGGCAGGATGGCGGCAGCGAACTGATGGCCATCAACCGGTTTTGATCTACCTCCACACGAGGTGACGCAGGATGCGGAAACCCACAACCTCCATCGCATTAACGCTGGCCGTTCTTATCCTCGCGGGTTGCGGCGATACGGCCCCCGCCCGCGATGTATGGGTGGAAGTCCTGTCGGAGAAGAACACGGGCCTGGCCTACCTCTACCGAAACGACCTGGAAAGCGCGGCGGATTCCTTCGAGAAGGTGATCCTGCTGGTGCCGCGAGAGCCCCTTGGTCACGCGAACCTGGCCCTGGCGCTGCTGAAACTGCGGGAACTCGAGCAGGCCGCCGAGGCTATAGACCGGGCCGCGGATCTTGCTCCGCAGGATGGAGATGTCCTGTCCATCCGATCCGATATCGTGGCGGCCCTGGGAGACCGGGAAGGCGCCGTGGACCTGCTCGCCCACGGGATCGGTCACAACGAGTCCCATGTGGCACTCCGGTACAAGTATCTCACCGAGACGAGAAGGCTTAAGGGACCGGACCATCGGGATGAAGATTCGATGAACGAGTTGCAGGCCATGCTCGAATACGAACCGGAAAACCTGGCCCTGCTCGTCGAATTGAACGAAATCCTGGTTCGAATGGGCAGGTTCGTCGAAGCCGCCGAGGGTTACGAACGGATGGGCCCGTTGCTCGTACCGGTTTCCGATGAAGTACGGACCTGGCTGGATCGAACACTGGCCGCATTGCATCGCCGGGATGCGGCCGAGGCCGAGTCCAGCGCGGGCATCCTGGGCAACCTGCTCGTGGTGGACCCGTCCTACCGGCGTTCCAGGGACCGCCTTGGGGACCCTTCGCAGCAGTCGCCTCCGCTCTATGATTTCCGGACGGCCCCCGCGGATCTCGCCGTCGTGGCGGCGGACTCCCTGGTCGCCATGCGGTTCGTGGAGACGGGCGACAGCTGGATTGGCGATGCCCTGCCGGATGAGGCACGATGGACGGACATGGCGCTGTTGGACGCGGACGGTGACGGACAGCTGGACTTGATGCTGGCGGGAACGCGCGGATTGACCGTGCTTCGCGACGGCGTGGACGGCTGGGAGACCGTTCTGACTCCATGGATGGGACTGCCGTTTTCGACACCCGCAGATCCTGTGTTCAGACTGGCTCCAGGCGACTTCGACAACGACGGTGATGTGGACTTCGTCGTGGTAGCCGATTCGGCGTATCCCCAGGTGTACCTCAACGAAGGGAATGGTACATTCAGTCGGCCGCAGACCCTTAACCTGAATAGTTTGCGATTCGTCCCCTACGCGTCTGTTGCGGATTTCGACCACGACGGGGATCTGGATTTCCTGAATTCCAACATGTCGTCCCTTCGATTCTACCGGCATACGGAGGACGGTTCATTTGAAAACGCCACATCCTCTACGGGTTTCCTGGATG
>CAZZNP010000014.1:9874-32729 GCA_964655785.1 uncultured Gemmatimonadota bacterium
CATACGGAGGACGGTTCATTTGAAAACGCCACATCCTCTACGGGTTTCCTGGATGACGACGTGGCCGTAAATGGCCCCCCGCCCGGTCAGCCGCTGGCCTGGGGAGACTTCGACCTGGACGGCGCCGTGGATGTGATCGCATTGTTTGACGACGGGACGCACCGGTTCTACAGAAACGTGCGCCAGGGCAGGTGGGTGGACTGGACGGACCGTTTCGGCGAAATCCGGTGGGGCGGAGCGAACACGGTCGCCGCGGCCGATTTCAATAACGACGGAGCGCTGGACCTGTTCATGGCAGGGTCCGGCGGTGTTGGATGCCGGTTGCTGTGGAACGACGGCGGCAGCGGGTTCGACGGGGGGCGTACGCCGCCGGCGATAAGCAGTGCGTGCGACGGTCTGGAGCCGATCGCCGTGAGACCCTTCGATTTCGACAACGACGGCTTCATCGACCTGGCCCTGGCTGGGTCGTCGGCGCCGGGCCGGGCGGGAATGCGGCTGGTCAGAAACATGGGAAACGGACGGTTCGATGAGCAAGCGCCTCTGCTGCCGGAGCTGCCCTCGACCGTCGAAGACGTGGAAACCGGCGACCTGGACGGTGACGGCGACCTCGATCTGTTGTTGCTGTCCGAGGGACGCGTGCACGCGCTCAGCAACGACGGCGGCAACGCGAACGGCTGGCTCAAGGTTCAGCTTGCCGCGGCGCTGGAAGGAAGCGGCAAGAACAACTTCTATGGTATCGGATCCACGATAGAAGTAAACGCGGGGGCCCATTACCAGTCTCTGCTGGTCCAGTCTCCAGCTACCCACGTCGGTCTCGGCGCCCGCGGGCAGGCCGACGTGATCCGGGTCACCTGGAGCAACGGTGTTCCCCAGAACCGGATCGATCCGGAGTCTCGCACGCTCATCGTCGAACCCCAGCGGCTCAAAGGGTCCTGTCCGTCGCTGTACACCTGGAACGGCGACCGGTACGTATTCGTCACGCACCTGATGACGCGAAGCGCCATCGGGGCCCTGACAGAGACCGGCGCGCCGGCCTGGCCGGATGCGGCAAACGACCACGTCAAGATCCGGGGAGACCAGTTGAGGAAGCGGGACGGGAAGTTCGAAATCCGTGTCGTGGAAGAGCTTTGGGACGCGGTGTACATGGACAAAATGGAACTGCTGGTCGTCGACCACCCGGAGGAGACTGACATTTACGTGGACGAAAAATACCTGCCGCCGCCCTACCCTGGACTGGAAATCCATACGGTGACGGACCCGCGCCTGCCCGTGTCGGCCTATGACCTGTATGGACGCGATATCCTCCCCCATCTGACCGGGCGGGACAGCCTGTATGTCGGTGATTACGGCCTCGGCGAATTCCAGGGCGTGCCCGAACCGCATTCGATCACGCTCGACCTGGGCGATCTCAAGGGTGCGAAGCGGATCCACCTCTACCTGGGCGGCTGGATCATGCCCGTCGAGCCAAGCTCCAACCTGGCCCTTTCCCAGCGTGAAAACGCCGTCGTGATCCCGCCTTACCTGGAAACGCCGGACGTCGACGGAAAGTGGCGGACCGTCATACCGTACACCGGCTTTCCATCGGGGGAACACAAGACCGTTTTCATCGACCTGTCGGGCCGATTCCCCACCGATGACTACCGGGTCAGGCTCACCACGAACCTGGAGTTGTACTGGAGCGAGGCCTTTTTTACGGTCGACGAACCCGCGCGTCCCGAAAGGCGCATCACCCGGTTGTTTCCGGAATCCGCGGATCTACACTACCGCGGCTATTCCCGGGAGTACCGGGCAGCGCCATATGGCCCGTTCATCAGGGACTACCAGGCACTGAGCGGGGAACCCCAGTGGCTGCCTTTCGAGGGGTACCGGACTCGGTACGGCGACGTGACCGCCTTGCTGCGGGCATCCGACAATCAGTATGTCATCTATAGTTCGGGAGAGGAAATCAAGGTGACCTTCGATGCGGCGGACCTGCCCGAACCGCCGCCGGGCTGGGCACGGGATTTCGTACTGCACACCGACGGCTGGCTCAAAGAAGGCGACCTGAACACGGCGACCGCGGCCACGATCAGACCGCTTCCCTTTCACGGCATGGAAGATTACCCATACGGACCGGAATCCCGCTACCCGGACGATGCCGACCTGCGGAAATACCGTAACGAGTACAACACGCGCTGGGTCTCCCAGGAGGGATTCAGGAAAGCCCTGTTGCTGCACGGTTCTGGCCGCTGACTCGGGAACGTACCGTTTCAGGTAGCGGGAACCAGCGCCACCTTGATCAGATCTCCCGGGTCGTCCACTAGTTTCTCAAAAAGCACGGGGCCCTGCTCCAGGTCCTTTTCGACGACCATGGAAGCGACGTCGATCCTGCCCGTGGAGATGAGTTCGAGGGAATAGGCGAAATCCAGGCTGGTGTACGCGTAGGAACCGCGAACGGTCAGTTCCTTGTTGACCATGGCCACGCCGTCGATGGCCATGGGCGCTTCGGCGCCCAGGCCCAGGAGCACGGCCTCGCCGCCCTGCCGCAGCATCCGAACGGCCTGTTCCTGCGTCACCGTGTGGCCCACCGCTTCGACCGCCAGGTCCACCCCTTGCCCATCCGTCATGTCCAGCACCGCTTCCACCGGGTCGTCCGCCTTCACGTCGATGGTGTGCGTCGCGCCCATCGTGGAAGCCAGCGCCAGTCGGGAGGGGACCATGTCCGTCACCGCGATGCGGGTCGCCCCGATGTGACGGGCCACCTGCAGGGCGAGGAGCCCTTGCGTACCCGCGCCTACGACCGCCACGCTCCGGATGAACCCCCGCAGGCTCCGGTCGAAGATATGCAACGCGTTCGAGAGGGATTCGACCATGCTGCCCTCGAGATCACCCACGTGGTCCGGCAGTCTGAAGCAGGATTCCGCCGGAACAGACACGTAGTTGGCGAAGGCGCCCGGATGCTCGATCCCGATCACCGTGCGGTGGGGACAGATACTGGTGCGGCCACCCAGGCATTCTTCGCACCGGCCGCAGGACAGGATCGGGTTTATTGTGACCCGATCGCCGACAGAGAGTTCCTCCACTCCCCGGCCAAGGTCAACGACTTCACCGGTAAATTCATGACCCATGATCAGGGGCGGGACACGCTTGGCACTCTTGCCCAGGAAGCCGTGCAGGTCCGATCCGCATATGCTCGCCGCGCCGACCTTGAGCACGACGCGGCCGTGCGCTGTCCCGGGCTCCGCAACATCTTGCATTTCCATTTGACGCGTTCCAAGATACATCAGTGCCCGCATGCCATCCTCCTGTATTCGATAGATTCGTCCCTGTTACTTCCGTTTCTGTTTCTTCGTTTTTGTTACATTCGTCCCTGTTTCTTCCGTTCCTGTTTCTTCGTTTTTGTTACATTCGTCCCTGTTTCTTCCGTTTCTGTTTCTTCCGTTTCTGTTTCTTCCGGTCCTGTTTATGTTAGCCGATCAGTAATTCCTGAACATGATCAAGGGGTCGATGGTACGCGCATCGGAGAAAAGCATGGCCAGCCTGTCCAGGCCGACGGCGATGCCGCCCGAAGGGGGCATGCCGTACTCCAGTGCCGCCAGCAATGCCTCGTCCACGTCGCCGTCGTAGCGGTCCCGCCCCTGTCCCGATCGCAAAACCTCCAGGTCCGCCTCGAACCTGGCGCGCTGCTCCGCCGGGTCGTTCAACTCCGTGAATGCATTAGCCAGTTCCAGGCCCCCGATGTATAGCTCGAATCGCTCAACGTACCGGTCCTCGCCGGGAACCTTGCGCGCCAGGGAAGGCAGCCGCGCCGGATATTCAGTCAGAAAGACCGGCCGATCGGATGGTAAAGCCGGTTCGACGGAAGTAAGGAAAACGCGATGGAACAGGTCGTCCCAAACGTCGTCGTCCCGCACCTCGAACCCTTTGCCCCCGGCCGCTGAAGCGAACGCGTCCCGGGAGTCGCAGTCATTCAGGTCGATACCGGTCTGTTGCAGGAAGAAATCCCTCACACGGTACCGGGGCCAGGGCGGACTGAGGTCGATCAAGGTCCCCTGGTAGGCCAGCCTGGTGGTCCCCATGAGTTTTTCGGCCAGTGACGTCACGTAGGCCTCGGTGGTCTCCATGACCGCCTCGTAATCGGCGAATGCCTCGTACCATTCGAGGCCGGTGAATTCGGGGTGGTGTGTGTCGAAACGTTCTCCGTTTCTATAGAACCTGCAAATCTGGTAGATACGTTCGCAGCCGGCCGCAAGCAGGCGTTTCATGTAGTGTTCCGGTGAGGTCTGTAGATAGAACGACCGTTTTCCGCCTTCTCCGTCCACGTATTCGGTCCGGAAGGAATGTAGGGCCGGCGTCAGGTCCGGCACCGTCATGAAGGTGGGGGTGTCCACGGCGATGAAACCGCGGTTTTCGAAGAATGAACGGGTCCCGTCCAGGAGACGCGCCCGGATGCGCACGGCGTCGGCGGCTTCCGGTTCAGGCGCTTCGCGCAGACGCGGCGCCAGGAGTCTCAGGGCAGAAACGTGGTATGCGCTCCGTTCCCATGTACCCGTGCACTCCACGAGGTCGCCGGTGGCAAGCAGGTTGAGGGCGTCCGTCAGAGTTGGTTCATCCAGGACCAGGTCGACCGAGCCCGTCCAATCCGTCAGCACGCCGCTTCGAGCCTGCGTATCCAGCCGGTCCAGCCTGCCCGCAATCACGGACCGGCTGCAGATGGCGCCGGATTCCCGGACCTGGCGTGTCGAATGCGTCCTGCACGCCCGGGCGGGATATGGTTCAATACCGTTTTTGCGCAGGATTTCGATGCGGGACATGACCGGTTCTCGAGGCGATGGATGCTGCAAAACCCGTGGTAAACATATACGGTCGATAGGTAGAAAGGCAAGCAACAGTTTACCCTTGATTTGTGTCCCCGCAGTCTTTACCATGAATACAGTTGAAATTGACTTCTGGACCCTGGCGCGGATTGCTGCGCCTCCGGCCGAACGACACGCCCGCAACGATTACCGCCGGCCCCATTAAATGACCGCAATCCGACATTGGTTGACATGCCTCCTCCTTACGGGTTTCCTGCTAGGCGCCGCCTGTGGGACTACCCCCGCGCCTGAAACCGGAAACCCGGAGACCGATCCTCTTCTTTCCCGCATCCGGTTGCCCGAAGGCTTCAGGATCTCCGTTTACGCCCGTGAGGTCCCGAACGCCCGGGCAATGACCATGGGTCCCGGCGGCACGCTCTTCGTGGGTTCCCGCCGCGCCGGAAACCTATACGCTGTACGGGACCTGGACGGGGATTACACCGCCGACGAGGTGATTACGCTCGACAGGGGACTCAGGATGCCGAGCGGTGTCGCGTTTCGTGACGGGGCGCTTTACGTCGCGGAGGTCAGCCGGGTTCTGCGGTACGACGACATCGAAAACCGCCTGGAAGACCCGCCCGATCCCGTTGTGGTCAACAATGGGTTCCCGACCGACCGGCACCATGGGTGGAAGTTCATCCGATTCGGACCGGACGGCAGGCTGTACGTTCCCGTGGGCGCTCCGTGTAACGTGTGCGAACGCGTTGATCCGAGGTACGCGACCATCATGCGCATGAACCCGGACGGATCTGACCTCGAGGTCCATGTGAGCGGCGTGCGCAATACCGTGGGCTTCGACTGGCATCCGGGGACGGGGGAACTCTGGTTTACGGACAACGGGCGGGATCTCATGGGGAACGACACTCCGCCGGACGAGCTGAACCGCGTGACCGAAGGAGGACAGCATTTCGGCTTCCCTTACCACCACGGCATCGATGTCCCGGACCCCGAATTCGGCGGCCGGCGGCCACTGGATACCATGGTGGCGCCCGAGCAGGAACTCGGCCCGCACGTCGCGGCGGTGGGTATGCGGTTCTACACAGGCGGCATGTTCCCGTCCGAGTACCGTCAGCAGGTGTTCATCGCGGAGCACGGATCCTGGAACCGGGACGACAAGATCGGGTACCGGATCACCCTCGTGCGCCTGGAAGGCAACGAGGCCGTGGGATACGAGGACTTTGCCACGGGATGGCACGAGGACGAAGAGGTCTACGGACGACCGGCCGACGTGGAGGTCATGCCGGACGGATCCCTGCTCGTATCCGACGACTACGCCGGGATGATCTACCGGATCACCTACGACAACTGAGCCCCGGAACCGCGCGGACACCATGGCCGATCGAATCAAGGTACTGTCTGAGAATCTGGCGAACATGATCGCCGCGGGCGAGATGATCGAACGTCCCGCCTCGGTCGTCAAGGAACTGGTCGAGAACTCCATAGATGCCGGCAGCGAGCGCATTTCCGTGGAGGTCAAATCGGGCGGAAAGCAGCTCATACGCGTGATCGACAACGGAAGGGGCATGTCCCGCGAAGACGCGGCGCTGGCCTTCGAGCGGCATGCGACCAGCAAAATCGACAGCGAGGACGACCTCTATCGCATCGGCACTTTCGGTTTCCGGGGCGAGGCGCTGGCCAGCATCGCCTCCGTGGCCAGGGTGGATCTGACGACCAGTGCGGACCCGGAGACGGTGGGAACCCGCGTCCGCATCGACGGGGGGGCGACTCCTCGGGTAACGGACGCCGGACGCGCCCGGGGCACGACGATTGCCGTCTCGCAATTGTTCTACAATGTACCCGCCCGGCGGAAATTCCTGCGAACGACGGCTACGGAGACCCGACATATCGTAACGGTGGTTTCCACCACGGCGATGGCCTATCCCGACATCGCCTTCACGCTGACGGTGGACGGCCGGGACACCCTTGCCCTGCCCGCCGTGTCCAATACCTACACGCGTGCGCAGGCCGTCATGGGCAACACGCTCATGAACCAGATGATACCGGTCACTTTCGAAGACGAGATCGTCAAGGTTCACGGGTTCATCAGCCGTCCTGACGCCGCCAGGGTTTCCCGTACTCACCAATACCTGTTCATCAACCTCAGGCCCGTATCTAGCCGCGCCTTGAACCACGCCGTTTTCGAAGGGTACGGTTCCATTCTTCCCCGGGACCGGTATCCCGTATCTATTATTTTCCTGAATATCGATCTCAACGAGGTGGACGTCAACGTCCATCCCGCGAAGCGCGAGATCCGTTTTTCCGATGAATCCAGGGTCTATGAGCGGCTGTTACGGTCCATCCGGCTGGCGCTGCAGAACTCGGACGTCGTGCCCGTTTTCGAGACGGATACGCCGGACGTGTCCGATATGACGCCGGCCGCTGCGCCCGGCGGCAATAACGCGTCCGACCAGGGATCGGCCGTGGAGCGCAGGACCCTGATTGGCCTGTTCGGCCCGGCGAGCCAGGTCGGGAACCCTGAGGGCGAGTGGACCTATACGCCCGCGGAAGCGGCATCGGAGGAGCGCGACGAAGCGGGTCAGGGCACGGTCAGGGAGCATCACGATGGGGCAATGGTATCGCTTTGGCAACTGCACAACGCCTATATCCTGGCCCAGGTCAGAGACGGATTCGTACTGATCGACCAGCATGCCGCCCACGAGCGTGTGCTGTTCGAACAGGCGCTGAAGACGATGGCCCATGAAACCGCCCCGTCCCGGCAATTGCTGTTCCCGGTGACCCTGGATCTTATGGTGCCGCAGGTCGCGCTCGTCCAGGAACACTTCGATCATTTCAGCAGGTTGGGATTCAGTTTGAAACAGTTTGGCGAGCGTACGGTGGTGGTCGACGCCGTTCCCTGCATGGCGGGCAACCAGGGTGTGGATACGCTGTTTCACCGGATGATCGAAAACCTGCAAGAGCAACCGGAGAAAGCCCTGAAGGCGGAAGAACGTATCGTGCGCACTTTTTCCTCCCATGCCGGAATCCGGAAAGGCGACACGCTGTCCCAGCAGGAGATGAACGGGCTCGTCAACGACCTTTTCGCCACGGAATCACCCTACGTGACGCCCGGAGGACGCCCCACCGTCGTACGCATGCCCCTCGACGAGATCGAACGCAGATTCAAAAGAACCCAGTAGGCCACGTCCCTCCGCCCCGAACTTGACACGGCACTACCCACTCCATACCTTGATTGAGTTCGAAAGGCAGATGCCGAATTCCGGGACGAGTATGGTCCCGGCAGGATCCGGCCTGCGCACCGGTGGTTCGCGCGCCGGCCAAATGGAGTGGCTTACATGGGCGAAAGTCTGCACAACGAGGCGGGAAGCGGCGTGACGCTGGAACTCAGGATACCCAGCAATCCCGATCTGACCGCGGAGGTGGACCGCCGCATAGAGGACCTGACGGTCCGGACCGGCTACGATCAGGGAATGCGCGGCGACATCATGATCGCCGTGAACGAAGCCGTCAAGAACGCGATTCTACATGGGAACCGGTGCGACGAGTCGAAGACGGTCCTCATCACCTGCAGTTGCAGTGCAGATATGTTCAGGATACACATTTGCGACTGTGGCGGGGGTTTTGATCCCGACGCGCTTCCGGACCCGCTGAATCCGGACAACCTGCTTAAAGAAAACGGCCGGGGCATCCTGATGATCAAGGCGCTCATGGACGAAGTCGAGTTCAAGATTACGGAAACCGGCACCAGTGTGACCCTGGTAAAGTACGGACACTAAAGGAGCGTCCATGCAGATCGTCGAACTGCGCAGCGACACCATGACCCGGCCTACGCCGGCCATGCGCCGCGCCATGGCGAACGCGGAAGTCGGCGACGACTGTTTCGGGGAGGACCCCTCGGTCAACCGGTTGGAAGAAGCCATGGCCGCCTTGCTCGGCAAGGACGCCGGCCTCTTCGTCTCGAGCGGCACGCAGGGCAACCAGCTGGCCGTCCGGTCGCAGACCCATCACGGCAATGACGTCATCGCCGAGAAGTACAGCCATATTTTCAATGCGGAAGCCGGCGCGCTCGGGGCGTTGTCAGGTGTCCAGGTCAGGCTGTTGGAGGGTAAACGCGGCATAATCACGCCTGCGCAGATGGAGGACGTGATCCAGCGGGGCGACAACGTGCATTACGGAAGGACGGCGCTGGTCGCCGTGGAGAACACCCACAACAAATCCGCGGGCTATCCGTGGCCCGTGGAGTCGCTGTCCAGGGTCGGCGAATGTGCGCGGTCGAACAACCTGCGCGTCCACATGGACGGCGCCCGGTTGTTCAACGCCTGTGCGGCCACCGGGCTGACGGCCCAGACCTATACACGCCACGTCGATACGGTTTCCGTATGCCTCTCGAAGGGCCTTGGCGCACCGGTCGGCAGTGTGCTCGCGGGCGACCAGGCCACGATCGACGCCGCGCGATATTACCGGAAGATGCTGGGCGGCGGTATGCGCCAGGCAGGCGTCCTTGCGGCGGCCGGCCTATACGCCATGGAGCACAATATCTCCCGGCTCGTGGAGGATCATGGCCACGCCACCCGGCTGGCGGAAGCGCTCGCCGACCTCGAGACCGTCGAAATCGACCTGGACGAGATCCACAGCAATATGATTTTCTTCAGCCTGAAAGACGGCCTCGATCCCTTCGAGGCTGTCGATCGCCTGTCCGAAGAAGGTGTCAGGATGCTCGCCATGAAACCCGGTGTCATCCGCGCGGTTACGCATCTCGACGTAAGCAGCGAGCAGATCGACCGGGCCATCGAAGTATGCAGGAAGGTGCTGAACCACGTACCCTGAGCAGCCATGGCCGCTATCCTTCAACTGCATCCCGAACACCCCCAGAAGCGGCATGTCGACCGGATCGTCGATGCGTTGCACCGTGGCGGCGTGATCGTCTATCCGACCGACACGGTCTACGGACTGGGCTGCGATATCTTCAACCGCAAGGCCATCAACCGGATCTACCAGATCAAGCAGGTTCCCGCCGGGAAGCCGCTCAGCTTCGTCTGTTCGGATTTGAAGGATCTCGCCCGGTACGCGAAGAACATCTCCAATGCGTCCTATCGCATGATGAAACGCCTGCTGCCCGGTCCCTACACCTTCATTCTGGAGGCTTCGCGCGACGTGCCGAAATTCATGATCGGCAAGCGGCGGACGGTAGGCATCCGGGTGCCGGACAACCGCATTTGCCTCGAAATCGTGCGGACCCTCGGACGGCCCGTGCTAAGTACCAGCGTAGTGGCCGCGGAGGATGGCATCGCGATGAACGACGTCGAGTCCATTGAGTTCCGGTTCGGCAGTACAGTGGACATCATCGCGGACGGCGGCGTCATCGTTTCAGCGCCATCGACGGTGGTCGATCTTACGGGGCGGGAGCCCGAGATCCTGCGGGCGAGTGCCGGTGAAGCCGATCTGTACTGATCGTGTGGGCGCCGGTGAGGCTGATCTCCACTGATCGTGTGGGCACCGGTGAAGCCGATCTCTACTGAGCCGGTCCAGTACCGCGAACCGTCCGGACCGCGAACCGTCCGGACCGCGTACCGCCCGGACCGCTCGGACGCTCGGACCGGGCACCCCGCTGATTAGAACGAGTAGGTCATCTCGAAGGCGAAATTGACCATCGACTTCTCACGTTTGCCGGACCCCGGATCGCCGAAGATCTCTTCGTCCGAGAAATCGCGGCGAAGTTCCATCAGAAATCCCAGGCCGTCGGTCAGCGCGAACGTCGGAGCGATGGTAAGGGCCTGCTGAGTCAGTTCGAGGCGGCCCCTCGGGTGGTCCTGCGCTCCGGTGCGGCGTGCCGCGATCTGAGAAATCTCCAGGTTGAAACGGTCGTATCTACCCGTCAGTCCCATGACGTCGGTCACGCTGTAATGGGCCATCACCATGAAACCGTTCCAGCTGTTCTCCAGGCTGACTTCTTCCAGGTCGGTCTTCCCGCTGTTGTATTCTCCACCGATCAGCAGTCCGGGAGCCGGCGTCAAGGTCAGGTCAACATCGTAAACCGTCAGGTTGCCGACCAGCCCCTTTTCGTCGCCGCGCATGGCTGAGAACCCGATACCGCCCATTTCTTCGTGGCTGTAACCGAGTCTTCCGCCGATCATTTTGTCGGTGTTCGTATCGACGTTCTGGTCCCATCCGTTCGTAAGATGAACCACCACGTCGACCCCACCGCCCAGGTCCATGGACAGCATGGCGCCGGTCAGATTGGTCGGAAGTCCCATGTCGAAGACCAGCGCGTGAGAAAACTGGTACATGTCGGGAGCGTCCAGGAGCTCGAACCCGATGGGCGCGTTGAATTTGCCGAAAGTAAGGGTCGGATAGTTCCCCTCGCCCCGGCCCAGTCCGAGATCCAGGGTGACGTAGCCCTGCTCGGCGTCCAGCGTGAAGCCGCCCTCACCGTCGCTGACCCATTCAATGTCGGCTCTCAACGAGCCGATGCCGCCCAGGTTTTTCGAGAGATCGATCTCCACCTGGTCAAGGCCGAAGGTATTTGTGTCATCCACATTGTTGTAGGTGTAGCTGGCGTCGACAAAACCCGAGATTTCAACCAGGTCCGAAACGCCCGCACCACCACCGGTCTCCATGTCCTCCCCGGCATTTTCCTGCGCGGCTGCAGGAAGGACGGCTAGCATCAGGATCACCGGCCAGACCCCGATTCTTCGTAACAAAAAGGTACCCATTTTCGCGCCTCCATAATGTGAAGTGATGGAAAAGGAAACCCTCTATACTAAAGACCGATCGCACGATACTGAAGATAAACTGCTATAATATGGCGTAATCGTTCGATGTCAACTTAACATTTGTCAAGTAAACATTTTCGATATCGAATGCGTTAGAGGTGTTGAATGCGTTAAGGTGTCGAATGCGTTAGAGGTGTTGTATGCGTTCTATGCTGTCGCGTTCTCCGGCGACGAGCAGTACGTCGTCTTCCTGAATCACGTAGTCGGGTGATGGCACGAAATGGTTCTGGCCGGCACGGCGGTCCCGTTTCCTGATGAGCAGGATCTGCACCCCCTGCCGGCTGCGGATCTGCAGGCGCCGGATACTTTGGCCGGTAAACTTCCCGGGCGCGTTGATTTCGACCATGGCGTAATCGTCCCCCAGTTGAACGGCCTGCCCGCCGGTCAGCGTATGCACCATGCTGTCGAATTCACCGGCCAGGTCCCTTCTCGCGGTCTCCCGGTTATAGGCGTCCATGACATGTTCCCGGCTGATTACGCCGACGAGGCGGCTGTTGCCCGGTTCGACCACGGGGAAGGCGTTGACTTGATGCCTGCCGAACAGCAGCATGACCCGGTCCAGCGTATCGGCGTCCGTAACCGTCGGCAGGTCGAACTGGGCGATGTCATGGGCGACGATGACGCCTTCGAGGTCCTCTCCGTAGGCTACGAGACTGCGAATGCGGTCGAAGGTGACGGTGCCCTGGTATCGCTCCTCGTCGTCGGTGATGTAGAACTCGGTGTAGGAACTCTCCGCCAGGCGGGTCATCAGGTCGTCGAGCGGGGCATGGGGCGGAATCGTTTCGAAATATGGCTCGCGGACCTCGGACACGGCAAGCGACCGGAGTATGTTCGTCTCCTGTCCTTTCTCCAGGTCCACGTTCCTTCTCAACAGGCGCAGGGTATACACCGATGGTTTCAACAGGTAGGCGGACAACGCCGTACTGATGATGATGGAGATCATCAGCGGAAGGATCATCGCATAGTCGCCGGTCATTTCGAAAATCATGAGAATCGACGTGAGCGGCGTACGGATGGTCGACGAGACCAGCGCGCCCATGGCCACCAGCGCGTAGGCGCCATGTGCTCCGCTCATGCTGGGGAACAACAGGTTCACCAGGGCGCCGAATGCGCCGCCAAGCATGCAGCCGACGAAAAGGGACGGGGCGATCACGCCACCCGAAGCGCCCGACCCCAGCGTGAAAGACGTGGCCGCTATTTTCATGAAGACGAGGATGACCAGAAGCTTCCATTCCAGGTCTGAAAAAAGCGCCCGGTCCATGGTCTCGTAACCCACGCCCAGGATCTGGGGATAGAACAGGGCGATGAGACCGACCAGCAGTCCGCCCGTCATGGGTTTCAGATATTCCGGGATCGGTACTTTCCGGTAGAGGTCTTCCACGCCGTACAGTGCTTTGACGAAGAGCGTCCCTACGATGGCCGCCAGGATGCCCAGCACGGCGTAAAACGCGAGTTCAAGGGGGTGATTCAGGCTGTGGGGCGGTACGACGATCGACGGCTGGTTGCCCAGGTAGTGGCGGGATATGGCCGTGGCCACCACGGAAGAGATGACGATGGGGCTGAACCGGCTGAATGAGAAGTTGCCCAGGATCACTTCCAGGGAGAAGAGGGCTCCGGCGATCGGCGTGTTGAACGTTGCCGCGATGCCGGCCGCTGCGCCGCATCCCACGAAGGTGCGCATGCGGTGCACGTTCGCCCGGGACAGTTGCCCGAATGTGGACCCCAGCGCCGCGCCGATCTGGGCGATGGGTCCTTCCCGTCCAACCGAGAGGCCGGTGCCGATACTGATAGCAGTGGCCATCGAGGTCTCGACGGCGACCCGGGGCCTGACGCGGCCGCCGCGCAGCGCCACGGCTTCCATGACATCGGGCAGTCCGCGGGCTTCGCGCGTGCTGAAGTAGATGAGCACGCCCACGACGAGCCCGCCGGCCGCGGGGACGCCCACGATCAGCAAGGTATCGGCCGACGATACGCTCGGTATCCCCCCGCCCCAGGCGAGAGACTCGATAGTGCCGATCAGCCACCGGAAGGCGATGGCGCCTGCGCTGCCGAGTACGCCAATGATCGCCGCCGCGCTGATCATGAAGATCTGGTCGGTCGTCCGCATACGCTCGATATTGGCGTGCAGGCGTTGCCGGAAGCGCCGCGCCATCACGCGCCACAGACGAAATACCCGGAGTCTCGTCAGATTCATGGAACGTCCTTCCCACCTTCGCCTTGTCTTCAATCGGGAAACCCAGTATCATACATATACCTGGCGATCGAGGTTAAGTCAATTTCTGCCAGGAAACGAACTGCACGTGTTCTGCCCACGTGTTCAGCCAGGGAACCAACCTTATATGTCCGAAGATTTCAATATTCCTCTGCCCGATACGTCCGACTGGGGCGAGCCGGACAAGGGAATAAAGGTGAAGCCCGTGAACGGCCGCGGCATCCTCATGCGGGACTGCCAGGTCGGGAGGGCGGGCGAAGTGCCGGAAGTGGCGTCCGGCGGGCAGGGACTGGCCCAGCGCGGTTCGGTGGTCGATCCCGGAACGCCCGATTTCGGATTTACCATCCAGGAGAAGAAGCTGGTATGGGCCGATAACATCGCGGAGTTGTACGAGCAGGGCAAGGCCGGCCAGTGGGACGCGACGACGGACATCCCCTGGCACGACCTGCCCGAACTACCGGACGACCTGGAACAGGCGGTCTGCCAGGTCATGACCTTCCTGATTCAGAACGAATACCTGGCCATGTACCTGCCGGCCAAGTTCATGAACCGGATCGATCCCCAGTTTTCGGAAGTCGTCCTCTTCCTGGCCACGCAGGTCATGGACGAAGCAAGGCACGCGGAGGTCTTCACCAAGCGGGCCCTCGCCAACGGCGGAGGATTGCAGTACGTCTCGGCCGCGACGGAATGGTCCCTTCGCAGCCTGCTGTCTCAGGACGACTACTCCAACGGTTCCTTCTTGATGCACGTCCTCGGCGAAGGATCGTTCATGGAACTGCTGATGTTCCTCGAGCAGGCCGCGCCGGACCCGGTCACCGCGCGCACCTTCAAGCTGGCTCGCCAGGACGAGGGGCGGCACGTGGGTTACGGGATCTCCCATTTCGCCTACCACATCGAACAGGACCCGTCTATCAAGGCCGACCTGATGCGGGCGGCCGAAGAACGCACCCTGTTCCTCCAGCAGGCTTCGGGCTCCAGCCCCTTCGTGCTCAAGGCCATGATGACGCTGGCTGGCGGGGGTTCCCACCCGGAGCAACTCGCCCGGGGGCGGGACGCGGTAATGGGACTCTACGAAGAGATGCACCGGAAGCGCGTGCGTGAGCTCGTGGCCATCGGCTTCGACCGCAAGGACGCCGAACGCATATCGGAACTGCACGGCAGCGGCGTGCGAAACTTCATGTAATCCATTTTTCTCAGGCGTTGAGCGCGAAATGGAATCCGCCGGGGTGAGGGCGGACGCCGGGGTGAGGGCGGAGGCCACCGCGAAAGGGCTGCCATGGGCGTAGTACACAAACACCGCGGCCAGAACGGAGCGAACGACTGGTCCGGCGTGGAGAAGCAGCCCTACAGCAAGGGCGGGGCCGTGGGCGGATCGGTGCGGGTGGTCATCGGTCCCGACGACGGCGCGAAAAATTTCGCCGTCCGCTACTTCGAAATCGAACCGGGCGGACAGTCTTCCTTCGACCGTCATCCCCACGACCACGGTATCTACATCCTCCGGGGGCGGGCGAAGGTGCTCATCGGGTGGGACGTGCACGACGTGGGTCCGGGCGACGTGGTGTACATCGCTCCCAACGAACAGCACCAGTTCGAGAGCGTCGGCGAGGAACCGCTCGGGTTCCTGTGCGTCGTGCCCCCCAAAGAGGATGCCGCGGACTCAGCCTGAGTCGACCGGCCAGCGAATAACCATCGATCAGCCGTCCTTCGCGGCGATCAGCGTCCTTCGCGGCGATCAGCCGTCCTTCACGGCGCTGTTTTTCATTCCGTTCGACATCAGGTGCAGTTGCGTGTTCACGTATCCCGGCCGCACTTCCCTGAAGTGGGGACCTATGATCCGGTGCAGGTCGCCCAGGGCGTGAAAGGGCACGGTGGGGATGGCGTGGTGTTCGGCATGGTACGCGTTGTTCCAGTTCAGCCACCGGACCAGGGGGATGGTCAGCACGGTGCGGGTGTTGAGCAGGATATGGCGGATTCGGGGGCAGCCGGTATGCTCCGACATGCGTATCAGACGCATGGCGGGCTCCCCCAGGAGGCGGGGTGCCAGCCAGTACAGGATCACCGCCGCCGTATCGAACCAGGCCGATACGGCCGCCAGCGCGCCGTAGGCCAGGACCATGCTCCAGGCCTCCGCCACCACGTTGCCCCGTTCCCGCCGCGGCAGGAACTTTTGTTCGACCGCGTTGAACCGCCCGAAGAGCATCCGCGCCAGCGCTGTCAGGTTGCTGTAGAAATAAGGAATACCCGTCGCGTACCAGAGATAGCCGCCCAGGCTTTCCGCCATGGGGATCATCTCGGGATCGTCCCCCGTGATCTGCGTGTGGGAATGATGAGCCAGGTGCTCGTAGCGAAAGTACGCGGGGATGAGAAACAGCCCGGTGCCGGTGATCCAGCCGACGATCCGGTTCATCGCCGCACTCCTGAAGGCCGTTCCGTGAGAGCATTCATGGAAGGGCGCGAACCAGTGTACCACGACGACGCCATGGACCAGCAGGGCCGGCGCGAGCCACCAGGTGCCCAGGGAGAACGACACCAGGTAACCGGTGAAGAAGGTGGCCGCCAGATGCCCGGCCAGGAAGACGAAACCCGGCAGGTTACGTCGACGCAGCAGATCGGTCATCCGGTCCGGCGGTACGATATCGGTGGGTTTTACCGGGGCGTGTTCAAAACTGTGTTCGAGGACTGACATTGGTCAAAGTGATATGATACTGGAATTCTGGATCTGATCTGGAAGTTGATTACAACAGTTACTTTCCAGTTAAAAAGTTACAAGTCACTAGCTTCAGATGCTGCCGCTGCTGATTCCGCAGCATCCTTATACTCATTCGAAGTATAAGTTATCAAGACATTGATCTTGTAATTTTCTCCCAAAATCGCCAACCGAATAGTTGTTTTATCTGTCTTAAAATCAACCCACCTCGCTACATGCCCTAGTGAAACTGCAAATCCGTGGCGTTCCGGATCATCTTGATAAAGGGTCTGATTCCATTGCCAACCTGGATCAGACGAAGCGGAACCATATTTCAACTTCAGTTTTTCGAACAATTCAGAAAAGTCACGTATATAGTTGTTGTCATTACGATATTCATCCATCAGAATATACTGAGCTTTCCACAACTTGCTTTGACTCCCACTTGGAAAAAACATATACCATAACACAGCCCTTTTCCCCACAACAGAAGTTAAATACGCCATATCTCCCTCATCATCTATCTTATCTGGCGGTTTAGCTTCTGTCGCCTTAACCTCTTCCGGCCCCATACCCCAGTTAATTCTTCGAAAATCATACTCAGTCTGCGCTTCTACATAATCCGCACTACATGATATAGCTAAGCATGCAATAACAAACAACAGGCCCTTCATTATACTCTCCTTCGATTCGTAATAAGACTGGGCAGTTACTGTACACCATTTCTACATAACAGCATACTGGTACAGGCCGTGGACTGGCGATCCGCTAGCCCGTCCGTGCCGACCGGTCGTCAATCTCCACGATCCCTCGTTCGAGATCGAAACGGCGCGTCTTCTGCTTTTCCACGTCCCCCACTGTCACCCTGACGAAGAAGGCACCGTCGGGATAGTCTATGGAGTGGATTTCCCCTTCGGCGAAGGCGGTCGCCTGCCCGGCGCCCACGGTGTACTCCCGCGCCACCTCGAGACGGGCTGGCCCCAACGAACCGCCATTGTCCAGCCGGTTCCACCGCCGCATAACGGTGTGGCCGGTATAGTTCCCATAAATCACGCTGCAGGGACCGTGATCGTGGGGCGGGGAAGTACCGCCCTTGCGTCCGCCATGGACGATGACATGGATGTCCGTCTCCGGATCATGGCCGATTACCGTATGCCCACTGTATTCGTCCATGTCTACGTAGGATTCCAACAGGTCGGATTGGCCCAGCAGCCTTTCCGTGTTCTTCCGGATCGATTCCAGCCCGCGCCTGATCCCGTTCTCCCGCACGATCCGCCGGGCGTCTCCCAGAAAATCATCGACGGTGTACCTGGTCATCAATGGCCTCCTTGATGCTTCGATTCCGTCTCGCACGCATGAAAGTCGAGAATTTAATTTGCGTATTTGTGCTAAATGGCGTATCTTATCTGTCTTGAGTACAATATACGCCGAAAACCACGATTTGTCCACAAATACCCAGTGTCCCGCAACGCTCAGTTATCCAACGGAGGAATGAGGATGACACGCATCAAGAAGTTAAACTGTCTTCTCGTTTTTGCCCTTCTGGTTGCAGTGGTCGCCCCACCGGTTGTGCAGGCCCAGACCCAGGCGATCACGGATGCGAAGAAAGCAGTAGAAGACATGCCAAACGATCCACCGCGTCACTACAATCTCGGCATCGCATATCTTAATGCAGATCAGGTTACGAACGCCATCGGCGCCTTTCAGAAAGCAATCGAACTGAAGGCAGACTACAAGCAGGCCTACTATAATCTGGGCCTGGCTCAGCAGAAGGCGGGCCAGACTTCCAACGCGATCAAGTCGCTACAAAAAGCGGTGGAGATCGATGTTAATTTCGCTGACGCACATTACGCGCTGGGCGGCGCTTACCGGAAGTTGAAGCGAAACAGCAACGCGATCAGGTCCTACCGGACCGCGATCCGCATCAATGATAAGAAGCCGAACTGGCACTATAATCTGGGTATTCAGTATCAGACAATAAAGGACTATCCGAACGCGATCAGGTCCTACGAGAACTACCTGAGACTGGCACCCAGGGCCCGTAACGCCCAGTCGATAAGGGACCTCGTCGCCCAGTTGAAGGACGCGATCCGGTAATCGACGTCCGCATTGATCCGGATGATGATCTGACCGAAGTATACGGACGGAAACAGATTGAAATTCGAAAGGCCTCCGTGTGATAAAAAATGCGCGGAGGCCTTTTTGTTTGCGTTCGTTCTTTTAATGGATCTGTACCGCCCGGTACCGTTGGATTATCGCACCGGAAACGTTGAAGCGTTGCGGCGGGCGGCCTTCAGCGGGATATGTAGACCCTCGTATAGTCCAGCGCGCCGACCGTACCGTCCGGGTTTTCCACCATACCCTTCACCCAGGGCTTCCTGAGTTCCAGGTTGACCGGATGGAACAGGAAGGATCCGGCGTAGTCGGAGACCATGATCTCCTCCGCCTCGGCGTAAAGCGCGCGGCGCTTCCCCTTGTCCAGCTCCGAGGCCGCCTGTTCCACCAGCCGGTCGAACTCCGCGTTCCTCCAGTCGGACCGGCCGTATCCCTGCGGCTGCGAGTGCCAGATCATGTCGAGCATGTTGCGCGGGTCGAGATAATCCGCGTAGAACACGATCAGGCCCAGGTTCATCCGCCAGTTGTACATGTTGTTCATATACATGGTACGGTCGGCGCTCCGGATGGTCACATCGACCCCGATGTTCTCCTTCAACATGGCCATGATGGCCTCGCTGATGCGCTTGATGGTGGGATTGGGCGCCCGCAGCCACATTTCCTGGCGGGGAAAGCCCCTTCCGCGAGGATAGCCGGCCTCCTGGATCAGTTCGCGGGCCTTTGCCGGATCGTAGGTCTGGTAGGACTTCATGGCCGGTCCGTTGTACTCCGCGAATTCGGGTGGTATCATGGAATAGGCGGGGACCGCGGTGCCGCCCAGCAGGATGCGGGTGATGACCTCGCGGTCGATCGCCCGGGTGAAGGCTTCACGGACCCTGACGTCGTCGAAGGGAGGCTGGCGCGTGCGGTAGAACAGATACCACGATGCCCGCGCGGCCACTTTGACCAGGTCCGGCGCGAGTTCGGGATCGGCCATGATACGGGGCATGTCGGTTACGTCGACGAGTTCGCGGTCCACCTCGTTGTTCTCATAGGCCAGGACCGTGGCCACCGCCGCGTTGCGGAAGGGATGGATGACCTTCTCCAGGTAGGGCTTGTGGGGACCGTTGTACATGGGGTCCGGAACCAGCGTCATGTGGCTGCCCGTGACCCACTCCGACAGCTTGAACCCCGAATTCGAGACGATGTTTTCCAGCCGGGTCCACTTCCGCTCGTATTTCTCCACCTGCCATGGGGGTACGGGCAGCGCGTTGCCGTAGGATACGATGTAGGGCAGGTACGGGGCCGACTTCTCCGTCTCGATGACGAGTGTGAGGTCGTCGGCCGCGCGGACGCCCAGTTGGGTGAGGTCCTTAATTTCTCCGCGGTTGATGGCCCGCGCGTTTTTGAAATCGTGGTAGAAGAACCCGTAGGGATTGGCCTCCTGCGGGTCGAGCATGCGGCGGAATGAATAGACGAAATCATGGGCCGTGACGGGGCGGCCGTCGCTCCATCTCGCGCCTTGCCTGAGGTTGAAGGTCCACGTCTTGCCGTCCGGTGAAGACTCGTAGCTGTCGGCGGCCGCGGGTTCCGGGTTCCAGTTCGGATCGCGCCGGAGCAGGGGCTCGAAGGGGATGATGGTGTCTTCGGTGTCGTAGTCGTTGATGGCGGAATCCAGCGTGCGGGGTTCCGGGCTCATGTACCTGAAGACCTGCTGATCCCGCGAGGAGGCGTCCGGGGGCAGGGGCCGGGCGGCCGATTGTCCTGAAGGGTCGTTCTGCGCGCTGATCAGCAAGGAAACCGAAAGGAAGGCTGCTGCTACGCCCAGCAATACTGAAAAAAACCGGATATTTCGATGCATATTTCGATTCCTGTTATGAATGATCATCCGTCAGTTATCGGCCGCGTATGGACCGGTTTGGCCCCGATCATTGTCGGCCGGGAGTAACCCGATACGTCTCAGTTTTCTTCCAAAGCATCGCCCATGGCCGTGACGAGCCCGTCGATATGCGATTCGTCCATGGCGGCGGATAGGCAGTTCATGGAGAGTACGTTGGACAGGAAGTAGCCCCTGTTCATCAAAGATAGGAAGACTTCCTGCACGGGCTGCTTGTCCGCCGCCGCCGCGTCCCGGTAGACCCGCACCGGACCTTCGGTAAAGTAAATGCTGAAGGTGGAGCCGGACGCGACCGCGGTCGCCGCCGTGCCGGTCTTCGCGAATACCTCGCTGAAACCGCCCATCAGGCGATCGGTCAACCGGTCCAGCCGGTCGTAGACTTCGGGCGTCAGCACTTCAAGCAAGGCGAGACCGGCCGCCATGGCCACCGGGTGCCCGCTGAAGGACCCGCTTTGCGATAGCCTGGGTCTGCCCAGGGTCGGATCCAGCAGGTCCATCAGGTCCTTCCGCCCGCCGAAGGCGCCCACGGGAAAGCCGCCGCCCACGATCTTTCCATAGGTGGTCAGGTCGGGCATGATGCCGCACAGAGCCTGAACGCCGCCCGGCGACGCGCGAAAGCCCACGATCTCATCAAATATGAGCAGTACGCCGTGCCTTCGGGTGATGTCGCGCACCGCACGGATGAAAGCCGGGCGTTGGGGAATGACGCCTGTCCTCGGATCGAAGATCACGGCCGCCAGTTCGTCCCGGTGTTCCTCGACGATCGCTTCCACGGCGGCTTCGTCATCCTGGGGCAGGATAATCAGGTTCTCGGTGGTGTTGGGCGGCATGCCACCGGCTCCGCGCACCGGCACAGGCCGCTCCGGAGGTCCTGCCACCGATGGATCGGGAGCAACGCTGATTTCCACGGCGTCGTGGCTGCCGTGGTATCCTCCCTCGAACTTTGCGATGATGTGCCGGCCGGTGTATTCCCGCGCCAGGCGAATCGCATGGAGCGTGGCCTCCGTCCCCGAATTGCAGAAACGGACCCGTTCGAGGGACTCGACCCGACGGCACAACTCCTCCGCGAGGGCTGTTTCGGTTCCCATGGGGGCGGCCACGGCGATGCCCCGCTCGATCTGGCGTTGCACCGCGCGGACGATGGCGGGATGATTATGGCCCAGGATCTGCGTGGTGTGATGATTGGCGAAATCCACGTACCGGTTGCCGTCCACGTCAAACAGATGGCAACCCTCGGCCCGTTCGATGGTGACGGGATAGGGAGCGTAGTAGTAGGCGCCCTTGGCGACACCGGGCATGACCGCGCCAGCCCGTTTGAACGCCTCGAAGGAACCCGGTGTGCGGCTGCGGTAAACGGCTTCCTGCGAAGTTGCTGCTGTCGTTGTCATAAAACAAATGGTCCTTTCGCCGCAGGCCGGTGTTTCCGGCGTATCCAATACCCCCGCGCCCCCAGCGTCCACCGCGCCCCCAGCGCCCCCAGCGTCCATGGTCCTCGAGTCAGTCCTGGTAGGCTTCCCAGAGTGCCTTGTAGTATCCCATCAACCGCTCGGGTTCCTGGCTGTGGGCGATTTCCGCGAGCGTGTATCCATCGTACCCGTCTTCCCTGAGCAGGCGGAACAACTCCCGCCACGGGTATTCCGGTCGGTAGATCTCGGTGATATGGACCAGGCTGATCTTATGGCGCAACAACCGGTAGTTCTCTTCGATAGACCCGTTCGCCACCTCACCGAAGTTCGAGTTCCAGCAGATGCGGGCATTGGGATGGTCCGCATGGTCCATGATGGCGCGCATGCGACGAGGCTCCTGGGTGTCCTTGCCGTGCACCTCGACCCGGATCTGCACGCCGAGGCCGGCGGCCGCTTCGGCGCATTCACCGATGGCCCGGCCGATCTGTTCCAGCGTCGCCTCTTCCGGCACGCCTTGTTCGACCTGCAGGCCGTTGGGCCGCACCTTGACGCCGGGGCATCCGAGGTCGGCCGCCAGTTTCGCATACTCGAAAGTGCCTTCCACGTTCGTGCGGACCTCGTCCGGATCGATC
The DNA here is from genome assembly GCA_964655785.1 of uncultured Gemmatimonadota bacterium. Lineage (GTDB taxonomy): Bacteria > JAAXHH01 > JAAXHH01 > JAAXHH01 > JAAXHH01 > JAAXHH01. Next base: position 32,368 of record CAZZNP010000014.1, read on the forward strand.
GAATGATACTCGAAGGCCGTACCGAGTCCCACCAGCGCGACGCCGCCTTCCTCGAACTGCCGCCTTACCTCCGATCGTTCGTCGGGTCCAAGTTCCGCTTCCACGCCGTGGGCATGGGTCGTGCGAAGCTCGACGCCCGTAAAACCCGTCCTGCCGCACATGTCTATGATGGCCGGCACGTCCCAGTCACGGCCGATTTGGTAGGTCACAAACCCGAGCTTCATCTGGTCTCCTTATCCAATTCCTAAGACGAGTCGTATTTAATGGCCTAGCGCGCCGCCGCAGCCAAGTGCGCCGCCACAGCCATGCGCGCCGCCGCATTTTCACCACCCAAGCAGGCGGCGTATCAACCCCCCAGGCGG
>CAZZNP010000014.1:32829-49007 GCA_964655785.1 uncultured Gemmatimonadota bacterium
GCGCGCCGCCGCATTTTCACCACCCAAGCAGGCGGCGTATCAACCCCCCAGGCGGCGTAACAGCCGCGCTGGGTTCGTATCTGTGCGGCGTATCAACCCCCCAGGCGGCGAATGCGTGCGGGCACGTTGTCCTGGTAGGTTTCAACGGAGAGGATGCGCTGTGCCCGGTCCTCCATGGGCAGATGGACCTTCTCGCCGCCCCTGCGGTGTGATTCCCGCAGGGCGATGGCCACTTCCAGCGCCTCCCGTCCGTCCTCCCCGGAGCATTTCGGCGGATGGCCGTTTTCTATGGCTGAAATAAGGTCAGCGACGATGGTCAGGCCCATGGAGGGGTATTGGGCGGGCCAGGGAAAGGGAACTCGCGCGGGGACGCCCCTTCCTCGGGGACCGCCGGGATGCTGCCGGGTAAATTCGACGTCCTGGCCGTTCGCGTACGAGCGGAAACGTCCCTCCGTCCCCACGACGTCGATTTCCCAGTTGGCGATTCCGCAATCCATGCCCCGCATAAAGGCCCGGACACCGTTGTCGAAGGCGAGATAACCGTTTCCTCTCAGGTCTTTTTCGTCTGCCGCGGCCTCGTCGGATTCCACCTCGCCGTAGACCCAGTCTACGTTGCCGCCGGCCATGTAACGGATGATGTCGATCAGGTGGCTGCCGTTGTGCGAAAGGTCACAGTGGCCGTAACCCGTTACCTGGACGATCTCGCCTAGCTCACCTTCCTCGATCAGGGATTTCGCACGGGAGAAGAATGGATTCCAGCGCCTGGCGCAATTGATGGCGAGGGCGGTTCCCTGTTCCGCGCAGGTCTCCACCATGGCGTCAGCCTCCGCCAGGCTGAAAGAGATCGGTTTCTCAGCCCATATGGCCTTCGCACCGGCCCGGGCGGCGTCCTGCACGATCTGCGCCCGCAACCGGGCGGTGGTGCAGACGCTCACCAGGTCGATATCTTCCTGTTCGAGCATCTCACGGTAGTCAGCGTAAAGGCTGCCGTCTTCGATGCCCCAGCGATCCCCGAAAATGGAACGCTGTTCGTCGTGGGGATCCGCCCCGGCGACCAGATCCACATCAGGCGCTGTGTGGTAGGAAGGCGCGTGACAGTAGGGCAGAAAAATGGAACCGCCCTGCTCGATCTCATCGTCGAAGGTGCTTCCCATGCGACCCAGGCCGATTACGGCTGCGCGGTATTTGCTAGCCATCTATCCTCCTGCAGGTAGCGAGTTTTTGGGTACCATCCCGGTAATTTCGTACCAGATGCCCGTAGGTTTCGGTTCGTGAATTGGAACAGGATGCGTCGATTCGAGTACCGGAGATTATACCCACGCACGGGACGCGGGACAAGCAACAAATAAAACGCTCAGGCTCGGCCCGGTCTGGCCTTATTTGATAAAAGAAAGATCGTCCATCCCACGGTGATAGGCCGTCGTCACGCGAACTACCCGCGTCCTGTACGATCGGCCCAGAAGCGTCCCCAGGATTCCAGGTAGTCGGAACTGCTCCAGGCCTTGTCCTTCCCAACCCCCGATACCACCCGGATTCCAAGTTCCTCGCAGACGCTCCACTCGGGTATATTGGTCATGTCGGTCCGGTCTCCGCCCTTGGTGAACACGTGGGGCCGGATCACCTTCAGGGCCTCGCAGACCGTATCGTCGTCTTCTATTTCAAAGGGGATGACATAATCCACGCCACGTATGCAGGAGACGACCTGGCAGCGGGCTTCGAGGTCCATGAAGGACTTCCCCTTTTTGCGGCGAAGAAAGCCGTCGCCGTTGACGATGACGACCAGGGTATCGCCATGGCCTGCCGATTCAAGCAGGCAGGAGACGTGGCCGGGATGGAGCGGGTCGTATCCGCCGGAGGTGGCGACGATTGTGCCGAGGCCGGATCGCAGGCTGGCGAACTCGTTCAGTTGGATGATGGGTGCGTGATCGGGCATTGGCCGGGACCTGGGCTTGGTTATCGGATCGGGCGGCAAGACAATTAGGGAACGGGGAACTGGAGATCTAGAAGTCCAGTGACTCCCTGGTCTGCAGCCGGTTGAATACGAGACTCTTCTTACGATCGTTTGCTGTGACGTGCACGAGATTGACCTGGTCTTCGAAGGTTTCGAGAAGCAGCGTGTTTTCTATGGTCAGGGAATGCAGCGCGGTCACGCCCCCGATCTCAACGAAGCACCAGATCGCGTCGGTGTCTACTTCCTTGCCCAGAAAAGCGGCGTCGACGGGCAGGCCGTTCACTTCGAGCTCAACGTGGCGCGCCAGGTAACGGCCGATGTATTCGTCCGCCTTCTCCGCCTCTCGCTCCGTGCCGAGATGAAGCCGGCCCGTACCCATGGATTCGAGGGCCAGTTCCAGGTCGTCGGTGAAGATGCGGAAAGACATCTCCAATGCGTCTGTATCGCCGTTGTAGTCGATCTGGCAGACACTGATATAGAACGGGTGTCTCCCGGTAGAATCCGGTAACCCTTCCGCCGGCCAGGAGGCTCCGGCCGTCCAGACCGAGGCCGCCAGCATGACGCCTGTGAAATAGCCCCATGTGTGTCGTGGCCACATTCCGCGCTACCCGGTTGATTGCCTGGTTATGGCGAGCAAATCGTAAAACGAACTTATCCGAACTCTTGTGAACCCGCAAACAGATTCTCCATGCGTGACGCCTCGTGTTTGGCTTTACTTGTTCCCAAGCCTTCTTTATATTCAACGGTTGTCGTATTCCTGCAACGGAAAGCACCCGAAAACCATATGAGAAATCCGACGTTCAGGGAGGAAATTTCACCATGAAGCGCCTGATGTATATCCTCGGCATCCTCGGCATAGTGTGCCTTACGGCCTCCGCCACCTCCGTCGCCGCTCAGAAGGGCCCCGAAACGATCAACCGGAGCAAGTTCCGTCAGATCAAGCAGGAAGCCCCGACACCGAACGTGTACCGGACTGCTTCGGGTGCGCCGGGCCACCAGTACTGGCAGAACGAGGCGGACTACGAGATGGAGATCGAGCTGGACGACGAGACGCAGCGCCTTTACGGCACCGAAGTCATCACCTATCACAACAATTCGCCCGACGAACTGGCCTACCTCTGGGTCCAACTCGACCAGAACGTGCGGGCCAGGGATTCCGACACGCGTAAAATCGCGGGCAGCCGGGTGTCGGGACAGATGAGTTTCGCCCAATTGCGCAGGCTGCTCAACGATTTCGACGGCGGATTCAAGATCGAGTGGGTGCGGGACCGGCGCGACAATCCGCTGCCTCACACCATCAACAAGACGATGATGCGGGTGGACATCCCCGAGCCGCTTCGGTCCGGCAAGTCATTCACCTTCAAGATCAAGTGGTGGTACAATATCAACGACCGCATGATGATCGGCGGACGTTCCGGCTACGAATACTTCGAGGAGGACGACAATTACCTGTACGCCATCGCCCAGTACTTCCCCCGCATGGCGGTGTACAACGAGGTCGAAGGCTGGCAGCACAAGCAGTTCCTCGGCCGCGGCGAGTTCACCCTTCCCTTCGGCGACTACAAGGTCAGCATCACCGCGCCCGCCGACCATATCGTGGCGGCGACCGGAGTGCTCCAGAACCCGAAGGAAGTGCTGACCGACGAGCAGCAGGCGCGGTTCGAGCGGTCCCGGACGGCGGACGAGCCCGTCATGATCGTGACGGAAGCGGAAGCCATCGAAGCGGAGAAGAGCCGTGCGACCGACAAGAAGACCTGGGTGTTCCATGGGGACAACGTCCGGGATTTCGCCTTCGCCTCTTCGCGCAAGTTCATCTGGGACGCCATGGAAGTGCAGTCCGGACCGCAGAAGGTCATGGCCATGTCCTTCTATCCCAAGGAAGGCAATCCGCTGTGGGAACGGTATTCCACCAAGGTCGTGGCCCATACGATCGACGTCTATTCGAAGTACACCTTCCACTATCCTTACCCCACGGCTATTTCCGTGCACACGAACCGTATCGGCATGGAGTATCCGATGATCTGCTTCAATGGCGGCCGGCCGGAGAAGGACGGAACGTACAGCGAGCGGACCAAGTATGGCATGATCAGCGTGATCATCCACGAAGTCGGGCACAACTATTTTCCCATGATCGTCAATTCGGATGAACGCCAGTGGACCTGGATGGACGAGGGATTGAATACCTTCCTCCAGTACCTGTCCGAACAGGAGTGGGACACCGAGTATCCTTCACGGCGTGGCGCGGCCCACCGGATCGTCGATTACATGAAAGGCGACCCGGAGCGGATCTCACCCATCATGACCAATTCGGAGTCCGTGTTCCAGCTCGGCCCCAACGCCTATGGAAAGCCCGCCACCGCGCTGAACATCCTCCGGGAAACCATCATGGGCCGGGAGCTTTTCGACCACGCCTTCCGCAGCTACTCCCAGCGGTGGATGTTCAAGCATCCTTCCCCCGAGGATTTCTTCCGCAGCATGGAAGACGCGTCCGCGGTGGACCTGGACTGGTTCTGGCGCGGGTGGTTCTACAGCACGGACCACGTGGATCTCGGGTTGGGCGAAGTGAAATGGTTCCAGATCAACACGCGGAACCCGGAAGTGGAGAAGGGGATCGCCCGGGAGGACCGGGAGGAGGAGAACCGGGGGATCAGCTACACGCGCAATCAGACCGACATTCAGAATCCGATGGTCAGGCAGGATTCGACGCTGGTCGATTTCTACAACAGGTACGATCCCTTCGAAGTATCCATTCTCGATCAGGATGAATACGAGAACTACCTGAGTAGCCTGAACGCCGAGGACCTGGCCTTGCTGGAAAGCGGCAAGCACTTCTACGAATTGACATTCGAGAATGTCGGCGGGCTGGTCATGCCGCTGATCCTGGAGTTCGAGCTGGAGGACGGCACGAAGGAAGTACAGCGGATCCCGGCGGAGATATGGCGGCTCCGGGACGATCGCGTGACCAAGGTTTTCGTCATGGATCAGGCGGTGGAGCGAATCACGCTCGATCCCTTCCTGGAGACCGCAGACACCGACCTGAGCAACAATGTCTGGCCGCCGCAGTCGAAACCAACGCGCTTTCAGTTGTTCAAGCAGCGCAGACGGACGCCTGAAAACCCGATGCAGCGTCAGAACCGCGCGGAAGAGAGAGAGAAGGAAGCACAGGATACGAAGACGGAAACGCGGTAGGTCGGGGCAGGCCCGCGGCAGGCCCGCGGCAGGCCCGCGGCAGGCGGAGGCAGGCCGCGGCAGGCCCGAGCGTTTCTCTTAGAGCTTCAGCCAGCAGAGACCTTCGCCGCTGCGGTAGTAGACGGACACAGCCCTGCCGTAGACTGCTTCCGCCGAGATGAATCCGAAGGCTCGTCCGTCCTTGCTGTTCCCCCTGGCGTCCCCAATGGCCAGGAGATAACCGGGGGGAATGATCTCAGGTCCGTAATCCTCCCCCCCGCTGTAGCTCAGGTTCAGGCGGACCCGTCGGTCCCCGTAGTTTTCTTCCCGCATATCCGTATAGGACCCCATCGACGCCCCGTTGATGGAAACCTGGCCACCGCGGATCGAAACGGTGTCGCCGCCCACGGCTACGATCCGCTTCACCAGGCGAATGTCTTCCACGGGCGAATCGAAGACCACCACCTCGCCCCTTTCCACCTCGCGCCCCCCGGTGAGTTTCCATTCTGTGAAGGGGACGCGTAATCCGTAGGTGTACTTGGCTACGAAGATCCGGTCGCCGGGCAGGAGCGTATACTCCATGGAACCGGACGGAACGGTGTAGTGATCGGCCAGGGTCGACCGGGCCGCCAGCAGAACGAGCGCGATGAGTCCGAATGAAAGGGCTTCCCTGCAGATCGTCTTCAGCCTGGGGTGCATTGGTGCCTTTCCGTCAAACCCTTTTGAAGAAGTAGTTGACCATACCGGTCTCGCCGAAAAGGATATTTAGAAACAATAAATCCTCCTCATTCGGCGGTTCCTCCGACGCGCCTGTCATTAACTGAAGCATTTGTGCTTTGTTGAGCGTCAGGGTCAGATCGTCGCCGTCCACGCTATAGCTGCCCAGGAAGAAAACGACTTCGCCCTGTTTCGCAAGCAGTTTCGTGCCGTTGGCCGACCAGCTCCCCGACTCGCCTGTGCCGTCCACCCAGGTGGCGTCCGCGGCGAGTTTCAGCATCGCAATGGGCGAGTTCTTGAGATCCGCGATCATCTCCCTGAAAAACTCGGCGAGAAGGAAATCCACGGTTGCCTCATCGAGGCCGGCTTCGTTGATCAGGTAGTTCTTCAGATTATCCGCAAGCATCTGCACGATATCCGTGTTCTCGAATTGCCACGAACCGATCAGGTCCAGGTCGATGACCCGGATCTCGCCAGACGGCCCCTGCGGCCCCTGCGGCCCCTGCGGTCCAGCCGGTCCCGTACTTCCGTCCGTGCCCGACGGCCCTGCCGGTCCCGCCTGCCCTGCCGGTCCCGCCGGTCCCGCCGGTCCGACCGGTCCGACCGGACCCTCGCAAGCCAGCGTGAACAGCAAGGGTACCAGGACCATCAGGCCTTTGGACACGGTTTTAAAGGAACGATTGCGGGTGAACATTTCGGCACCTCCCCGTTTGATGAATACGTGCGTCCCGCGTCCCCCGATCAGGCGATTCTAGTCTCTAGAGGACAGGAAGAACTGCAGAACGTACCAGAACAGCAGCGCCACGGAGGCGAAGAGTTGAAGCGCCGCCCCCACGTGCCGGTCTTCGGGATAGTGGTGGAGGACATTCGACGTATCGTAGAGGATCGCGCCGCCCGCCAGTACGATCATGGCCACGGTGAAGATCGTCCCCAGGTGAAACCCGAAGAGCACGCTGGCCACGATCAGCACGAGGGCGCAGATGAATCCCCACCGCAGCAGTCCGCCGAGGAAGGAAAAGTCCTTGCGGGTGTGGAAGGCCACGATCGTCAACCCGAGGAATCCGAGCAGCGTAACCGTGGCGGCGCTGTTGATCACGCCGGGCGCCATGGAATCGGCGATGTAGAGCAGCGGTGTGAAGATGATGGCTTCACCCACGACGAACAGGCCCAGCGCGCCGTACTGGCCGGCAGTGGACGTCGCGCTATGGGCGAAATGGGTCGCAATCCAGCTCAGGATCATGAAGCCGCCGAGGACGATGAGCCAGGAACCGCCGAGCAGCACGCGGGCGATCGACTCCGCCATGCCGGACTGAAACAGGTAGATCTCGATCAGGGCGAACGCGAGGATCGCCCCCAGCAGGTGTGTATAGGTTCGTGTGATGAAGGCGCCGCGCGCGTCGACGCCGAGTTGCGCGACGGGTATTTCACGCCGGGCCGGATAGGCTGCCGTTCTGGTCATGGCTCACGCTCCTTCTTTCGGATTTGATGAAGTGACGCGGATCAGCTATGTGTTCGGATTTCAGGCGGAGGCGTTTCGCCTGGAGCAGGGCATCGTCTCCCGTCTATTCTTCGCCGAGCAGGTCCTCGAGACCCTGAAGCAGGTTGTCTCCATCAGACCTTACAAGCGCCAGAATGGCGTTGTGCGGCACGATCATGTAGGTTTTCTCCTGGTAATTGATCTCGATGGACTCCTTGCGCAGGTAGAAGGCGAAGTCGCCGGGCTGGGCCTGCAGGGGCAGGTAGCGCACTGATTCCGCCGGTTTCGTGATCGGGTCTCCCTCGGTGTAGTCGGGATTGGGCATCAGGTGTCCCGGCCCCACACGAATCACCCTGCCTGTACCCACCTTTTCCTTCTCCGTCACCGTGGCGGGGAGGTACAGACCCGAATGGGTGAGTTGCTCCCCGTCATGCTGCTCGACGAGTACCCGGTCTCCGACGATGATCAGTTCGCTCATAGCGCATTTCACTCAGCGCGCGGACCGCATGCAATACCCTCGGTTGCCGATGGCCACGCTCGCGATGGATTGTCGACCGGCCTCAGACCGGATTCCGCTGTACGGTCAGAACCCCCAAAGCGAAACCTGATCAATATACGACACGTGTTGCCTTTTCGGCAAACAAAATCCGGGGGACGCTGTCGGAACCGGAGCCTGGCCGATCTCGGCTTATCCGACTTTACAGTATACGTACTCTGGCTTATCTTGATACGGTGACCTCGAACTTTGACGCATCATCGGATTTGCATTCCGGTTTCTTCAACCGTAGATCCCTGTAAGCCCGTGGAGACGGCGCCATGACGGTATCGCCCGTACGCATAAGGTCGCGACATATCCATTGGGTCGTTCCATGGGCCTTGCCCGTGCTCCTTGCGCTTGCCATTGCGATTTCATGCGGCAAAGACAGTCCCGCCCGTTCATCCGGTCCGTCGAAGATCGAAATCTCTCCAACCAGGGCGACGCTCGCGGCGCTGGGGGAAACGGTACAACTGAGCGCGAAAGTACTGGATGGGCAGGGCCAGCCTGTTCCAAACGCGGCGACGGTCTGGTCGAGCGCGAATCCGGTTGTGGCCAGCGTCGACGAAAATGGTCTCGTCACGGCCCGCGCCGAGGGCGAAACGAACATCCGCGCGACGTCGGGGCAGCGGCAGCAGACGGTCTCAGTAGTCGTCGCCCAGGTGGCAAACCGAATCGTGATCTCGCCGGGAAATGCGAATTTGACGAAAAACCGGCCTTCGCTACGGCTGAACGCGGTGGTTTTCGATGCCAACGGCCACCCGATCGAGTCCGCGGTACCGGTTTGGTCAAGCAGCGACCCCTCGATCGCAACAGTGGACGGCGATGGCAGGATCACCGCCCTGGCGAGTGGTGAAACGCTTGTGACCGCGTCGGCAGGGCCGATATCCGCAAGCATAACGGTTTTGGTCGAAGGGTTCGACGAAGACCGGGACAGGGCCGCTTTGACCGCGCTGTACCGAGCGGCGGGAGGAATGAATTGGACCTCAAGCGACAACTGGGCGAGTCAGTCTCCGCTGAACGAGTGGTACGGCGTGATCACCAACGACGAAGGTCGCGTCAGCGAAATCTACCTGGACGCGAACGGTCTCGCCGGGAACGTTCCCGCGGAATTGGGCCAGCTTGCGACGTTGGAAACGCTGAGCCTCGCGGGGAACCTGCTGACAGGCCATATACCCGCCGAAATCGGCAACCTGAAGAACCTGCGCAACCTTTTGCTGGCTGAAAATCGGCTCACAGGGGGAATACCCCCCGAACTCGGGCAACTGGTCCGTCTCGAAGTCCTCGCGTTGAACCAGAATACGCTGACTGGAAAACTACCTCCCGAACTCGGGAAACTAACCAATCTGCGCGTCCTTCTGGCAGCGGAGAACGAATTCGACCCCGGGCCGATCCCCTCCGAGTTGACCAGTCTTGCCCGCCTTGAACTGCTGGCGCTTTATTCGACGGGGCTTTGCATCCCGGCCGACCCGGAAGTCCTGACCTGGATCGACGCGATCCAGGCCGTACTGGTCGACTATTGCGATGACGCATCAACACCTGGCGGGACCCCGGGCGCCCGGCCCCGGGAGGTTCTTTTTGCCCTGTATCACGGAACAGGCGGTTCGCAATGGACCGCGCGGACCAACTGGTTGAGCGCCGAGCCGCTGAATGACTGGTTCGGCGTGACCACCGGCGCGGAAGGGCATATAGCCAGACTGGATTTGTCGGACAATAACCTGAAAGGCGCGCTGACCGGTCTCCTGGCCGGACTCGACAGCCTGTCCGCGCTGAACCTGTCGGACAACGCCGGTTTGACCGGACCCCTGCCTCTCGGTCTCGTCAGTCTCGATTTGCAGTCGCTTCATCTGAACGGGACCGGGCTCTGCGCGCCGCCCTTCGAGGAATTCCTGGCCTGGCTGGATACGATCCCGGACCGGCAAGTGGCCGTGTGTTCCGAGCCGGCTTCCTTCGACCGCGTCGCGCTCATGGCGTTATATGGCGAGACGGGCGGCAGTGCCTGGATCAACAGCGACCACTGGCTCACCGACGCCCCTCTCGGGTCATGGCACGGCGTTACTGCCGATGATGAAGACCGGGTGACCGCCATCCGCCTGCCGAACAACAACCTGACCGGCAGGCTGCCAACCGAGGGCATGGAAGTCCTGGATCGACTGACGCGGCTGAACTTGTCCGGCAACCACCTTGCAGGGACCGTCCCCGCCGGTCTGGGCGCATTGACTCGACTGACCGAACTCGATCTGTCTCATAATCTGTTCTCCGGTCCAATACCCGGGTCGCTCGGCCAGTTGAGGAAGTTGCGGAATCTGCGTCTCGCTCACAATCGACTGACCGGGAGAATCGACGCGAATCTGGGCGAGTTGGAACAACTCGTCAAGCTGGATCTCAGCACCAATCGGATCGAAGGTCCGATCCCTTCCGAACTGGGTCTGCTCAGCAATCTTGTCGAGTTGAACCTCGGTACCAATGGGCTGACGGCAATTCCCGGCGAGCTCGGGCAACTGGAAGAACTGGTCTCTCTCAGGCTGGAGTTCAACGTTATCTCAGGTCCTATTCCGGCCGAACTCGGCAATCTGGATAATCTGGAATATCTGTCGTTGTTTGCCAACGCGCTTACGGGCCCAATCCCGACCGAACTCGGACAACTCAAAAGGCTATCGACCCTTAACCTCGACCTCAACAGACTGTCGGGAACCATCCCCGTCGAGTTCGGACAAATGAGCGCGCTTCGTGAACTCCTCCTCGACGACAACGTGCTTACGGGTCCGATCCCGGCGGAACTCGGGCAACTCAAAAGGCTCTCGACGCTGAGTCTGGCGGGCAATCTGCTGACGGGCGCGATACCGGACGAATTGGGAGAGGCCGCGGGCTTGAGCACGTTGAGCCTTTCCGGAAACGGGGGGCTTTCCGGCCCGCTGCCCAGGACGCTCACGCAACTGAACCTCCAGGCCCTTCTGCTGGCCAATACGATGCTTTGCGCGCCGGCGGACTCGGATATCCGGATTTGGCTGAACGGCATCGATGAACTTCAGGTTTCCGATTGCGCGGTGGGTGGCGCGCAGTCGTCCTCGGCGTATCTGACCCAGGGTATTCAGCATCTCGACCGGCCGGTTCCGCTCATTGCCGGCGAAGCGGCCCTGCTGCGTGTCTTCGTTGTCGGAGATCCCGCCTTCGAGGACGGACGTCCTCCCGTGCGCGCCACGTTCTTTCTGAATGACGGGGAGACGCATTCGGTGCTGATCCCGGCTTCGGAATCCGGCGTGCCGGGTATGCCGGATTCCCTGGATGAAGGCGATTTGTCCCTGACCTCCAATGCCGAGATACCCGCCAAGGTCATTCAACCGGGTTTGGAGATGGTGGTGGAGATCGATCCGGAGGGCTCGGCAGACGCCGGCGGCGAGCGGGTCCGCCGCGTACCGGTTGAGGGGCGATTGACCGTAGACGTGCTGGACGTACCCCCGCTGAATCTGACCCTGGTGCCGTTCCTCTGGATATCCAATCCGGACTGGACGGTGCTGGACCGGACCGCCGGCCTGTCCGCGGAGGACGATCTGTTCCGCATGACTCGCGACGTCCTGCCGGTGGGCGAGTTTGAACTAACGGTTCGGGAACCGTTCTGGACGTCGGCAAACCCCGATGAACACAACGCCGAGACGATATTGGGAGAGGTGATGGTGGTGCGCGCCATGGATGGGGCCGACGGTCACTACATGGGGATATTGAACGAAGAGAGCGGTATTGCCGAATGGCCTGGAAAAGTCACCGCTTCCTCGCTCGACGAAAGGGTCATTGCCCATGAACTGGGCCACAACATGTTCCTTCGCCACGCGCCGTGCGGAGATCCCGCCGGGGTGGACCCCGATTACCCTCACGAGGAGGGACGCATCGGTGCGTGGGGATATGACCTGCTCCGAGGCAGCCTGGTGGAACCGTCAACCTACGACCTGATGTCCTACTGCGAGCCGGGTTGGATCAGCGCCTATCATTTCACCCGGGCATCGATACACCGTCTTTCGGAGACGCTTGGTCCGATGATGGCCAGCGCAGCTGCCGGGAACGGGAATCTGCTGGTATGGGGAGGTGTCAGTCCGACCGGCGGGCCGTTCCTCAACCCCGCTTTTGTCGTGGACGCGCCTCCGTCCCTGCCCGCGTCCACAGGGTCCTACCGGCTCGTCGGGGAAGACCCGGGCGGCAATTCGTTATTCAATCTGTCCATGGACCTGACGCCCCTGGCGGACGGAGACGGTTCCGCTTTCGCCGTCATACTGCCGATCCGGTCGGATTGGCCGCAGAATCTATATCGCATGACGTTGACCGGTCCAGGGGGCGCCGCGACCATCGACCAGACAACCGGGTCCGCCTCCGCGATACTTCTGGACCAGGATACCGGAGCATTGCGTGGAGTGCTCCGGGACTGGCCGACCGGTACGGGCGCCGCCGCGCCGATCGCGCGCCGCCTCGTGCCGGAACCCGGTTTACGAGCCTTGATCAGTACGGGCGTTCCCGATGCTGATTCCTGGTAGGATCTCCGGTTCCGGAAACGCGGCGAATAACCGGATCACGCACACGCACTGTATAGGCGGACCGGATCCATGTGACGCCTGCAAGGCGTAATGACGCAGCCCAGCGCAACTGGAGTACTACAGGTTGCGCTCTAAAGGACCGCTCCCGCTTTTTTCAACCCTTCGATTCGATCTTCAGAATAGCCCAATAGATCCGAAAGCACATACTGGCGGTCGCGGTTGAACTCCGGCGGAGCGTTCAGGTCCGGCGGCGGCGATAGGGCGTCGCTGTCGAAGGCGATCGTGCGCAATCCGCTGATCGAAGCACCGTCCGGCCGCTTCCCATGGAGCAGTAACGGATCTGTGGATTCATCATTAAGCACCTCGTCCAGCCCCCGGACCGCGCCCGCCGGCACTTTCCGGGCGTGCAGCGCGGCCAGCAGGGACGCTCTTTCCAGTTTACCTATTCGATGGGCCAGCAGTGTATTCAGTGCGTGCCGGTGGACGACCCGCTGGCGGTTTGTGCCGAACCGTTCGTCCTTCGCCGCCTCCGGCATGTACAGCACCTCGCAAAGCGCCACGAACTGGCTGTCGGTGCCGACGGCCAGCACGACGGGCTCTCCGTTCCGGGTCCTGTAGATCGTCCCGTATGGCGCGATGTTTGGATGATCGGAGCCGGCGCGGGCTGGAACGGAACCGGCGACCAGGTAGTTCGCCGCTTGGTTGGCGAGCGACGCAACCCCGGCGTGGAACAACGACACCGTATTGTAAGAGCCCCTGCCGGTCTGCATCCGTTCGATGAGGGCGATCAGCAGGGCTTCTTTCAACTGGTGGGCCAGGAGCAGGTCGATGAGGGCCACCGGCATTTTTACGGGACCGCTGTCTTCGGTGCCGTTCATGCCCGTGAATCCCGTTTCCGCCTGCAACACGGCGTCGAACCCCGGCCGCTCGTCCATTTCTCCGAAGGCGGTTATATCGGCGTAGATGAGCCGGTCGTTGAGGCCGCGCAGGGCCGGATAGTCGAGCCTGAACTTCTGGGCGTCACCGGTTTTGAAACTCTGCAGAAATATGTCGGCGCGCCGCACCAGGTCCCGCAGGACCGCGTATCCTTCCGGAATCGAAAAGTCGACCCCGACAGACCGCTTGCCCCAGTTCACAGAGGAGAAATAGGCGGAGACATCGCCGGTCCGGTCTTCCGAAGACAGTTTCCAGTGACGGGTCGTGTCGCCTCCGGTTTTTATGTTCTCCACCTTGATCACAGTGGCGCCCAGTTCCGCGAAGAACATGCCCACGGCCGGGCCGGCCAGCACGTTCGCGGCCTCGATGACGATCAGTTCTCTGAAGATGGAATCGGTGGAAGACACGGCAGGACTCGCCAGTCAGCCGGTGAGGATGTCGAAGAGTTCCATGCACACGGACTTGCTGCGGCCGTCTTCGTCCATGTTGGAACGCCACGTGGAAATGGACAGGGCGGCGATGTCGCAGTGTGCCGCGAAGTGCCGGAAGACCCTGGCGATGTCGTCCGCGGCAGGTCCGCCTGGCGCCGGGTAGCCCATGGCCGGGGCTTCGGAGGGATCGAGCAGGTCGGTGTCGAAATGGATGTAGACCGGCCGGCCGGACAGGTCGCAGTCCACCAGGTCCATCGGGTCGGGCAGATGCAAAAGCCGGGAGGCTTCGACCAGTTTTCGCTCGCCCGGGTCCAGGTCCCGCCCGTCCGAAAGTACGACGTCCGCGTCGGGAAACGTATCCATGCCCACGTTCTCGATCATGGTCTGCTCGCCCAAACCGACCATCATGGCCAGCGGCATGCCGCCCAGGAATCCGCTCGGCGTAGTCTCCCAGGTGTTGAAGTCGCCGTGGGCGTCGAGCCAGAGGAATACCGGATGGATACCGGCGCGCTGCAGCCCGGCCATGACCGGGATCGTCGCGCAGCAGTCTCCCGCGACGCTGACCGGCCGCCGTCCGGCCGCCGCGGCCTCGGCGACCCGTTTGGCGAGGGGACGATGCACGCACAGCGTCCGGGACATTTCGTCGTCGCCGTGCAAGTCGGGACTGTTTACGACCCTGTCGTCCCGCGCGAGTTCCAGGAGCGCCGGGTCATGCCGGTCCAGGAAGTAAGGGGTCAGAATATACTGGTTATTCATGGTGTCTCGCGGTCCTCACGGTTTCCCAGTGTATCTCGCGGTCCTCAGGTGAAATCGAGCCATCGGTCCTGTTCTTCCGGCATCCAGCAGGTCTCGGTGACGGTGTCCAGGTCGAAGAACTGGTAGGGGTCCACCTGCTTGTATTCCGCGTAGGGGCCGGACCAGTCTTTCCGCCGTTCCTTGTAGGCGAGGAATCCTTCGTGGGACACGTACTCGAACACCATGACGTAGCGTCCCGTGGGCTGCCCGGTGTCGCGCGCGACCTCGCGATAGTACCGTGCCGACCGCCATTCGGAGAAAAGGTCGTCCTTGTGGTCTTCCACGAAGGAGAACCAGGTGCGGATCATTTCGTCATGATCGACCTTCCTGTCGGGCTTCGGCACCCAGGTTTCCACTTCAAAAAAAGACATGGTCCATCCGTTCCCGCAAGGCGCCGTGACAGCATCCTGCACGGCGCCGAGATAGCACGAGGTCTGTAACGGGGAACAGGGGCAGCAGGATTCGAACCCGCGACCTACGGTTTTGGAGACCGCCGCTCTACCAGCTGAGCTATACCCCTATGGAAACCGTCTCGTATTGCTTCGGTCAAGATACATCGAAGCGCCTGAATTGGCAACTACAAAACCTTCCCCGGGTCCCTGGCCCAACCCGGCGATATCCCTTGCCGAAAAAGGCGCACGGGTCTATGATGGCCTATCATGAACGCCTTCCAGAAAACAGCCTTGGCGACCCTCGCGGCTACAGTCCTGCTGATTTCCTTAGGCAGCCTGGTTCGGATCACCGGGGCCGGCCTGGGCTGTCCCGACTGGCCCAGATGCTGGGGATCCTGGCTGCCCCCTTCGAGCGTCGAAGACCTGGACCTGGATTACCTCCACGAAAAGGGATACGATCCCTCCGAATTCAACCCGCTAAAAATGCGGATCGAATACGCCAATCGTCTCGTGGGTGTGGCGATCGGAATCCTCGTGTTCGTCACCTTCCTGCGTTCCTTTCGATATCGAAGTACCCGACCGGCGCTCTTCTACTGCGCGGGCCTGTGTTTCGCGCTGGTCGTCTTCCAAGGCTGGCTGGGCGGACAGGTGGTCAGATCCGGCCTGCAACCCGGGATCATCACGCTCCATATGGCCCTGGCGGTGATCCTGTTGTGCGCCCTGCTATACGTGACCTTTCAGTCCTTGGAACAGCGGGTCCGGGTCGAACTGACTCCTGAAGCGCGCCTCACGCTGCGGCGGCTGGGATTCGCTCTCCTCGCGGTAACCATCCTGCAGTTGCTCCTCGGCACGCAGGTCCGCGAGGGGATCGACCCCTTCATCAAGGACGCCGGCGGCCTGCCCCGCGGGGAATGGCTGTCCCAGGTGGGTTCAGTGGACCACGCGCACCGGTTGTCTTCGTGGCTGGTGCTTCTGGCGGGCGCGCTTGTTTTCCGGTCGGTGAGGCGGCATGCGGCGGACAGCCGCCTGATGCCGGTCGCCCGGTTCATCCTGGCCGGTATCGTGCTTCAGATCCTGATCGGCATCGCACTGGCTTACGGAGATCTGCCGAGACCCGCCCAGGTGATGCATCTAACGCTGGCCACGTTGCTGGTCTGCGCCGAGTATATGCTGCTGCTCATGATTAAGAGGGGGGGCACCGTTGACGGCGGATTTGTGGCGCGCCGTTGACGGTGGATTCGTGGCGCGCCGTT
>CAZZNP010000015.1:0-4578 GCA_964655785.1 uncultured Gemmatimonadota bacterium
CCGCTGCGCAGACGTCCGGCGCGTCCGCTGCGCAGATTATTTCTGGGTCCGCTGCGCAGACGTCCGGCGCGTCCGATGCACAGATTATCCCTGGGTCCGACGTATCGATCCAGTCCGGGGCGGCAGCCCGGGAAGACGCGCAGCCGGACACCACCTTGACGCCCGAGCAACGCCGGCAGGCGGCGCTGCAGCAGTTCCTGACCGCCGTCGCCCTCGCGAAGAACAACCTGGGCGCCGTGTACTACGCACAGGGTCAGATCGACAGCGCACAGGTCCATATTGAACACGCCCTGGAGGTCGCGCCCGGTTTCCCCGCCGCCTACCTCACGCTGGGGCTGGTCCACCACGCCAGGGGAGACGCGAACGCGGCGCTGGAGGCGTTCAAGAAGACCGTGGTGGACGATACACTCAGCGTCGCGCGCATGACGGTCGTTCCGACCGATACGGTCTACGCCTGGGCCCGGAGCCAGTACGACCGGATGATGGAGGGGACGCCGGAACTGGCCTCGGCCCATACCGCCATGGCGTATGTGTACAACCAGGGCGGGTACCTCAACGAAGCGATACACCACTACCGGCAGGCCATTGAGAGTGATTCCTCCTATGTCGACGCCTACACGAATCTCGGCAAGGTCTATACCGATACCGAAGAATTCGAAATGGCGGCCGATGCCTACGAGAAGGTGCTGACCCTGTCTCCCCCGGAAGACCAATTGCCAAGGATCTATCTCAATCTAGGCGTTTCTTACATGGGCATGGATCGCGTCGACGACGCGATCAGGGAATGGAAAAGGGCCGTCGAACTCACGCCGGATTACATGGACGCCTACATGAACATGGGGACCGCCTACCAGAAAAAGAGCATGCCGGACAGCACCCGGACCGTCTGGGAGCGGGCCCGGGAGGTCGGCGGGCAGTCGGTGGTGCCTCGCGTGGCGCTGGCCCGCCTCGCATTCGCCGAGGGCCGCCTGGCCGATGCCCTGGGTTACTACGGGGAACTGTTCGATATGGGCGCGAGAGATCCCCGGATTTTCGCGGAAACCGCGATGATACACGAACGGCGGGAAGACTTCGGCCAGGCGATCGACCAATACGAACAGGCCCTCGCTCTCGCGCCGGAGAACGCGCAGCTGAAAGCCGCGTTGAGCCGGCTCAGGCGTATCGTGGAGGAAAGGACGAAGGCCATCGAATCCAACAAGATACGCGTTCGGCAGATCGTCGTCGCTACGCAGGAGGAGGCGCAGGCCGTGATGGAACGGTTGAAAGCCGGCGCCGATTTTGTCGAACTGGCCCTGGAAGCATCCATCGATTCGAGCAGAGACAGCGGGGGCGACCTCGGATTCTTCGGTCCGGGTGAAATGATCCCGGAATTCGAGCAGGCCGCGATGGGACTGGACGTCGGTGAATTAAGCGGGATCGTTCAGACGTCCATGGGATTTCACATCATCAAGCGGATCGAATAGCGAAATCAAGCGGATCGTATAGCGAAACCAAGCGGATCGAATAGCGAAACCAAGCGGATCGTATAGCTAGGCGTCGCGAGAAGCCGGTCCGGTCTGCGACGGAAAAGGTAGAAGATGGACAGCGAACGCGCTGAAACGGAGCAAGTCGTCATCATCGGCGGGGGACCCGCAGGTTACACGGCGGCCCTGTACGCAGCCCGGGCGAACCTGTCGCCTGTCGTATTGACGGGCAGCACGATCGGCGGACAGCTGTCGCTCACCAGCGAGATCGAGAACTTCCCGGGATTCCCCGAAAGCCTGGGCGGCATGGAACTCATGGACCGCATGCGGGAACAGGCCGAGCGTTTCGGCGCCGTGATGAAATACGAGGAAGTCGTCTCGGTGGATTTCGATCCGGGAGCCCACCGGATACGCACGGACCGCGACGAATACACGGCGAAGGCCACGGTGATCAGCACCGGTTCATCGCCCCAGCTGCTCGACGTGCCGGGAGAGGATACGTTCTTCGGCCGGGGCGTATCTACCTGCGCGACCTGTGACGGCGCCTTCTACCGGAACCGGAAGGTCGCCGTGGTGGGCGGAGGCGACAGCGCCATGGAGGAAGGACTCTTCCTGACACGGTTCGCGAGCCGTGTCTGGATCATTCACCGCCGCCACGAACTAAGAGCGAGCCGGATCATGCAGGAACGGGCCCTGGAACATCCGAAGATAACGTTCCAGTGGGGATCCGTGGTAGACGAGGTACAGGGAGACGAAACCGCGGGCGTGACCGGCGTCCGCGTGCGGGAACTGGAGACGGACCGGGTACGGGAGCTGGACGCCGAAGGCCTCTTCATCGCGATCGGCCATACGCCCAATACCGGCCTCTTCAGGGACAAGCTCGACCTGGACGAACAGGGCTACATCGTGACCGACGGGCGGCAGCGCACCAGCGTGCCCGGCGTGTTCGCGGGCGGGGACGTGCAGGACCACGTTTACCGCCAGGCGATTACGGCGGCAGGGACGGGATGCGCCGCGGCCATGGAGGCGGAGAAATACATCGCGGAAGCGGGGGGTTAGGCCGGCAGGTCAGGCCGTTCGGGCGTCGTGCTTCACCATGTCCAGCTTCGGGTTCCCGATGGTAACCTTCGAATGGGACGGGACCGTTTCCGTCAACCACACGCTGGCCCCGATCACGGAGTCGTGCCCGATCGTCGTTTCGCCGCCCAGGATCGTGGCCCCGGAGTAGATCACCACGTCGTCTTCTATGGTAGGGTGGCGCTTGCCGCCCTTGACGAGACGGCCGCCTTCATCCTTCCGGAAACTCAGCGCGCCCAGCGTCACGCCCTGGTAGAGTTTCACGTTGTTGCCGATCAGCGCCGTTTCCCCGATAACGACGCCCGTTCCGTGGTCAATGAAGAAACGGGTGCCGATAGTCGCGCCGGGGTGGATGTCGATACCCGTGCGGCTGTGGGCGTGCTCGGACATGATCCGCGGAATGAGCGGCGTCTTCCGCAGGTACAGTTCATGGGCGATCCGGTAGGTGGAGATGGCTTCCACGCAAGGGTAGCTGAGGATGATCTCGTCATGGCTCTTCGCCGCGGGATCGCCGTCGTAGGCAGCCTCCACGTCGCCCATGAGCAGTTTCCTGATACGGGGAACCGCCTCAAGGAGTTCGAGCGCGATCCTGTCAGCGATTTCCTCGCAGGCCACGGGGTCCTTCCCCTTGCACTGTGCGTCGTGCATGAGGCTCCGCGTCACTTCTTCTCTCAGGCGGATGTAGATGGCGTCCACCAGCCCGTCCACGTAGAAGGCCACGTTCTTCGTCACGAGGGGCTCGGAGCCGAAGTATCCGGGGAAGCAGAGCGCCAGCAAATCCTTCAGGATGCCGTAGACCCGTTCCCTGGAGGGCAGGTTCTTGCCGTCGATGCGGTTCAGGCCGCCGATCGTGTCGTAGGATTGTACGATCTGGGAGGACAGCGCGCCAATTTTGCTGCGTGTTTCAGACATGGTCATATTGCAGATCGGCACCACTTTCCCGTCGGACGGCTTTTCGTGCTTTGGACGTTTCATGATGGCCCGCACAGGTAATGAGATTCGGGTTTCCGGACAGATCGGGACCGGCGCCGGGTATTCTCCTCCGGACCCTTCTTCCGCCGTCTGAATCTCGGCGAACCATCGCGGTAAGTCAAGCGGTTTCTTTTGTTAACGGTTGCGCCGTGATCGTCCGGCAGGCGTTACAAAGCAGTTGCCTGAGCACGCGGTGCGGCCTTATATTGCAGTAGTTTCAAGTCGCCTCCCAACCCCCGGTTCACCAGGCAGCGGCCCTATGTATATCAATCGAACGGTCGTCATGCTTTCCCTCTTCGCATGCCTGCTTGTACCCGGAATGCCGGCCGCCGGCCAGTCCGCCTCCGGGTTCATGGATGTCGACGAGGTGCGGCCGGGCATGCGCGGATACGGCCTCACGGTCTTTCAGGACGCCCGGATCGACACCTTCGACATCGAAGTACTGGGCGTCATGAAAAACACGTTCTACGCGAAACACGATATCATCATGGTCGGTGTTTCGGGCCCCTATGTCGATGATGCGGGGGTGATCGCGGGGATGAGCGGCAGCCCCGTGTACATCGACGGGAAACTCGTCGGAGCGCTGGCGTACCGTTTCGGGTTTTTTCCTATGAAACCCATTGGCGGCGTTACGCCGATCAGCCATATGCTGGCCATTCAGGATGCCGTGGAGACCGAATCGGCGCCGTACCGTGACGCGCCCGCGGAAGACCCGGGTACCCATTCGAGTCCGTCCAGCCTCAAGCCTATCGCCGTGCCCATGGTGTTTTCGGGTTTCCACCCCATGACCGTCGGCCTGTTCGAAAATGACCTGCGCCGGCGCGGACTCGTTCCCGTGGCCGGCGGCGGCAGCCTGACCGGCGGGCCGTCCGGCGGGTTTTCAGATGGCGTTCCCGTGGGTTCGGACCAGGATGGCGCGGCGCCTGGCGTCGTTCCCGTGGACCCGGAACAGGTCGTCGTTCCCGTGGGTTCGGACCAGGACGGCACGGCGTCTGGCGGTGAGAAATCCGCCCTGGAGCCCGGCGCCGCCTTTGAACCTGTTGCCGCCCTGGAGCCCGGCGCCGCC
>CAZZNP010000015.1:4678-5848 GCA_964655785.1 uncultured Gemmatimonadota bacterium
GAACCTGTTGCCGCCCTGGAGCCCGGCGCCGCCGTGAGCGCGCAGCTCATACGTGGAGATTTCAATGTTGCGGGCACGGGTACGGTCACCTGGCGCGATGGAGACGCCGTACTGGCTTTCGGGCACCCCTTCCTGTCGACGGGCGCCCTGAACATCCCGATGAACCGGGCCGAGATCATCACGGTCATTCCGGACCAGGCTGGATCCACGAAGATCGGCAGCGTGACGGACGAGGTCGGTTCGGTCCTGTGGGACCACACGAACGGAATCTACGGCCAACTCGGCGACAAGGCGCGCATGATACCGGTGGAACTCTCCTATGGCGAAACCGGCCGTGCGCCCCAGACCTACCGGTTCGACGTTATGATGGCGAACGGCTGGACGCCCATGCTGGTAAACATGGCCGTGACGAATACGATCATCGCGAACGGCCGCACGTTCGGCGAGCGAACGATAGAACTCGGCGGCCGGATAGCACTGCGGGGCCATCCGGATGTGGTCATCGACGACCAGTTCTCCGGTCTGTCATCCATGTCGTCCCTGGCCAGAAACGTGAACGGCGTCCTCGACTTCGTGCTCGACAACCGGTTCGTGACTCCGATGATCGAGTCCCTCAGCATCGAACTCCATTCGTCGAACGAACGGCGGACGGCCGTCATCGAGGACGTCTGGTTCGGATCGGATACTCTGAAGCCCGGGGACACGCTGGAGGTCAGGGTGTACCTCCGGCCCTACCGGGGCGATCGGGTGGTCGAGCAGATCGACGTGACCATCCCCAAGACCATATCCGCCGGGCCGGTTCAGTTGCTCGTGGGCTCCAGCCAGGCCGTCACCCGCCACGATTTGAACGCAGTGCCCCAGCGGTACAGGCCCACGGACGGCCCCCGGCTGATCGAACTGCTCAATAACCGCCGTACCGGAAACCGGGTATACCTGAAGATGTTCCAGGGCGGCGCGGGCGGCATGGTAAAAGGGAGGGAGATGCCCGGTCTGCCTCCGTCGGTCCTCGCCGTCATGAATTCCGAGCGTACGAAAGGCAGTTTCATACCGATCCGCGAGAAGGTTATTGCCGAAGAAACAGTCCGCACAGACTACGTCATCGCCGGGCAGCACTGGAGCCGGCTGACCGTAAAGCGATAGGAGCTGCATTTGAATAAGGTCCGGGGGTGG
>CAZZNP010000015.1:5948-11406 GCA_964655785.1 uncultured Gemmatimonadota bacterium
TGGAAACAGGCCGGGCACGGTGTATTCCTGAAGGGAGAAACCCGGAACGTATCCATAACCGGAAAGGGCCGCCTGACGCTGTCGCCGGTCCTGGATCCCGTTTTCGAGAGCGACGAACCGCTGATCTGGAGTCTCGCGGCCGATTCCGGAGGGAATCTCTACGCGGGCACGGGAAACGACGGCAGACTGTACCGGATGGATCCATCGGGCCGGTCCGAGGTGTTTTTCGACGCGGAAGAGCTTGAAATCCGCAGCGTGGCGATCGATCGGAACGACCGGGTCTACGCCGCGACCTTCCCCGATGGCCGGATCTACCGGATCGACGCGGACGGGACCCACACGGTCTTCTTCGATCCCGCGCGCGACGGGGATGCGGACGACGGGACGCGCTACATCTGGTCGCTGGCGCTGGACGCGGAGGGTGGCTTATACGCGGGAACAGGTGAGCAGGGAAAGATATACCGTATCGACGAGAACGGCGATGTACGCCTGCTGGCCGAGTTGGAGGAAGCACACGTCATGGCCCTGGCCGTGGACGGATCAGGGCGGCTGGTCGCCGGCACCGAGCCGGGTGGAAGGATCTACCGGATCACGCCTTCCGGGGCCATTTCGGTCCTGCACGATTCTCCCTACGGCGAGGTGAATACGCTACAGGTTGCCGCGGACGGCGCCGTGTTCGCGGGCGCGCAGAGTGGACCGCGCCGGGGCGGCCGGTCTGGCGGGTCGATGCCTCCGCCATCACAGGGCGCTCCCGACGAGGCGGGTGGTGAAGCGGTGCGTAACGTGGTCGAGGTGACTGCCTCGGCGGAGAGCGGCGATCGGCCCGCGGGCCGAAGTTTCGCCACGGGAGGCAGCGTTGTCCTCAGGATAGATCCGGACGGGCGGGTGGAGGAATGGTGGCGGTCAAGGACGGACGTATGCCTGTCCCTGGCGTTACGCGGGGAAGATGAACTGCTCATCGGCACCGGCCCGAGCGGCCGGCTCTACAGCGTCCGGGAACGGGGCCGTGGCACGCTGCTGAACGAGCTCGAGGAATCGCAGATCACGGCGCTGGCGCCCCTTGCGACGGATGGCGTAGCCGTGGCGACGAGCAATCGCGGCAACCTTTACCGCCTGCGTACCCGTCCCGTCCGTGAAGGCGAGTACGAGTCCGAAGTGCGGGATACGCGGGGCATCGCGCGGTGGGGCCGTATCCGATGGGAGAACGAGCAGCCCGCGGGGACGGCGGTCCGTATATACGCACGGTCGGGTAACACCGATTCTCCCGACCAGACCTGGAGCGACTGGACCGGTCCTTATACCGATCCGGAAGGGGAAGCCCTGGCGTGCCCACCCGCCCGCTACCTGCAGTGGAAGGCGGTGCTTAGTACGCGGAACGAGGACACCCCCTCGGTCACGTCCGTTTCGGCCGCGTACCTGACGCGGAACAATCCGCCCAGGGTGCATTCGGTCACGGTTTACGAACCGGGAGTCTACCTGAGGGACGGTGCGCCGGGTCCGGGCGAACAGTCCGATCTGCCCCCGGGCATCGCCGCGCAGGTCGGCGGTGGCGGCGGTCGCGGCCAGAACGCATCGGCCGGTGCGCCCACCTACCGGAAAGGCATGCGGGCGATCGCCGTCCAGGCGAGCGATCCCGACGGCGACGGGCTGTCCTTCGAGATCTACTTCCGGGGTGAAGCAGAAGAAACGTGGAAACTCCTGGAGTCCGAACGGCGCGTCCCTTCCTATTCCTGGGATTCCGAGACCTTTCCGGACGGAAAATACGTCCTTCGCGTCGTGGTCAGCGACGCGCCGTCGAATCCGCCGGATCAGGCCCTGGAGTCGGATCGCCTCAGCGAGCCATTCCTGGTGGACAATACCGGTCCGCGGGTAACCCGGATCAACGTGACAGGCAGCCTGTTGTCCTTCATGGTTCAGGATAGCGCCAGTCCGCTTTTTCGCGTGGAGTACGCCATTGACGGAGGCGATTGGCGGGTGGCGAACCCCGAGGACGGCGTCACTGATTCGCGTACGGAGTCATTCGAAATTGCCCTGGACGGACTGGAACCCGGCGAACATACCCTCGCCGTGCGCGCCAGGGACACATCCAATAACACGGGTACAGGGAAACGGGTTGTCACGATCCCCTGAGGAGGACACGTTGTCAGGGCATTCCAAGTGGAGCACGATCAAGCGGAAGAAAGAGCAGAAAGACGCCGCCCGAGGTAAGATCTTCACACGGATCATCAAGGAGATCACCATCGCCGCCCGGCAGGGTGGCGGTTCGGCAAGCGTCAACCCCCGGCTCAGGACGGCTGTACTCGCCGCCAAGGCGGAAAACGTGCCGCAGGCCAATATCGACCGAGCCATTGCGCGGGGCACGGGCGAGCTGGACGGCGTCCATTACGAGGAGCTGGTCTACGAGGGGTACGGTCCGGCCGGCGTGGCGCTGCTGGTGGAGGCGGTGACGGACAACAAGAACCGCACGACCTCCGAGATGCGCCATGCCTTCACGAAGAACGGCGGCAACATGGGGGAGGCGGGCTGCGTGGCCTGGATGTTCGACCAGAAAGGCACGATCGTCCTGGACAAGCACGGGGCCGACGCGGACGAGGTCATGATGGCCGCCCTCGACGCCGGCGCGGAAGACATCCTGGACGAAGGAGATACCCTGGACGTGCTGACCTCCGTTTCCGACTTCGAATCGGTGCGGGTCCACCTCGAGGAAAACGGGTTCGCCCCCCTGCGGGCGGGGATCGGCCGCATCCCGCAGTCGACCGTGGCGGTCGCGGGCAAGGACGCGGAACAGCTTCTCCGGCTGATGGAGGTCCTCGAGGACCACGACGACGTCCAGCATGTCTACGCCAATTTCGACGTGGACGACCGGGTGCTGGAGGAGATGAACGGGTAGCGGGTATCCATGATCATCCTCGGAATAGACCCGGGCAGCGTGATTACGGGTTACGGCGTAATCGAAGCCCGGGGCAGAGATTGCAGACTCCTGGACTTCGGCGTGGTGCGTACCGGGTCGCGAAAGGCCCTCTCGGACCGGCTGAAGGTCATCTACGACGGCCTGTGCGGGGTCATCGACCAGCACCGCCCTGAAATGCTGGCCATCGAGACCGCCTTCGGAGGACGGTTTCCGAGGGCGGCCCTCGTACTGGGCCACGCCCGTGGGGTCGCGCTCCTGGCCGCGGCGAACCGGGGTCTGCAGGTCTGGGAATACGCGCCGCGCGAGGTGAAGATGGCCATCGTCGGCGCCGGGGGCGCGTCGAAACAGCAGGTCCAGGGCATGGTGCGCGCCATACTGAATCTCGACCGGGACCCCGGCCGGGAACCCATGTCGGAAGACGCGTCGGACGCCGTGGCGGTGGCGCTGTGCCACAACCATCGGATAAACGGAAGGATCCAGGCGGTTGATCGCATTCGTCGAAGGTGAACTGGTCGACAAGCAACCCGAGGGCATCACGGTGTCCGTCGGCGGGATCGGCCTGTACGTGGACGTTCCCCTTTCCACGTACCAGGCCCTGGGTCCGCCCCGTTCCCGGGTGCGCGTGGAAACGGTGCTTCATGCGCGGGAAGACGGCATGCAGCTCTACGGGTTCGCGACCGTGGACGAGAAGCGTCTCTTCGAAGTGCTGATCACCCTGCCCGGTATCGGTCCCGGCGTGGCTTTGAACATCCTTTCGGGGGCGACGGTCGCCGAGTTCACCGCGGCGATCATCGACGAAGACATCGGCAAGCTGGTTTCGCTGCCCAAGATCGGCCGGAAGACCGCGCAGCGGTTGATCATGGAACTGCGCGACAAGCTGGCCTCCATGGATACAGGCACAGCCGAGACCCTTCCCGTGGCGCCCTCGGGCGAAACGCCCGAAGCGGATGATGCGATCATGGGCCTGGTGGCCCTGGGCTTCGATCACCCGGAAGCGCGCCGGCAGGTCGTCCGGGTGATGTCCGAAAGCGCGGAAACCCCCGAGGCGGCGGAGATCATTCGAATGGTCCTGCGGAACCAGGGAGGGCAGTAGATGGACGAACGGGACTACCCGTTGACCGACCCCGACCGGTTCGACGAGGATACCGAGTTCGACCGCGTGCTGAGGCCGGGCCGGTTCGATGAGTTCCCCGGCCAGGAAAAGGCCAAGGCGGAGCTGCAGCTGTACATCGAGGCCGCGAAGACCCGCGGCGAGAACCACATCGACCACGTCCTGCTCCACGGTCCCCCCGGACTGGGCAAGACCACGCTGGCCACCATTCTCGCAAACGAAATGGGCGTGGAGATCCGCCAGACCGCGGGCCCGGTGCTGGACAAACCGGCCGACCTGGCGGGACTGCTGACCAACCTGCAGCCGGGAGACGTGTTCTTCATCGACGAGATCCACCGACTGAACCACGTCGTGGAGGAACACATGTACGCCGCCATGGAGGATTTCAAGATCGACATCCTGGTGGACCGGGGACCCAGCGCCCGTTCGCTCACCCTTACCCTTGACCAGTTTACCCTGGTCGGGGCGACGACGCGCACAGGCCTGTTGACGGCGCCGCTCCTGGCGCGGTTCGGCATTCCCATCCGCCTCGATTTCTACACGCCGGACGAACTCTACCTGATCGTTATCCGGGCGGCCGAGATCATTGGCGTGAAGGCCGATGACGGCGGGGCGATGGAGATCGCCCGGCGGTCCCGGGGAACGCCCCGAATCGCCAACCGGTACCTGAAGCGGGTGCGGGATTACGCCCAGGTCAAGAGCGACGGCCGCATTACCGGGGAGACCGCGAAGGCCGCCTTCGAAATGCTGGGCGTGGACCACATGGGCCTGGACGACATGAACCGGCTGATCCTCACGACCATCATCGAGAAGTACGCGGGCGGCCCCGTGGGCTTGAGCACGCTGGCCGTGGCCGTGGGCGAGGAGAGCGGAACGCTCGAAGAGGTCTACGAGCCCTACCTAATCGTCCAGGGCCTGATCAAGCGCACGCCCCGGGGCAGGGTGGCCACCGAACTGGCGTACGATCACCTGGGTTTCACCGCGAACAAGAAGCCGCAGGCCGGACTGTTCGAGTGACGGCCGCCCGGAACGTGCCCGGACGAGTTACGAACGACATGTAGCCGGCGCGCTCCGGTTCATCTTTCGACCGGCGTGCTCAAGCGGGCCCTCGGCCGCCGCGTTCCGCGCGGCAGACCTTGCGATCATCCGTGAATCTAGCCGAATACGACTTTAACCTGCCGGAAAGCCTGATCGCCCAGTACCCCGCCGAACCCCGCGACGCGTCCCGGCTGATGGTGGTGCACCGGCGCGACGGAGCAATCGAGCACCGGACGTTCCGGGACATCGCGGACTACCTGGCCCCGGCCGACACGCTGGTGGTCAACCGGACGCGGGTGATGCCGGCCAGGCTGCTGGGAACGCGGCCGGAAACCGGCGGCAGGGTAGAAGTCGTGCTGGTCCGCCGGGTCGGCGAATCGGGGTCCACCCTGGAAGCC
>CAZZNP010000015.1:11506-38199 GCA_964655785.1 uncultured Gemmatimonadota bacterium
GGAAGCCCTGTTGAAACCCGGCGCCCGGCTCGCAAAAGGGACACGCCTGGATCTGGAAGGCGGCGCTTTGACCGCCATCGTGGAGGACGATCCCGGTCCGGATATACGCCAGGTCCGTTTCGCCGGGGACGTGGACGTTTCCCGGGTCATCGAGGAGGTGGGCCGCACGCCGCTGCCTCCCTACATTCGCCGCGATCCGGACGCCTCCGACAGGGACCGTTACCAGACCGTCTTCGCCGAGGAATACGGCGCCGTGGCCGCGCCCACGGCCGGACTGCATTTCACGGCACCCCTGCTCGACCGCATCCAGTCAAGGGGCACGGCCGTGGTGCCGATCCTGCTCCACGTCGGACCGGGGACGTTTCAGCCAATCCGATCCGACGCCGTGGAGGACCACGAAATGGCCGAGGAATACTACTGCATGGAGGCGCATGTAGCGGAAGCGATCCTGAGCAGACGGGGCGAAGGGCGCGTGGTCGCGGTGGGAACCACGTCCGTGCGCACCCTGGAGACGATCGCGGCCGGGGAGGACGAAGCCGATGGCGGCACCGGAGCGGCCGGTGACGCCGATGGAGACTCCGGGGAGGCCGAAGCCGTACTCAAGCCGCGGCGGTACGAAGGCCTCACCCGGTGTTTCATCTATCCTCCCTATGAGTTCAGGCTGGTCGACGGGCTGCTCACCAACTTCCATCTTCCTGAATCGACACTCCTGCTGCTGGTGAGCGCCTTCGCCGGAAGGGAGTTGATACTTTCCGCCTACGAGGAAGCGGTCCGGGAGAAATACCGGTTCTACAGCTATGGCGACGCCATGCTGATCGTGTGAGGAGAACGGAGCCATGACATCCGCCGTGACATCCGTGATGGGCATCATCCCTGCGGCCGGACTCGGTCTGCGCATGGGATTGGAAAAGGAGAAGCCGTACATCATGATCGGCGGCAGGTCGATCCTGGCCCACACCCTTTCGGTTTTAGAGGCGTGTACGGCCGTGGATGGATACGTGGTGGTGGTGGAGCCGTCCCGGGTCGCGTCCTGCAGGGAGCACCTGGCCGGTCCGGACGGCGCCGGTTCCGATGCCTGCCCGAAGCTCGTGAAAGTGGTCGCCGGCGGAAGCACGCGCCAGGAGTCGGTATACCGCGGACTGATGGCGCTTGACGAAGACACCGGTTCCGTGCTGATTCATGACGCGGCGCGGCCCTGTGTAGAACAAGGCGCCCTTGATGCGTCCGTCCGCGCGGGCGCCCGGCACGGCGCCGTGATCTCGGCGACCCCGTCCACGGATACGATGAAGATCATCCGCGACGGCGTGGTGGAGGCTACGACGGACCGGTCGTCGCTCTGGCGGGTGCAGACGCCCCAGACCTTCGCGTACCGGATCCTCCGGACAGCCCACGATCTGGCGCGGGAGCAGGGGTATGTGGGGACCGACGACGCCGAACTGGTGGAACGGGCCGGATACGTGGTGCGGGCCGTGGAGGGCAGCCCCGACAACATCAAGGTGACCACGGCCGAAGACCTGGAGATCGCGGAGCGCATTCTGCGGCGTCAGGGACGGATCTGACCGGACTTGAGCCCAATGGCGGTGTGAGCGAAGTAAACGGTGTGAGCGAAGTAAGCGGTGTGAACGGCGAAAGCGGCGCAATCGGCGTGGGTGACGTGAGCGAGTTAGTCTGCGCAATCGGCGTGGGTGACGTGAGCGAGTTAGTCTGCGCAATCGGCGTGGGTGACGTGAGCGAGTTAGTCTGCGCAATCGGCGTACTTAAAGGTGCTTGCCATGAATGACATACGCGTTGGAACCGGCTACGACGTCCACGCCTTCGCGGACGGCAGGCCCTGCGTCCTGGGTGGCGTGACCATTCCCCATCCGCGCGGACTGCTGGGGCACTCGGACGCGGATGTACTTTCGCACGCCATCGGCGACGCCCTCCTGGGCGCCGCTGCGCTGGGCGATATAGGGACCCATTTCCCCGATAACGACGCCCGTTACCGGGGTATTTCGAGCCTCGTCCTGCTCCAACGGATTGTTGACGCACTGGCTGAATCGGGTTATACTGTATCGAATGTGGACGCCACCGTCGTCGCTGAGCGACCGAAGCTGGCGCCCTTCGTTTCGCAGATGCGCAGCAGGGTCGGCGAGGCCCTCGGATTGCCCGACGATCGCGTGTCGATCAAGGCTACAACTTCAGAAAGGCTCGGGTTCACCGGAAGGGAAGAAGGGATCGCGGCCCATGCCGTGGTGTTGATCCGTTCCGTTGAAGGCGGGTGAGTTGCGTTCCAGGCGCGTGGTTGGCCAGGTCGCGGGCCATGAGGACTGCCTGCCATGAGGGTCGCGGCCTGTTTGTTTTAAAGGATTTTTTTTAAATGGGCAAGGTCATATCGATCGCGAATCAGAAGGGCGGGGTAGGCAAGACGACGACCTCCGTCAACCTGTCCGCCTGCCTGGGCGTCGAGGAGAAGAAGACGCTGCTGGTCGACTTGGACCCGCAGTCGAACGCCACTTCCGGACTCGGGCTTCAGGACCGGACGCTGGACGTGACGATTTACGAAGTCCTGCTGGACGAACGCAACATCGAGGAATCCGTTCAGCAGACGGAGATCCCCGCGCTCCACGCCATTCCGGCCCATCGGCGGCTGGTCGGCGCCGAAATCGAACTCGTGTCGGCCATCGCCCGGGAGCGGAAACTGGAAGAGGCGATCAAGCCCATTCGCGACGAGTACGATTACATCCTGATCGACTGCCCGCCCTCCCTGAGTCTCCTCACGCTGAACGCCCTTACAGCGGCCGACTCGGTGTTGATTCCCATTCAGTGCGAGTATTACGCCCTCGAGGGACTCGGTCAGTTGCTCAATTCGATCCGTAAGATCCAGAAGCACCTGAACCGCAACCTGAAGATCGAAGGCATCCTCTTGACGATGTACGACAAGCGACTCAATCTCTCGCGACAGATCGAGGTGGAAGCCAAACAGTATTTCGCGGACAAAGTCTACCAGACTACGATCCCGAGAAACGTCCGGCTGAGCGAGGCGCCGAGCTTCGGCAGTCCGATCATTCTCTACGATATTCTCTCGTCGGGCGCGGAAAGCTATATGAATCTAGCCAGAGAGGTTATTGCCAATGGCAGCCAGGAAAGCGCTGGGACGGGGGCTGGAAGCGCTGATTCCTGATCTTCCGGACGATCAGGAAGGCCGGCAGAGCGTGCTCCAGGTGCCGATAGACCAGATTTCGGCCAATCCCTACCAACCGCGGCAGTCCTTTGACCAGGCCCGGCTCGATGAACTGGCCCGGTCCATCCTCGAAAAAGGCGTGATCCAGCCGGTTACCGTCAGGCGGAAGGACGGGAAGGAGGACTACGAACTCATCGCAGGGGAGCGCAGGCTCCGGGCCGCCCGCCAAACGGGCTACAAGACCATACCGGCCATCGTCATGGCGGTTTCATCCCCCGAAGAAATGATGGAGCTGTCGCTGATCGAGAACATCCAGCGGGACGACCTGAACCCGATCCACGAAGCCCGGGCATACCTTCGGCTGCAGGAAGAGTGCCACCTCACGCAGAAAGAGGTCGCCACCCGCGTGGGAAAGAACAGGACGACGGTGGCCAACACGCTCAGGTTGTTGAAGCTGCCGGCGGAAGTCCAGAAGTGCCTCCTGTCCGATGAGATCACCATGGGCCACGCGCGGGCGTTGCTGGGACTCGAGAACCGCGCGGACCAGGCCGATTTGTGCAAGCAGGTCGTAAAGAAGGGCCTGTCGGTGCGCAAAGTGGAAGAGCTGGTGAAGAAACGCTTCGAGGAGAAGCGGGAAAGCGCCCCGGCGCGCAAGCCGCACGACCTCGCGGCCGCCGAGTCCATCATGCAGCGCATACTCGGCACGAAGGTGAACATCAACCGCAGGCAGCATAAGGGGAAGATCGAAATAGAGTTCTATTCCACGGATGACCTGAACCGCATCCTCGAGCTGCTGAAAGTCCGTCTGTAAGTCTCCCCGGACCCCGTTTACGCCCCTCGCAAGTTCCGCTCCGTTATTTTACCGATATCCTTTGACTTTTCGGGCCGGCCGCCTATATTTATGCCGTTGTGCCGGTTCCGTCACGAGGCGTGGCGAAACAGGGAAGGACGGACATATCCGAGGCGGTGTCGGCCATGGCCAGAATGCACTGGATGTCAGTGGTTTTCGTCTCCGACCGATCGGGCCGGGCGCATGAAATCCGCTTGCCGGGATTCCTGTTCGTCGCGCTCGTTTCGGTGGCGGCGCTGGGATTGCTCGTGCCGGTCGTCGTCCTGGTCCTCCCCGCGGGCATCGCCGACATTACTTTCGGCCAGTCCTGGAAAGCGCAGATGAGGTCGGTAGAGGAAAAGTCCATGGAACTGTCCCGCGAGTTCGATGAACTGAAGGAGACCATCAGGTCGATACGAAGGCTGGCGGGCGTCGAGCGGTTCGAATCCGAGTTTCCGACAGGCGTGGACGAAGGGTACAGCCTTCTGTCCGCCAACCGGGACGGGTTGCCTTTTCTGACGGATGACGGACTCCCGGCAAGGATGAACGGCGCTGCACGGGAAAGCGCGGCGCATCTGCGGTTCGTGCCGTCCATATGGCCCGTCGCCGGCTGGGTTACGCGTGAGTTCCATCAAGGGGACGATCCCATCGCCGGAGCGCATTTCGGCCTGGACGTCGCCGCCCGGGAAAGCGCGCCGGTCATGTCCACGGCCGATGGGACCGTGACGTTCGCGGACTGGGATCAGCATCTGGGCTGGCTGGTCGAGATCGATCACGGATACGATTTGTCTACACGTTACGGTCACAACGTCCTGTTGCGGGTCGACCGCGGCCAGAAGGTCCGCCGCGGCCAGATCATCGCCCTGGTAGGGAATACGGGCCGCAGTACGGCGCCGCATCTGCATTACGAGGTCTTGAAAAATAATGTCCCCGTCGATCCCCGCGGTTACCTGCCCGAGGTCATTCACTGGGACGATCTGCTGTTGAGCCAGCGATCGCGGCGCTGAAATGTTCGGATCATCACGTGCGGGACGATCTCAGGAGCGCGGTATGACGATCATTGCCAAGGGAGCTGAAGTGAACGGTTCGATAGACGTAGAGGGCAATGTCCGGGTAGACGGCACCGTAAACGGCGACGTAAAGGCCACCGAGGGCGTCGAGGTCGGGAAGTCCGGCCGGATCGTGGGATCGACCGTTGAATCCAAGACCGCGGTCGTCCATGGCTACGTGGAGAGCCGGCTCATCGTATCGCAACAGGTTCTCCTGGGCAGCAAATCCACCCTGGTCGGCGACCTGAAGACCAAGTCCCTCGTCATCGAGGAAGGGGCCGTCTTCCACGGGAATTCGTCCATGTCGGAAGAATACGGCGACGACGGCGTGAGCAGCGACGACGACGGCGTGAGCGGCGGCGACGACGGCGTGAGCGGCGACGACCGTACGGGCGGGGCTCAATATTGATCGAGCGTTAACTGATGGTCTATGGCACAAAATACGCGTGGCAGATGGCAGTACATGAGGGAAGCCGGGGAGCTTGCCGTAATCGGCCTGACCCTGGTTTTCGCCACGGCGATAGGTTATTTTCTGGGTCACCAGGTCGAACTGGCCTGGCCTGAGTGGGACCCCTGGGGCGGCGTCGTCGGCGCCATGCTCGGCGTCGTGGCCGGGTTCTTGGAAATGGCGAGGACGCTGAGACGCCTGAACAGAAAGATAGAAGCGGCGGAGCGGGAGAGAGATGGCGCAAAGCACTGAGCATGACGGCGAACCCCTGAAGCGGTTCCTGCCGCGCGTCTACCGGACCAGCGCCGTGTTGACCGTGGTCGGCGCAATCGCCGCGCGGGTGGCTGGCGCGGACCTGCTCGCTGTCAATTTCTTTGTCGGATCGATGATCGGGCTGTCGATGCTCTATGTCACGGCCTGGCTGGTCCGCCGTTACGTGACGCCCGGCGCGCGCATCAAGCGGAACCGCAACCGGCTGTTCCTGCTGCTGATGGCCAAGCTGCCGCTGCTGGGACTGGTGTTGTACCTGGTGACTTCGGGTGGGTGGTTCCATCCGGTCGGGTTGCTGATGGGCGTATCCCTGGTCCCCTTCACGCTTTCCCTGTGCGGACTGATCCTGGTCACGAGGCAGGGATCGGGGAACGGGCGGGCCGACTGGACCGCCGTACTGGACAAGTCGAAGTAAATTAATCGGCAAGGAGGTAATCCTTTGACTACTCCGTGGTCGAGTGTCCTCTCTCTGGAGATGGCGTCTGAGGGAGGAAGCGGTGAAGCGCACTACTCGATTTTACATGGGTTATTTCTATTGCTGGGGCCGCTGGGCGAGTGGATCCCCAAACCCGTCAGGCAGCCGGATCTCCTGCTGAACACCCTGCTCGTCTTCGCAATAATCCTCGTTCTCGTAACCATCGCGGTACGAACGTTTAAGCGTATTCCCGAAGGCTCAATCCAGGCGCTTTTTGAAATGGCGGTCGAGGGGTTGACGGATTTCTTCCTCAACATCGTCGGAGAGCGCGGCAGGAAGTATATACCTTTTTTCGCCTCTTTTTTCATCTACATCTGGTTCATGAACATGCTGGGCGTCATACCCGGCATGCAGTCGCCTACCGCCGATCTGAACACCACGCTCGGATTCGCGCTCATCTCCATCGTCGCGGCCCATCTCATCGGCCTGCGCGAGATCGGGATCAAGGCCTATCTCCTGCATTTCTGGGGAGAGCCCAAGTGGATGGGCGTGCTCATGTGCCCGCTTCATATCGTCGGCGAGTTCGCCAAGGTCATCTCCCTGTCGATCCGCCTCTTCGGAAACGTGTTTGGAGAAGAGATGATCGTGCTGGTGCTGCTGGGTCTGTCGCCGGTGTTCCTTATCGGCGCCCTCGAGGTGCCCTTCGTGCCGATGCAGGTTCCGATGCTGATGTTCGGCGTGTTTTCAGGGACGGTCCAGGCGATGATCTTCTCGGTGCTCAGTGCCGTGTACGTGGCCCAGTTCCTGGATCACGACCATGGGGAAGAAGACCATTGATGCGCCGTCCGGCACGAAAGCCGTCCGGCACGAAAGCCGGCGGGTAAACAGGCCGGCGGGTAAACAGGCCGGCGGATAAACAGGCAGGTGGGTAAACAGGCCGGCGGATAAGAAAGCCTGCGGATAAGAAAGCCTGCGGATAAGAAAGTCTGCGTGTAGGAAAGAGGAGTAACGAGTCAAGTGGGTAAAATCGACGTTTTGATGCAGTTGTAATTCAATTTCCATTCCGAAAGGAGCCATTTTCATGCTGTACTACATGGGTTTAGGACTTGGCGTAGCCCTTGCCGTTTCCATTGCGGCAATCGGTTCCGGTGTAGGCCAGGGTATCGCTACCGGCCTTGCCTGCCAGGGCATTTCACGTCAACCCGAATCCGCCGGCCGCATACAGCTGGTGTTGATTATCGGCCTGGCGTTCATGGAGTCGCTGGCGATCTACGGCCTGCTGGTGTTCTTCATGCTCCAGGGACAGTTGCCTTCCTTCGAGCAGGTCATGGAACTGACCCGCCTCGCCCAGTAGAAGACAAGCGGCTTGCGGCGCACACCCCTATGGAACGTGTCGCCGGCGTTCGAAGGAGCATAGCGCGTGTTAGATATACTGCACGATCTTGGCATTGACCTGAGCACCCTGATCATCCAGATGATCGGGTTCGCCGTCCTGTTCTTCGTCCTGAAGAAGTACGTCTTCGGCATGATCGCCCAGGCCATCGAGGACAGGAAACGGGATATCCGCGATCGCATGGAGGGACTGGAAGCGGACCGGGCGGAACTGGACCGTCTCCACGCGGACGCCCGGCGGCGGCTGGAGGAAATCGAGGCCGAGGCCCGCGAGAAGATGCAGGCCGCGGTGGACGAGGCCAACGCGGAGCGCGGCCGGATCCTCGAGGAGACCCAGCGGGACGCGGACCGCGAGCTGGAGAAAGCGCGCAACACGATCCGGCGCGAGAAGGATCACGCCGTGACCGAATTGCGGGCGCAGGTGGGCGACCTGGCGGTGGAGATCGCCGGCAGGGTCCTGAACAGCACGCTGGACGCGGCGGAGCACCGGAAAGTCGTGGACGAGTTCATCGCGCAGATACCCTCTGCGAAGGAGTAGCGGGCAGCCATGGCCAGTACGAAAGACATCGCACAGCGGTACGCGGGAGCGTGGCTTGAAGCCGCCGTGGAAAATGAGTCGCTGGATTCGGTCCGCGGCGAGATCGCGGCTTTCGAGCAGTTGTGCCGGGATTCCGAGCCCTTCGTGGAATTTATCACGGACAAAGTCATACCGGGCGACGTGAAGCAGCGCATCCTGGGCGAGTTGTTCGAAGGCAAAGTCCAGGACATCACCCTCAACTTCCTCTATTTGCTGGCCTCTAGGCGAAGGGCGCGTTACCTGCCGGAGATTCTGGAATCCTGCCGGGAGATCCTGGACGAGTGGGATGGCGTGGTGAACGCGGACGTGACGAGCGCGGTAGCCCTGTCGTCCGACCAGGAGGGCGATCTGAAAACCGGCCTTGAAGGTTATACCGGCAAGAGCGTACGAATGAAAACCGCCGTGAATCCGGACCTTATCGGTGGTTTCGTGGTTCGCGTGGGCGACCAGGTCTTCGACAGCAGCCTGGCCACGCAACTTCAGCGGGTCCGACAGTCGCTCGTTGGTTAACGGGCATTGATGGAGAAGATAATGGCGTTTGATGAAATAACTATTCGTGCGGACGAGGTCTCCGAACTTCTGAAGCAGCAGGTGCTCGACTTCAAGCGCGAAGTCGACATTTACGAAACGGGCACCGCGCTTCAGGTGGGGGACGGCATCGCCCGCGTGCAGGGCCTTTCCAACGTGATGGCGAATGAGCTCGTCGAGTTCCCCAATGGCGTGGTGGGCATGGTACTCAACCTGGAAGAGGACAATGTCGGATGTATCCTCTTCGGGGACGATCAGTTGATCAAGGAAGGCGATCCCGTCAAGCGGACGGGGCGCATCGCCGAATGCGCCGTGGGCGACGGCATGCAGGGCCGCGTGGTGGATTCCCTGGGACGGCCGATCGACGGCAAGGGCCCTATCATGGGTGCGGAAGCGCGGTCGATTGAGACGAAGGCCCCCGGCGTGGTGCAACGCCAGCCCGTAAACGAACCCATGTATACCGGCCTGAAGGTGATCGATAGCATGTTCCCCATCGGAAGGGGCCAGCGCGAGCTCATCATTGGCGACCGGCA
The DNA here is from genome assembly GCA_964655785.1 of uncultured Gemmatimonadota bacterium. Classification (GTDB taxonomy): domain Bacteria; phylum JAAXHH01; class JAAXHH01; order JAAXHH01; family JAAXHH01; genus JAAXHH01. Next base: position 20,711 of record CAZZNP010000015.1, read on the forward strand.
GACGGGAAAGACCGCCGTGGCCATTGACGCGATCCTCAACCAGAAGGGCGAGGACGTGGCATGTATTTATGTCGCCGTCGGCCAGAAGGGTTCCACGGTCGCCAAGACCGTCGCCACCCTGGAAGAGCACGGTGCCATGGAGTACACCACCGTGGTCGCGGCCGCGGCCAGCGCCCCGGCGCCCATGCAGTTCCTGGCGCCCTACGGCGGAGCGACCATGGGAGAATACTATCGTGACAATGGAAAGCACGCCCTGGTCATCTACGACGATCTTACCAAGCACGCGGTAGCCTACCGGCAGCTGTCGTTGAACCTCCGACGTCCGCCGGGACGGGAAGCCTATCCGGGCGACGTGTTCTACCTGCATTCACGGCTTCTGGAGCGCGCGGCCAAGATGAGCGACGAGTACGGCGGCGGATCGCTGACCGCGCTGCCCGTCATCGAGACCCAGTTCGGCGACGTGTCGACCTACATTCCGACCAACGTGATATCCATTACCGACGGCCAGATCTACCTGGAGTCCAACCTGTTCTTCGCGGGCCAGCGGCCGGCGGTCAACGTGGGCCTGTCGGTTTCCCGCGTGGGCGGCGCAGCGCAGATCAAGGCCATGAAATCGCGCCAGGTCGCCGGGCTCCTGAGAACGTCCCTGGCCCGATACCGCGAGCTGGAGGCCTTCGCCCGGTTCGGCACGTCGGGTCTGGACCAGACTACGCAGCGTGAACTGCATCTGGGTGAACGTCTGGTGGAACTGCTCAAGCAGCCGCAGTACAAGCCCATGGCGGTCGAGGAGCAGATCATTTCCCTGTACGTGGGCGTCAACGGCCTGTTGAACGACCTGTCCGTGGACGAAGTGCAGCCCTTCGTGGGGGGCCTGCTCCAGCACATGGCGACGAATCATCCCGACGTGGGCCGTGAGATACGGGAAACGAAGGAATTGAGTGATGATCTTGAGCAGCGCATCCGGTCCGCCGTAGAAGCGTTCAGCAAGACGTTCAAGGCTTAGAAAGGGTACCATGCCGTCACTTCGTGAGATTCGGCGACGGATCGCGAGTACAAAGGACATCCAGAAAATCACCAAGGCCATGCAGACCGTGGCCGGTGTCCGTCTGCGCCGGGCGCAGAACCGGCTGTTTGCCGCTCGTCCCTACGCCCGGAAGTTGGACGAGATGATGAAACACCTGGCGTCACAGACCGCCGATGAGCGGCATCCGCTCATGACCCCCCGCGACGTGAACACTACGGCCTTGATTGTCGTGACGGCCGACCGCGGGTTCTGCGGAGGATTCAATTCGAACGTCGTGCGCAACGCCCTGGAAAGCGTCCAGGAAGGTTCGCCGAAACCCGGGTTGATCTGCGTGGGGCGCAAGGGTTCGGATACGCTCTCCCGTCAGCGCGTGGATATCCTTTCCAGCCATATCAACGTGTTCCAGGTGCTGGAATACGCCCAGGCGCGTGATATCGCGGACGAGGTGACCGGGCTGTTCACGAGCGGCAAGGTCGACCGGGTGGATATGCTCTACAACGAGTTCAAGTCGGCCGGCCAGCAGGACCTCGTGACCGAACAGCTGCTTCCCGTGCCGCCCATGGCGGTGGAGGACGATCCGGGGTTTACCGGATACGTGTATGAGCCGTCGCAGCCCGTGCTGCTGAACGACCTGGTGCCGCAGCATATCCGTTTCCAACTGTGGCGCGTGCTGCTCGAATCCAACACGGCGGAAGAAGCCGCCCGCATGATGGCCATGGATAACGCAACGCGGAACGCGAACGATCTGATCGACGAATTGACCCTGACGGCCAACAAGATCCGCCAGGAAACCATTACGTCCGAGCTGATGGACATCGTAGGCGGCGCCGAGGCGTTGAAGTAAGGCTGGACGGCCGCCCAATGACCGGGGAAGGAAACCATGGAAGGAACGAACACAGGTACCGTGGCGCAGATCATCGGCGCCGTCGTTGACGTCGAATTCGGATCGGGCGCGCTGCCGAAGATTTACAACGCCCTCGAGGTACCCGTAGAGGGAAGCGAAGCGCTGATCCTCGAAGTCCAGCAGCACTTGGGCGACAACAAGGTGCGCTGCGTGGCCATGGATGCCACGGACGGACTGGTCCGGGGTGTGAAGGCCATCGATACCGGCGGTCCGATCGAAGTGCCCGTGGGTCCAAATGTGCTGGGCCGCATGATGAACGTCCTCGGCCGTCCCATCGACGACCGGGGCCCGGTGGACTCGGACCACCACTACCCCATCCATCGCAGCGCGCCGGACCAGGAAGACCTGACGACCTCGGCGGAGATGTTCGAGACGGGGATAAAGGTCATGGACCTGATGGAGCCCTATACCCGCGGCGGAAAGACGGGACTGCTCGGAGGCGCCGGCACGGGCAAAACGGTGCTCATCAAGGAACTGATCAACAACATCGCCCGGGAGCACGGCGGATACTCCGTCTTCGCGGGGGTGGGCGAACGGTCACGCGAGGGCAACGACCTCTGGCTGGAGATGGAGGAGGCGAAGGTGCTCGACAAGACCGCCCTGGTGTTCGGCCAGATGAACGAGCCGCCGGGCGTGCGCCTGCGCGTCGGCCTGTCCGGCGTTGCGCTCGCCGAGTATTTCCGCGACGAGGAAGGTCGGGACGTACTGCTTTTCATCGACAATATCTTCCGCTTCGTCCAGGCGGGTTCGGAGGTGTCGGCCCTGCTCGGACGCATGCCCTCCGCCGTGGGATACCAGCCCACGCTGAGTACGGAGATGGGCGATCTGCAGGAACGCATCACATCCACGAAACAAGGCGCCATCACCTCGGTACAGGCCATTTACGTCCCTGCGGACGATTACACGGACCCAGCCATCGTGACCGCCTTCCCTCATCTCGACGCCATCACCGCGCTGTCTCGCGATCTCTTCGCCAGGGCCATCTTCCCGGCCGTGGATCCGCTCGAGTCCAATTCCCGGATTCTCGATCCCGCGATCGTCGGGGAGAAACACTACAACGTGGTCCGGGACGTTCAGCAGATACTCCAGCGGTACAAGGACCTCCAGGACATCATCGCCATCCTGGGCATCGACGAGCTGTCGGACGACGACAAGCTGGTCGTCTCCCGCGCGCGGAAGGTCGAGCTCTTCATGACCCAGCCCATGTTCGTCGCGGAGATTTTCACGGGCCTGGAGGGACGTTACGTCAAGGTCGAGGATACGGTAGAGGGGTTTGAAAAGCTGGTCGGCGGCGAATGCGACGAACTGCCCGAGCAGGCCTTCTACATGGTGGGCACCATCGATGAAGCCTTCGACAAAGCCAAGGAGCTCCAGTAGATCATGGCGGGCGAATTCCCCTTAGTCATCGTAACGCCTTCGAGCGTGGCCTATGAAGGCGAGGCGCGCAGCGTGCTGGCGCCGGGCACCGACGGATACTTCGAAGTGCTGATCGGACACGTGCCCTTGCTCACCTCGCTGCAGGCGGGCATCCTGACCATCCGGAACGACAGCGGCCGTAGCCGGTACACCGTGTCCGGCGGATTCGTCGAAGTGCTGCGGTCCAATGTGACCGTCCTGGCCGAGACCATCGAAGAGGTAGGCGCCATCGACGTCGAAAGGGCGCAAAAAGCCGAGGAGCGGGCGCGCCGGCGCCTTGATTCGGCCGAGGAAGGCGTCGACGCCGAACGGGCCAGGGCCTCGCTGAACCGGGCGCTCAACCGCATCAAGGCGAGCCAGCAGTAGTCCACCCGCTGCCGGGCTCCTGCTGCACGGCCGAAAGGCGAGCTGGCAGTAGTCCACCCGCTGCCGGGCTCCAGTTGCACGGCCGAAAGGCGAGTTGGCACCAGTCCACCCGCTGCCGGGCTCCTGCTGCACGGCCGAAAGGCGAGCCAGCAGTAGTCCACCCGCTGCCGGGCTCCTGCTGCACGGCCGACCATCCCATGAACCCCATTAACAGCGGTATCAAGCTCGAGTTGACGCGCGTAGCCTGCGCCATGTGCGGAAGCGACGAGACGAAACCACGGCCGGTCTTCGAGGGATACGACTACGAGTACCGTACCTGCGACAACAGGTTCCGGTTTCTCGCGTGCGCTGATTGCGGACACGTGTATCTGTCGCCGAGGGTCAGGATGGAGGACATTGACCGCATCTATCCCCGAGACTACGTGCTGCGTGTCACGGAAGTCGAGTACCCCGCCTTCGCTCCCTTCAGGTGGCTGAAGTTCAACGTACTCGACCGGGGTTGGAACAGAAAAGTAATTGCGAATCTCCGGGCCGGTTCCCGGGTACTCGATATCGGCGCGGGATTCGGCGGGAACCTGACCTACCTTGCGAAACTCGCGCCTTTTCCGCTCCAACTCTACGCCAACGACCTCAAGTTCGAGCCCGAAGCCCGGTCATACCTCTCCGGTCACGGCGTAACCCTCCTGGAAGGACCCATCGAGGACGTTCAGTTCGGGGAACGGTTCGACGCCATCATCTGCCAGCAGGTCATCGAACACCTGGCCGATCCCAAACAGGTGATTCGATGGATTTCGGATCATCTTGCGCCGGGAGGCGTCGTGTATCTGGAGACACCCGATTTGAAGGGACTTTCCGGGTACGTTTTCAGGAAATACTGGCTGGCGCTGAGTACACCCAGGCACTTCCATATGTTCTCGCGCAAGGCACTCGCGGCCTGCGTCAGTGAAAGCGACCTGGATATCGAGTTCCACGGCGCCATCGTCGAAGCGAGCCATTGGCCCGCCAGTCTCCGCATCAAACTGGGCATGAATCCCCATGCACCCCGCTCGACGGGACTCATGTACAGCATCATCAGTTACGACAACTTCCTTGTCAAGTCGGTAAGCTGCCTGATCGATCTGGCGACCATCATGCTGGGGCTGTCCACGGTGAGCCAGGCCATGATCGCCCGAAAACCGGATGCTTCAGCTTGATCCTTGCCGCGGTCGGCGGCCGGACCGGGATTGACAGCCGTTAACCGCGACTGACAGTTTGGATCTTGGATCGAAAATCTGATCAGTGCGACCCGGACCGGGAGTCCGGATTGTCTGATCAGTGCGGCCGGCGGCCGGACCGGGAGTCCGAACGGTCTTATCGGTCCTTTCGCAGGAAAGCCAGCTCTTCGACTGTCCGCCGAAAACCATCCTTCAAGGCCGGCTCGTCGCCTCCGGCGAGCAGCAGGCGAACGCCTTCTGCAACCTGCCTGCGGATGTTTTCCTCGTCATCCATGGAACCGAGCAGGGGATGGCCCACGGGCTTTCCCGCGCGCTGTCCCGCTTCCCGCACGCGGCGGAGCGCGTCGAGATACTTCGGATGGTCGAAACGGAAGGGCACTCCGAGGGATATGCACAGGTCCACCGGTCCCACGATACAACCGTCCACCCCCTCCACGGCCATGATGTCGCCGATGCGTTCGACCGCTTCGGCCGACTCGATGATCGGCAGATAGACCACGGCGTCGTCGATACCGGCGGTGTATTCCTCTTCGAACAGCCCGTAGCCCGCGGCGCGGTGCGGTCCCCAGCCCCGTGTGCCACGCGGGGGATAGCGGCAGGCGTCGGCCCCCACCTTCGCTTCCTCCGGGGTGTTCACGAAGGGGACGACGATCCCCTTGGCGCCCATGTCGAGGTATAACTTGATCAGGTCCGGGTCGGTGCGGGTGATGCGGACGACCGGCGCGGCCGGCGTGCATCCCGCCGCCTGGATCTGCGCTTGTACGGTCACCGGCGTCTGCGGCGCGTGCTCCGTGTCGATCAGCAGCCAGTCGAAACCGGCCAGTCCGGCCAGTTCCGCGATGGCGGGAGACCCGAACCGGAGCTGTATGCCGAAGGCGGGCTCGCCGGTGTCCAGCAGGTCCCTGAGGCGGCTGCCTATCATGAGTCGTCCACGGTTGCGTCCTGGTAGAAGCCCAGTTCCAGGAGCCTGTCCAGCCATCGCTGGCGTTTGGGGCTGCCTTCGGGATTGGCGAGCCAGTAGGGATCGACCACGGGATCGCCGGGACGGTTGTACTTGGCGGTCGCCTTGCCGTTGTTCGCTCCCTGCTCCCGGGTGGTTTCGAGTTCTTCCGGCGTCCTCGGATTGTTGTAATACACGCAGGTGCACATGCGGCGGTCGCTGGAGCCTCCGAAACTGGCGTGCCATAGCCGCAGATCGAATCCCACCACGTCTCCCGGTTCGGATAAACAGACGTGGGCCGGCACTTCCGCGCCGGGCAGGCCCAGTTCCGGCATCACCTTTCTGAGTTGGCCGTGGTAGGGGTTGCGGTGAGAACCCGGAATGACGCGCAGCGCCCCGGTTTCCGGTCCCACGGGCTGGAGGTAGAAGGCGAACTTGATGCCGTACTGGTGGACGCTGTGGGTATCCGGATGCCATTCCGTGTTTCCGACGTACCGGTTGGCGTCCGCCGCGACCCCCAGCGCATCCTCGCCGTAGAGCTGCTCGGCGACGCCGCAGAGCCGGTCGTCCTCCAGCAGATTCACGAAAAAGGGTGTGGATTTCCCCATCATCGTGACCCAGTGCCGGACGGTACCGTCGAAGGGCAGGTGGCGGTAGGCAGACTCAAGCCCCTGATCGAACTCCCTGTTGATCACGGACAGTTCATCCGGCGTGAAGACCTGCCGAAGGACCACGAACCCGAAGGTCTTGAAGTGCTGGTGTTGCTTGTCTATCAACATGACCGGTTCCCTCCATCTCCATTCCGTAGCGTTTCTACATGCGGCGCAGCAGGCGCTGAAGGCGTAGCCACCAGGGGATCCAGACCGCCTCGTTGATCACGCCCCGGGAGAGTTTCGATGTGCCCGAACGACGGTCAACGAAGATAATCGGGATTTCACGGATACGATACCCCTTTCGCCAGCACCTGAAATTCATCTCGATCTGGAAGGCGTATCCGTCGGACCGGACTTCATCCAGCTCGATATGCTCCAGCACTTCGCGCCGGAAGCACTTGTAGCCCGCGGTGGTGTCCCGGATCGTCATGCCCGTGACCACGCGGGTGTAGATGTTGGCGAAATAGCTGAGCAGCAGCCGGGACATGGGCCAGTTCACCACGTTGATGCCGCTGATGTACCGGGATCCGATCACCACGTCGCAGGACGCGATCTGCTCCAGAAACCTGGGGATCATGGCGGGATCGTGGGAGAAGTCCGCGTCCATTTCGAAGACGCAGTCCACGTTCTGCTGGATGGCGTACTTGAAACCCGCCACGTAAGCCGATCCCAGTCCGAGTTTCCCGGGCCGGTGCAGGACGCTGATCCGCTCGTTTTCCGCGGCCAGTTCATCGGCCAGCTTCCCCGTCCCATCCGGCGAATTGTCATCCACCACGAGCACGCGGACATCCGGATCCAGCGCCATCAGTTCGGGCAGCAGGCGCCGGATGTTCTCCAGTTCGTTATAGGTGGGGACGATGATCAGAGATTTCATGGTTTTAAGGTTTCGGTGTCAGGCTTTGGTCATCGGTTGACTTCGGTCATGCTGTGGTCTTCAGGTGACTTCTGTCAGTCCTTGGTCTTCATGTGACTTCGGTCAGGCCGTGGTCATCGGTTGTCTTCGGTCAGGCCGTGGTCTTCAGGCGTTTTCTGATGCGCATCGCGCCTGCGGCAATCAGCCCGGCCAGGACCATGGTGCTGGCGATGCGGCTCACGAGAAGTCCCGTGGTGAAACTCGTCGGGGCGAAGGTCATTACTACCTCATGATTGCCTTCCGGTACAATGACGGAGCGCAGCACGTAGTTGGTCTTGTAAATCTCGGCGGGATCGCCGTCGACCGTGGCGCTCCAGCCGGCCGGATAATAGATCTCGCTGAGCACCAGCAGACAGGGCGCGGCGGCTTCTACCGCCATCTCGATGCGATGGGGCGTGTGCCGGGTGATTTCCACCGAGGAGCCGCCTATCGGGCCGAGTCGTTCCCCGGGATTCTTCTCCAGGATGGCGAATTCGCCAGGATTGAACCCCGGGTCCTTCAAGGCTTCGAAGACGGCTTCCTTCGCGGCCGCGACGCGCACACTGTCCACCAGGAAGGCCCGCGGCAGCGCGGCGTCGTTTCGATACAGGTACCCTTCTTCGTTTTCGACGACGGGCGAGAGCGCTGCATCGGTGACAGGCTGTTCGGACACGAGGTAACGGGTATTCAACATGTTCAACACCGGAAAGGAACTCAATCCCACCTGGTCCATGAGCTCCTGGTAGACGCCCAGCTTGGCGGCGTGGTAGCCGCCGATGCTGGAGATGCCGAAGTATCCGTACTCATTTGAAGAGAATTCGGAAAGCGGCAGGATGCGATAGAGCCCGGGGTCCTCTTCCAGGGCCTTGACGATATCGTTGTCGCGGGCGGCGTACCAGGCTTCGATCTGCGCGGGATCGTCTTCGGGGCTCACGACCCGCGAGGCCACGAGCAGCAGGTCGACGGTGACCAGCGCGCACAGGCCGGCGGCCAACAGTGCCGGCCGCGTCTTGCGGGCAGCGTAAATCAATGCCGCCGCCGCGCAGAGGAACAGTACCATGACCCACAGGTCGCCCATGAGCAGGTCGAAACGCATGGCGTTGAGCCGGGCATGATAGTCCACGTTGCTCACGATGCCGCCGCGGCCCCCGTGTGACGCGTCGGCCCGTTCATAAACTCCCGTCATGAAGGAATGAAAGGAGGCTTCGAACGTAGTCAGGACCAGTGCGAGCAGGAGCACTCCGGCGGCCACGTAGCACAGTCTTCTCGCGTAGCGCCCCAGGTTGTCCCGGGCTGCCCGTTCCGCCCGGTTCGTCGTGTCCGCCCGTCCCGCCGTGCCCGCCCGTTCCGTCGTGTCCGTGCGGGCCGCTCCACCCTCACGGTCCGGCCTGTTTACCCGGGTCGCCCGGGCTGCCCGCGCCGCCCGGATCCGTTCGATCACCGCGTTTACCCCGTATCCCGCCAGCAGGGCGACCGCGAACTGCAAGATCACCAGGATCATGACCGGCGCGCGGAACTTGGCGAAGAAGGGGACGAAGTGGAGCATGACGTAGGATACGGGAGGCAGGTGCCGCCCGAAGGAGACCAGGAGCGCCAGCGCGGCCGCCAGGACGAGAAACCAGGTCATGCGCGAAGGGCGCAGCAATACGCCCGATACGGCCAGGACGAACACGACCACGCCGAGGTAGTTCGGAAAATCCGTGAAGGGCATTTCTCCCCAGTAGAAGAGCCCGCCGAATCCGGCGAAGGATGGAATGATAAAGGTCAGCACTTCGACAGGAGGGAACGACCAGCTCGTGGCGAAGGGAACGTTGACACCGCTGCCGCCGACGGAAAGGCCCCGGGCGGAATACTGTGCGTATTCCTGCATGGGGAGTACCAGCACCGCCGCGATGGTAAGGGCCAGGACGATACCGCCCGCGAAAAGACCGGATCGCTTCAGTATGACGCCGGCAGCCGTCCTGTCACGCAGGCCGTTGATCACGGCGAATGCGGCATACAGGCCGATCAACATGGCCGTGTAGAAGGCGATCTGGGGATGAAAGGAACAAAGCTGCGATCCGAAGGCGCCGCCGAGCAGTACCATGTCGAACACCCCGCCGCGATCGAAGACCCGGTAGGCGGCCAGGAAGACGAGGGGGACATGCATGAAGCAGATGAACCGGTTCGCGTGTTCCGTAGCCATCAGGTGTGTGGAGAACACGAAGGCCGCCGCAGCGACGAAGGACGCGGGCCTGGAGAGCGACAGGGTCCGCGCCAGGAGGAACATGGAAACCGCGCCGAGGAGCAGGTGGAAGAAGAAACGGCCGTGCAGCGCGCCGATGAGCCCGTCCGGCAGGATTGCGTTGACCAGGGCTTCGAAGCTGTACTGCAGATGGTGATAGGTACCGCTGGCCTGGAAGGGCATGCCCCCGAAGATGTGCGGGTACCAGAGAGGCGTTTCGCCGGTCCGGCTTTCGAAGTCCTGGGCGAAGCGGTCGAAGGGAATGGCCTGGCCGATGAAATCGGGCCTGATGTCCATCCGGCCGTCAATGATATATCCGCGGTAGACGAACACGGCCAACACCGCGATGATCAGGCAGAACAAGGCATCCTGGATGGCCGGATGCAGACGCCGTGCCGCGCGTTCCCGTCCGCGGCCTGGGTCCCGTCCGCGGCCTCCGTCTCTGTCCGCTCTGCGGTCTCTGTCCGCGCTGCCGGTTCTGCGCCGATCGGGTCGCGTATTTGGTTGTTTCTTCGCCATGAATGCCCTTTAGGTGCCCGAGGTGATCCGGGCAGCGAACCCTTCCCTGATCCCGCGATGGAGCGCGCCCAGGTGGTCCCACCTGCGTCGGATGACCAAAATAGCCAGCGGACGGAGGTAACGATACAGAAAAAGGTAAGGCAGGAACGCAAATAGAAACAGCGGTAGCGACACATGTTTTCTCGCGAAAAGAATCCTGCTGCGTACCATATGACGCATGTAAAGCGGGCTTCCCAACCCAATGGTCCCCGATCCCTTGTGTCGAATAACCGCATCGGGCTTCAGCAGCAGCCTGAAACCGGCGTCCCGCGTCCTCATTCCCCAGTCGTAATCTTCAAAGTAATTGATGTAGTCTTCGTCCAGCAGTCCGATCTGCTCCAACACGGCGCGTTTGACGAGGAGCGCCGTCCCCGTGATGTACGGCATTTCCTCCGGTGAATCGTATTGGCCCCTGTCCTCTTCCCCGTGACCGACGAGGAAGGCCTGGGCCAGCCAGGGGATCGTCCGCGTACCGGCCGAGTCGAGTACGTTGCCCTTTCCATACTGGTATATCTTGGGCCCCACCATGCCGATATTGCCGGATCGTTCCGCCGCGTGAACGAGGATATCCAGAACGTCCGGTTCCACGACCGTATCGTTGTTCAGGAGGAAGACATAATCGGTACCGGCCGCAAGCGCGTGGCGCATGCCCTGGTTGCCGCCCCCGACGAATCCAAGGTTCTTGTCGTTGCGAATGAGTGTGACCGGGAAGTTCTCGCGGCTCCAGCGCTCGATGGCATCGGGCGAACCATCGGTCGATCCGTTGTCCACGACCACGGCCGAATAAGACGGGTAGGTCAGGCGTGCGACGGAATCCAGGCACTCCAGCGTGTCCGCTTCCCGGTTCCAGTTGAGTATGATGATGGTTACGTGGGGAAGGTGGGGTTTGGGTGGATTCATTTCTGTACACTTGAAACCATCGTAACTGTTCAGAAATGTGGCGGACACGTAAAATCTGGAGGCAAGCAAGCCAAGATCGACGCCTTGGTAATCAGGGCATGAAGTTCCGAGTGACGGCATGAACGGGATTTCAGATTCGATTAACTACTGAAGTTCCTCTGAGTGGAACTTGTCATAAATATCGTAATCGAAATACCTGACTGAAGCGACTTCCGTCTTAGGAATAGCCACGCGAAAATACGGTTCTACAAGCATTGACAGGAACTCGATAAGTCCCCTTCACCACCTTTGTTTTCCAGACCGGTCTCAAAAACAAATCCAACATAACACTTCCTGCTTTTGGTCGTGATAGAAACCAGATCTACGTTACGCATTGCATCTCTTAACAGAATTTCTGTAAAAGCTCCGTTTTCATGTGCGCTTTTGCGTATTGAGGTGCCCTTGTCTCTGAACAAATTGAAAACGACCGCACTCCAAATACCCGTAAGCATACTTAGAAAGCAAGTTGCTGAAAGTTGATTGAGATTAAAGAACGTCCATGTGCATTCAAGTGAGTAAACCGATAGCAGGCGGACTTGAATATATGACAATACGAACAGAGCCAGTCCGGCGATGCCAGATTTTAAGAAAACATGGTAGCCAGAAGCTCTAAGGATTTCGTAGCGATAGTTGTGACAGCAGATTAGGAACAGGTAACCAGCAAGGAGGGGTAATGCGAAAATACTGAAGGACATCTACTCACTTTCTGTGCGCTCTTTTTTGAAACTTATGATCACGTTCCATGAATTTGCGGACGGTGTCCATGGCCTTCTTGCTTTTGGTGAATTCATTTTTATCTATGCGCTGCACGCCGAATACGGTGCTGTGAACCTTAATCTGCGCTTTCTTGTTGTCGCTCGTAGACATGTTTCGGCTCCAGGGATTGGTAAGGGAATCTGTACGGTAGCTCGATGAAGGTCCTTTGCGACAATCGACTATAACAATTAATCAAATAATCAAACGTACTGTCAACGTAATACTAGTCGGAATCTCAATACAAAACCTGCGAAAAATCATGTTCTTATCCTTCTCATCCAGCCCTGAACGTACTCCTTTTCCTGCTGATCCAACAAGGAAAATGCGTACCAGAGGTAAACCGCCATGCCCAGGATGGCCAGGGCGGCGCTGATCTCGATCCGGCCGAAGGTCCACCTGGCCGCGCCGAAGGAGACCGCCGAAATGGCAACCAGGAGGACGTAGGGTTTCCAGGGAAGGAGCCGGGCCGCGGTCGTATCCAGCAGCCGGGCGTACCGGGCCAGGTAGTAGATCCATCCGGCGGCGGTGCCGCACAGGGTGGCCAGGGCCGCGCCCCAGAGGCCGAAGGTCGGGATGAAGACCAGGTTTCCCGCGACGTTGACGAGCAGCATGGCGGCCGCGGCCTGGACGATGACCGCGTTCCTGTTGAGGGCCCGGGCGAGCACGTCCGGGCTGTTGAAGCGGAGCAGGAGGATCAGCGCGTAGATACCCAAGACACGGTGCCCCTCGAAGTAGGCTTCCGGGAGGATGAGCCGGTACAGCACGTCGGAGAAGAGAAAGACGAAGATCCCCGCGGGGACGATGGCGATCATGCCATAGGTCGAGCACTTGCGCCACAGGGCCGCCATGGACGGATGATCGCCGCTTTCGGCGTATCCCACGTAGGTGGAGAAGAGCACCGACCCGAACACGCTCATCAGGATGCCGGCGATGGGCAGTTCGATGGCCGACACGCTGTAGACCGCGAAGCTGGAAGCGCCCAGGAAGGCGCTGATCATGATCTTGTCCAGGCTGGCGTTGATGAAGGGAATGAACCCGGCGATGCCCAGTCCCAGGGCGTAGCGGTACTGGGCGCCGGTCTCGATGCCACGCAGTCGGAAGGACAGCAGCTTCCTGCCGAACAGGACGAGCCCGTATAGGAGCGTTTGGAAGGCCTCCAGGAACACGATCAGGACGATGAGTCCGTAGATGGACGGGATCAGGCCCGAGAAGAGCGCGGCGGCGATGGCCGAAATGCGCAGCAGGTACTGAAACACGCGGAGCCCGCTGGCGGCGGCCGTGTGACCGGTGCCCACCAGGACGTTGTGGGCGGCCACGTTTACGAAGAGGAACAGGGCGATCAGGAGATAGGCGCCCACCTCCCGGAGATAGGGACCCAGCTCCGTGTGGACGAGCAGGTAGGGCTTGACGAGAAGATGGAACAGCAGGAGGAGGGCCAGGAAGATCGCCGCGCAACCGGCCAGGGTGTTTCCCGCGTACCTGCGCGCGTCCGGGGCGTATTTCCCCGATACGAAGTAGAAGACGCTCTCGATCAGCCCGGTGGCGAACAGGTACGCGAATCCGGCGGTCAGGATGCCGTACCGGTACGGGGCCAGGTGTTCCGGGTCGAAGAAATGGGCGACGACGATCGACTGGAGTACCTGGAGCGCGCTCGCGCAGAGCAGCGCGGCATAGAGTATGACCGCGGCGTTTCGCTTTGACATGGTCCCGTCAGGCGGTGGACATGCGCCGGCGGTATGGCTCCTCAGGCCCCGTCCCTCAGTATCTCCGCGACCGCGGCGACGGCGCGGTCCGCCTCGTCGAGCGTGTTGTAGATATGGGGGGAAAGCCGGACGTTGGGTCCCATGCCCGCGCCGGCGATATGGTACGTCGTGTACAGCTTGCTGAAGACCTTGCCCGGGTCGAGCTCACCCGGCTTGAAGATGACGACGCCGGCGGAAAGCGCGGGGTCCATGGACGTGGAAAGCACCACGCCCGGCAAGCCGGAGAGGCCTTCCTTGATGGCCGTTGCCACCTGGCGCATGCGGGCCTCCACGCGGCCGGCCCCGATCTTATTGTGGAAATCGACGCCCCTTCCCGTGGCCGTCAAGGCGGCGTCGTCCCGCTGTCCGAGGACCTCGTACTTGCGGGCGCTTTCCTCCACTTCGTCCCGCCATCCCGCGCTCACGATGCTGGGCCAGACGGCGTCCTGGCTGTCCTTGCGGACGTAGAGCACACCGACCTCCTTCGGGCCCATGAACCACTTGTGCGCACTGCCCGAGTAGGCGTCGCATCCCATGTCGGCGAGGTTGATCTTCAGGGCGCCGAAGCTCTGGGCGCCGTCCACCAGGGAGAAAACGCCGCGGGCCCGCGCCGCCGCGCACAGCGTCTTGGCCGGCATGGTCAGACCGGTGCGGTTGGACACGTGGGTGAAGGACATGACCTTCGTCGCCGGCGTGTACGCCCTTTCGAAGGCATCGACGATTTCGTCCTCGCTCTGTGGCACCACCGGGACCGACACGTAGTTGATCTTGAAGCCGTAGCGCCGGGCCTTGACCTGCCAGGCCTGGTTGTTCGAGGGATGGTTCAGGTCGGAGAGGAGGACCTCGTCGCCCGCCCCGAGGTGAAAACCGGTGCTGATGGCGTTGTTGGCCTCGCTCGTGTTCCGCACGAGGGCGATCTCATCGGGATGGGCGCCCAGGAGGCGTGCCATCTTCTCGCGGGTTTCTTCCCGGATCCCGCGGTACTTGGCCCGGTTCTGGAAGGACGCGTCGTAATCGAGGTCGCGGGTATACTTGAAGACCGATTCCATCACCGGATAGGGCGATGGGCAGAGGTTGGCGGCGTTCATCAGCGCCAGGTTGTCCCGCAGGAGGAACTGGCTCCGGACCGCGTGCCAGTATCGTTCGTCGCCGGGATCTTCGCCCGAGACCGCCGTCTCCAGGTCCTGGAACGGCGACGAGTCGTCCGGAGATGCGTCGTCCGGAGATGCGACGTCCGGAGATGCGGCGTCCGGCAATGCGGCGGCTGCGGAGGAGCCGTAGACCAGGGCGCCACCCGCGGCGATCCCGCCGGCCAGCCGTTTCATGAATGAACGGCGGGATACCTGCCAATCCGCCTCTGGTATGCTCTCGATTTTGAAATCGTCCTGGATCATCCTAAGCCTCTCTTCGTTAGAAGTCTATCGCCACCCCGAGATGGGCCGTAATGAGATCGGTGGTCGACTTGGTGATGTTGAGTTCGGCCGAACCCGCCTTGCGGACGATGTCGCCCCGCTTCAGGTAATCGGCCTCGGAACCGTTATAATAGCGCATCCGAAAATCCAGGGAAACGGTCCGCAAGGTACGGTTCTGTGGCGACCGGTCTTCGCCGCCTCGCCACAGTTCGATCAGCAACCCGGCGCCCACGCCCGTGGTAAAGGCGAAATCATCGAGGTTCGTGGAACTGGCGATGTCCTCGCCGCTGAACAGGTCGTTTTCCTCGATCGACGTGCTGGTGAACAGGTAGTTGAAGCCGATGACGCCTTCAAGGTAGAAACGCAGGGGGTCGGTACTGGTCTGCAGACGGAGAAAAGCGTTCATCGAGAAGATATTGTTCTCGGTGACCACGTCGACGAGGACATCGGGAATCGTCAGGCTGAATTGCTCGGTTCGCCGTTCATGGCCGTAGATCAGGTAACCCAGGTCCAGGCCGATCACGGCGGGCGTCCTGGGGATCATGTAACCCACGTATCCGGACAGGCCGACACCCGGGTTCTTGACGTTTTCACCGAACTCGCCCGTCGGGAATCCGCCCAGGATGCCGAAGCCGGTGATGACGACGGGGGGCACGTCCACGGTTTCCGCGTCCTGCGCGTTGGCCTGGCCCGCCCGCCCCACGACGACAAGGACGGCCAGGAAGGCCAGGACGACAAAGGCCGTCATCTCCGCGGGATTCGTTGCGCGACGAAATACGCGTTGCATAGGAAGCATCCCCATTGATTGAAGGTTGCGATCAGTTGCGATCGGTACGCGGCGGTTGCGATCGGTACGCGCAGGCCCGGGACGGCCGATTAAGCACCGCGGGCCTGGGCCGGCCGATCACCGCCCCAGTTTCAGGCCGGCCGTTCTCCGATTTTCGCGAACACGGCGGACCACCGCGTTCGGTGGCTGTCCTCGATGTAGTCGGGAACGAATCCCAGCCCGAGATAGGTCCTGACGGCCGCCAGGCGAAAATCGTCCGTACCCAGAAAGGCGGCCGCGTAGCCATGTCCCCGCATGAAATGAAGCACGGCCAGGGTGACCAGGCGCCCCAGCCCCCGCCCCCGGTGGGCGGGTTTCGCACAGACCATGTGTACCTGCGCGGCGTTGACGCCCTCGGGCGGATTGTCGTAGGCGCAGGCTGTGGCCAAGCCTTCCCCGGACTTTGTCACGAAGAAGCAGCCGTCCGGCAGAAATGGCTCCCGGTCCGTCAGCTCCTCGCGGCACTTTTCCACGGTCCAGCCCGAACCGATGCCCGTGTTCATGATCTCGCACCAGGCCGCTTCGTCGCCGGGCCGGTATGTCCTCAGTTCATGTCCGTCCGGTACTTCGATCCCGGGAAGTTCGTCCAGGTCGGGACGCACCATCCGAAGCTGTCGTTCAGGCATGGACGTCCCGCCCTCTAGACGTCACACCCGACGCTCCGCAGATGCGCCACCGAATCCGCCACGCGCCGGCAGGTCTCGTCTTCGTTCAGCGATTCCCCTTCCACGCCTTCGATTTCCATGGTGAACGGCCCGTAGAACCCGTGGTCGTTCAACCGGTCGAAGACCTTCTTGAAATCGACGATCCCCTCGCCGAACGTGGGGAAGCACCACGTCTTGTACCCGCCGTCCGTATCCTTCAGATGCATGCTGCCGATATAGTCGATGACTTTCACCATCTCGTCCACGTGGTCCACGTTCCGGTTGTAGTAGTGGATGTTGGCCGTGTCGTAGTTCACGCGGACGTTGGGGTGGTCGACGCCGCGCATGGTCTCCAGCGCGACGGCCGCATTGGTGATCAGGTCGGGATGGGTCTCCATGCCGATGGTGATCTCGTATTCGGCGGCTTTGACCCCCGCGCGGTGCAACCGCTCGTACACCACCTGTCTGTCCAGTTCCCCGGCGTGCACGCTCACGAAGAGCAGTCCGGCGCCCAGGGCCGCCGCGGCCTCCAGGTGGGGAGTCAGCCGGTCGTCCACGTCGTCGTGTTCGATCTCCACCGGACACTGCAGGCTGCTGGCCTTCAGCCCGTGGCGTTCCAGCCTGGCCTTGACCTGATCCACCTCGTCCGGCGCGGGGGCGTTTATCTCAACGTGGCTTACGCCTGTCGTGGGCAGATGGGCCCAGGCGGAATCACTGAACTTTCCGTAGCTTGCCGTTCGGCACGCAAGCAGGTTGGCGGGCATATTTATCCTTCTTTCGGGCAAATCCTTCTATATGGGAAGCGAAGCGAAGCGGATGCGGACTGGAATGAATATTATCTGAAATATAACGGAAGAGCGAAAGGGGGTCAAGGTATCGTAGCGGGCGGCCGATGCTCCGGCCGTGGGAGCGTGAGCGGTCGATGCTCCGGTCGAGGGAGCGCAGGCGGCCGATGCTCCGGCCGTGGGAGCGTGAGCAG
>CAZZNP010000015.1:38299-39798 GCA_964655785.1 uncultured Gemmatimonadota bacterium
GCTCCGGTCGAGGGAGCGCAGGCGGCCGATGCTCCGGCCGTGGGAGCGTGAGCAGCCGGTATATCAAAAAGTGCGGAAAAATATATTGTCAATATTGATCAAAATAAGAATCAATATATAAAACTGATTTGATATATACATCGTTCCGCGGGTGGGCCGCGGGTGGGCCGCGGGCGGGCCGGCATCACTTTGGTATGGATCGATGAGGACTGGGACCGGGTGGAATCAGGCGAGTGGATCGACCAACAGGTTGCGACAGCCTACGATGCATACGGCAATCTGATCGTGCCGCGATACCGTAGAAAGTGGGGCCTTTCCATTTCAAGGTCCGTGAAGGCCGGTCATCCACTTCATCAGGCCATCGGCAGGCAATTCGGATCTGAGAATCCGCGTCCGATCGCCCTGGGTCCGCAGCAGGGCCTCGGCAGCCTGGTAACCGCTGCGGACCGCGCTTTCCATGGTCGCCGGCCAACCCGTCTGCGCCCAGTCGCCGGCGACGAAGAGATTGGAAAGGGGACTGGTCGGTCCGGGGCGCAGCGCGTCGCATCCGGGCCTGGGTGCGAACGTCGCCCTGCCCTCCTTGACGACGATGGCCTTGAGCAGTTCGGCCTGGCGTACGGCGGGGAGCAAGGCCCTGAGATCTTCCATGGCCTCATCGATGATTTCCT
This sequence comes from uncultured Gemmatimonadota bacterium, assembly GCA_964655785.1. Taxonomy (GTDB): domain Bacteria; phylum JAAXHH01; class JAAXHH01; order JAAXHH01; family JAAXHH01; genus JAAXHH01. The sequence continues at coordinate 38,968 of CAZZNP010000015.1, forward strand.
GCCGGGGCGTTTTCATCCATTCATCGGAAGCGCTGACCACGAGGCCGAGATATGCGCCGGCGCCATTTGTGTGGGCACCCCCGGCGTGACGACCGGAGACGCCCCCGCCGTGATGACCGGAGACAACTCCGGCGTGACGACCGGAGACGCCCCCGGCGTGACGACCGGACTGGTTGAATATCCACTGTATCTTCCGACCGATCACCGCGGCATAGTCCAGTTCCGTCACGGGCCGGTCGAACCAGACGTGCACGGCCGTGATGGGAGAAACCGACAGCCCGTCCAGCATCGCGAAGTAGGGATTCGTGCCCTGGCTTTGGGGCAGCAGCTTGCACAGAACGTCGAAGGGCAGGGCGGAAAGGTACGACCCGGCTTCGACGGTCGAACCGTCCTGCAGCGAGATGGAAGCCACCCTGTCTCCCTGGGTGGAAATGCCGGAAACGCCCCGGTTGAACACGACGCGGCCGCCCCGCCGCTCGATGTAGTCTATACAGGGCGCGTACAGGTCACCCAGCGGGACGGAGGGCAGTCCCACCTCGTACCCGCGGCGATTGAGCAAAAAGGCCCGGACGGCCGTGTCGATTCCGTAGTCGGCATCGATGTCGTCCAGTTCGTCGTTGAGCGCGCTGATCAGGAAGGGTTTCCAGAAAGCCTCGACGGCCCGCTTCGTCGCGCCGTGGGCCTGCAGCCAGGCAGCCATGGAATCCTGGGACAGCTCCGCGGCGTGAGGTACTCCGGCGGCGTGATGCGCACCGGCGGCGTTCGGCGCTCCGGCTGCGTGGGACGCTTCCGCTGCAGAGGGCACTCCTTCGGTGTGATGCGCTCCGGCGG
>CAZZNP010000015.1:39898-41157 GCA_964655785.1 uncultured Gemmatimonadota bacterium
GCGTGGGACGCTTCCGCTGCAGAGGGCACTCCTTCGGTGTGATGCGCTCCGGCGGCGTTCGGCGCACCGGCGGCGTTCGGCGCTCCGGCTGCGTGTAGCCCTTCCGTATAGCCGTTACCCCGCGGTCTCATCACATGGCGAATCATGCCGGCCACGGTGCGGACGATCGACAGCTTGTCCCGGAATCCCATCGTTTTGAGCCGCAGGAAGGATGGAAGCAGGTGAAGGGGCGGAGGCAGACGTGACGGCCCGATGACCGAAACCCGGTTGGACTCGTCGATGAACGGAATGGTCTCGTGGAAGTCGATATGGTCCGCGACGCCGAGGCGCTTGTAGAAGTCGAGAAGGTTGACGCAGCAGCCCAGGAGCACGTGCTGGCAGTTGTCCACCCTCTCTCCGCTCGACGGGTGTATGAAGGAGGTGGCGCGGCCTCCCAGGATCGGACGTCTTTCGTACAGGTCGACCCGGATTCCGGCATCGGCCAGCGCGACCGCGGCGGCCAGCCCGGCCAGCCCGCCTCCGATAACGATTACCTGGCTCATACGCGCTTCCGGATCAGCGCCCGGGCCGTGATGGAGATTTTCCTCCACGGGGACAGGCCGATGCGCTGGCTGTACACGTCGTATTTGCGACGGGGGATTTCTTCGAGACACCCCCGGTAGATACCGATCATGGTCGCAAGGCAGGTCCGGCTCGAGGACTGCACGAGCGGAAGGAGCGGCAGCGCTTCGTCGTAGTAGCGCCTGGCGCGTTCCACCTGAAATTCCATCAGTCGCCGGAACGTATCGTTTAAAAGTCTGTTTCGAACATGCTCCTCCGGATATCCGAAGGCGTCGAGGTCCTCCTGCGGAAGGTAGATACGGCCCATTTCCGCGTCTTCCCGGACGTCGCGAAGTATATTGGTCAGTTGAAAGGCGATGCCGCAGAACTCGGCGTACCGCCTGGCTTCCGCGCCATGGAACCCGAAGATGTGTATGCACACCAGTCCGACGGCGGATGCCACGCGGTAGCAGTACTGGTACAGGTCTTCGAAGGTGGCGTAACGCGTCACGGTAAGGTCCATTTCCGCGCCGTCGATAATGGCGTCGAAGTACTCCCTCGGGATGTCGTATCTGCGCACCGTATCCCTGAATGCCGGCAACAGGCCGCCGCCATCGGCCGGTGTATCGTCATAGGCGGTGTCGGCCGGTGTATCGTCATAGGCGCAGTCGAGGGCTTTGCGGCAGGCGTCCAGCCGGCTTTCCTTGTCCGCCGCTGCC
>CAZZNP010000015.1:41257-47611 GCA_964655785.1 uncultured Gemmatimonadota bacterium
TCTCTCCTAACTCCCCGCCCTCCCCGTCGACGATGTCGTCGCAGTAGCGCATGAAGGCGTAAACCGCGCACATGGCCCGCCTTCGTTCAGCCGGCAGGACGATAAAGGAATAGTAGAAGTTCTTCGCCCTCGATTTCGCTATTTCGCGGCAGAAATCATATGAGCGCTTCAGCGATTCAGGATGCTTCAGCGATTCAGGATGCTTCAGCGATTCAGGATGCTTCAGCGATTCAGGATCGGCGGACTGGTGTTTCACTGGGTTCATGTCAGTGGTGGTCCATTGCTACGTTCAATGGGCTCGGCTCTTCGGGCCCGGGCGCCTGGGACGTTCACGGCCCGGTCCGGCGCCAAAGCCGTTTCAGTGCGTATTTCAGGAACAGGCCGGTCTTACGGGCGGACGACAGGATAGGCCTTTGGGACAACACGTCGTAACGTTGTCTTTCGATCTGGTCGAGGAGGGCGGAACCGCACCGGTTGAACAGTTCGATATCCAGCCCGACCCGCCCGTCCACCATCCCGCTCAACCCGAGTCCCTCGTCGAACAGCGCCCGCGTCCTTTCCACCTGGTACGCCATCAGTTCCCTGAAGCGCTCGTCGACGACCCCGTCCTCGAGGTCCGTCTCGGTGTAATGGTACCGGTCCAGATCCTCCAGGGGCAAGTATATCCTGCCTTTTTCCAGGTCCACCCGGACGTCCTGCCAGAAGTTGGCCAACTGCAGCGCGGTACACGTCGCATCGGACAGCGCCTGGCGTTCACTGTCCCGGTAGCCGCACAGGTATAGCACGAGGCGGCCCACCGGATTGGCCGAATAACGGCAGTATTCCAGCACGTCCGCGTAGGTTCTGTAACGCGTAACGACCTGGTCCTGACGGAAGGCGGTCAGCAGGTCCCGAAAGGGTGTTATGGGAATCTCGAAACGGTCGATCGTTTCCCGGAGGGCGATGAATACCGGGTGCCGGACGCTGCCATCGTAACAGGCCTGCAGCTCGGCGTCCCACCAGTCGAGCAGTTCCAGGGACAGGCCGGTATCGCCGGTCTCGTCGGCGAGATCGTCGGACCACCGGCAGTAGGCGTAGACATGATGGAAGTGCGGCCTGAGCGCGGCAGGCAGGAACCGGGTAACGACGACGAAGTTCTCGTAATGCCGCCGTGCGAGCTGGCCGCAGTAACGCGTGGCCGACGCCAGCGAGCCGTCGCCGGCGCCGGGCAGTGCGTCGAGGGCGAGTTTATCTAACCGGAGCACGGCTTCCGGCAGGTAGTCGGGTAACTGGGCCATGAATATGACGCGGAAAGGCCGTCTCGCGTACCGCCTGGTTTGATCTCCCGGGGAAGACGTGCCGTATTGTCAGTCGTCGGGCTGACCCGCGGACGGCCGTCGCCAGCGAGACCGCCACGGTGTACCGGGCGCGTTGCCCGGTCCGCGGCGATTCGCGTCCCCCCGCTGACGGCCCTGGTTCAGCAGGATTTCCGTCGCCTTAGCCGCCACTGCAGGCGAATTCCAGTACGAGTTCCTCTTCGAGACGGTATTCGATGAGGTCTTTAATGGTCGCGATCTTCAGGTGATGCTCGTCGGCGATTTCGACCAGCCTGGGAAGACGGGCCATGGAACCGTCCTCGTCCAGCACTTCGCACAGGACGCCCGCCGGGTAAAGGCCGGCCAGCCTCATCAGGTCGACCGTGGCCTCGGTGTGGCCGTCCCTTTCCAGCACGCCGCCGTCCCGTGCCTGTAGCGGGAAGAGATGTCCCGGCCGCTCGAAGTCGTCCGGCGACGTATCCGGGTTCACGAACAATTGAGCGCTGATTGCCCGGTCATGGGCGGAAATGCCGGAAGTCACCCCGTTTATGGCATCCACGGACACCGTGAAGGGCGTGTCGGCGATCGACGTCTTGCCGTTGACCATGATCGGGATTTCCAGCTCTTCCAGCCGCTGTTTCGTGGTAGGCAGACAGATCAACCCCCGTCCGTGCCGCGACATGAAGTTGATGATCTCGGGCGTGACTCTTTCGGCGGCTACCATGAAGTCGCCCTCGTTCTCGCGGTTTTCGTCATCGATGACGATCAGTACCCGCCCTGCCCTGACTTCCTCCACTGCTTCGGGAATGGAACAGAAATGGGATAACATGCGCTTACCCCCTTTTCTCGGGTTTAATTAAACATGAACGGTGCGATCTCACAATCGGATTCGCAACCAGGTGGAAGATTAGACTTATGCTCTTGAGGGGATTATATTCATTCCATATATGGATTGCATGAGGTCCCCGTGAGTATTCTGTGAGCAATGTATGAATCCGTCTTTTTATTCACCTGAACCCGTTTTTTTTCACCTGAACCCATCGGTTTTCTCATCGAAATCCGTCCATTGAGCCCCGAATGACGCAACAGACCGCCGCCAGAGGCTTCCGGTTCGACGACTTCGTGCTCGACGTCCAGAACCGCCAGATCCGCCGGAAAGATACCGTGCTCCCCTTGAGTTCGAGGTATTTCGACGTGCTGGTCCTGCTGGTATCCAATACGGGGCAACTGGTGGAGAAGAACCGCATTTTCGACGAAGTCTGGGAGGACGTGATCGTCAGCGATACGGCGCTGACCCAGTGTATCAAGTCGATCCGTAAACAGTTGGGCGACGACGCGTCCAACCCCCGGTACGTCAAGACGGTGCCCAAGCACGGATACGTCTTCATCGGCGACGCGGTGGAACTTCCGGACGAATCGTCCCAGCCTGCCGGCAGGGGCAAGTCGACCCGTCCGTACAAGTTCCTCGACTACTACACCGAGAACGACCAGGGCCTGTTCTTCGGCCGCGAGGAGGAGATCGAGAGCATCTGCTCCCGCATCATCGCCCGGCGCTCGTTCCTCCTCTACGGCCGTTCCGGCGTCGGAAAGAGTTCGATTCTCAGGGCCGGCGTCATCCCCCGGCTGCAGGACCAGGGACACCGGACATGTATCGTCCGGAGTTTCACCGATCCGTTGCAGCACATGCAGCGCATGGTCAGACGACTCGTCCCGGGAGCAGAGGAGGGCGACCTCGATCCGGGAACAGCAGAGGGCGATTTCGATCCGGGAGCCGGAGCGGGCGGTGTCGTTGCAGGAGCCGAAGCGGGCGGTGTCGGTGCGGGAGCCGGAGCGGGCGGTGTCGATCCGGACGGGGTTTCCTTTCGGGACCTGCTTCGTCGCCGCTGGTCCGGTTCGACCTCACGGATCGTCGTCATGCTGGACCAGTTCGAAGAGTTCTTCCTGCTGCTCGACGCCGGTGACCGGCAGGCGTTCATCGATGAAATCGGCGCGATCATGGAGGACGACGCGCTGCCGCTGCAATTCGTTTTCGTTACGCGGGAGGACATGCTGGCGGAGATGAGCGAACTCAAGCCGGCGGTTCCTGAGATCTTCCACCATGAGTACAGGCTCGCCCGATTGAGCCCCGAACAGGCGGCGCGGGCCATCACGGGTCCGGCATGGCGGGTGGGATGCCGGTTCGAGGACGACCTCGTCGACCGCCTGCTGGACGACCTCTCCGACCAGGACGCCGTCGACCCGCCGCATCTGCAGATCGTGTGCGACACGCTGTACGATCAGCGCGACACGAAAAACATGATCACGGAATCGGCCTATGACCGCCTGGGCGGGGCTTCGCAGATCCTGGCCGACTACCTCTCGAGGGTGCTACGCCGGTTCTCGGCGGCCGACCTGTCCGTTGTGCAGCAGGTGCTCCTGGCGCTCATCTCCGCGGACGAACGGCTCATCGTCGTGCGGGAGGCCGAACTGGCTTCCCGTATCCGGACCGCCGACCGGTATGACGTCGATGCCCTCGGGGCGCTGCTCGATGAACTGGTCGACGCCCGTATCGTCAGGCGGCGGAACCAGGAAGGGGAAGGGTGGCTCGAACTCGCCCACGAATGCCTGATACCGGAGGTGTCCCGCTGGCTGACCAACAGTGTCTACGAAGCGAAGCAGGCGCGAAGCCTGCTCGAACGGTCGGTGGAGAATTACCGGACCTATCAACTCATCATGGACCGTGAAAGTCTGGACCTGCTTTCTCCCTACCTGGACGAAATCGGCGTCTCCGGCCATGAGGCGTACCTGCTATGCATCAGCCTGCTCAACAGGGACCGGCCCGTGCCGGCCTGGCTGGTCGAAAAGGTGCCGGACGCGCTGAACGTGATACTGGATGCCACGTACAACGATCGGCGGGAAGTCCGGCAACGGGCGGTGGAGTCCTCCCGGCCCGTGCGCTGCGCCGCGCTGAACAACCGGCTCAGGCACCTCGCGTTGCGGGACCCCGAACTGAAAGTGCGCAGGGCGGCCAGCATCGAGCTGGCGGACTGGTTCGGTTCGGCGGTGGAATCGATTCTGACCCGTCCCACGGGGAACGAGTCGGTGAGCCGGCTGCAGCGCGCGGTCAGCCTGGCGTTTCTGCGGGAACAGGACCGGTCTTTCAAGCTTTCCCGGCTGTACCGGGTTATGGTGATGGCCGGTTTCATATTGATGCGCCTGCAACAGGGCGGGATCGACATCATGCAGCAGGGGGTCGGAGGGACGTTCGGCGGCGCCGTATCCGGCCTGCTGGGCGGACTCCTCCTGGGAACCGCCCTGGCGGCGGCCGGTTCCGGCCTGCCTTCTGAAGCGCTCACGCCCATATTCGTCCTGGCGGGACTGGGACTGTTCGGCGGCGTGTTCGGCGGCGCGGGCGTATCATTCGGCATGGTCGCGCTGCGGCGCATGTCCGGGAAATACGGCAGGTGGTTGGGCGTATTGGGTGGCGCGCTGGGCGGCGGCATGGTAGGCGCCGCATTCAAGCTGTACAGCGCCGATACCATGGAGACCCTGTTCGGGCGGTATCCCGCCGGCCTGACCGGCGGTCTCGAAGGCGCCATCATCGGCACGGGCGTGGCCCTCGGTCCGGTCGCCACGTATTACCTGGCCGGACGGATCGGCAGGCCGGGACAGTGGCAAAGACTGCTCAACGTCGTCTTCGGCGCGTTGGGAGGCATGATCGCCAGCATCGTCCTTACCTCGCTGGGCGGCAGCATGTTCACGGCCAGCCTGGAGACCCTGCGGCAGTCCTTCGATGGGTCGCAGATACGGCTCGAAACCATCGCGACGGTCTTCGGAGAGGGCGAATTCGGCCGCACCACCCAGGTCGCCCTGGGCGCCCTGGAGGGGTTGCTCTTCGGAGGCGGCGTGGCGGCCGGCATTGAGACCTTCGCACGTTCGAGAGAGCGGATCGAGGGGCGGTTCGAGAAAAGCGGATAGGCGGATGGCACAGGGTTTCGGGCCAGCCGCGTGAGAAGGAAATGACGACCCGTGGAGAAACGGAAGGAAGGCGCAGGCCTTCCCAGCGAATTCGAATTGATCCGGCGGATCGGGAGTGCGCTGCCCGATCCGGATCCGAGCGTCCTTCTGGGGATCGGCGATGACGCAGCGGCCGTGGCGCCTACGGCCGGCATGGCGACCCTGCTGTCGACCGACACCTTCGTGGAAAGCGTGGATTTCGACGTCGCTTTCTCGTCCTGGCGGCAGATCGGATGGAAGTGCATGGCCGCCAACTACAGCGATATCGCGGCCATGGGCGGCGTGCCCCGGCACGCGCTGACGACCCTCTGCTTACCGGCCCACCGAACGGCGGAAGAGGTGGAGGCGCTGTACGCGGGGATTCGCGACCTGGCGCAACACACCGGCCATGCCGTGTCTATCGTCGGTGGCGATCTGAGTGCGACGGACGGACCGACCGTCATATCCATTACGGTGAGGGGAGAAGCGGCAGAGAAGGAAATAACGGCGCGCGGCGGCGCACGCGTGGGAGATATCCTGTGCGTGACCGGACACCTGGGCGCGAGCGAGACCGGCCTTCGCCTGCTTCAGTCTGCGCGGGAGCATCCGGAAACGGCGATGGCGGCGGACCGGTTCGAGAGCGTGTTGTGCCGCCACCGCACGCCCGTTCCGCGAGTCAGCGAAGGCGGCATACTGGCACGCAGCGGGTGGGTACACGCCATGATCGACGTGAGCGACGGGCTCAGTTCAGATGCCCTGCACCTGGGCCGCAGCAGCGGAGTGGGATTGAACCTGGATGGAAACGCCCTGCCCATCGCAGACGAAACCAGGCGGGCGGTGGAGGTACTTCGGCTTGATCCTGTGGGGACGGCCCTGGAAAGCGGAGAAGAATTCGAATTGCTGTGCGCCGTTGCGCCGGACGGGGTGGACCGGCTGGCGGCCGAGCTGGCGGAGCGTACTGGAACGCCCCTGGCGACCATCGGCGAATGCGTGTCCCAGGACCGCGGATACACTATTACGGATGACGCCGGACCCCGGCCCCTGCGCCCTGCAGGGTACGAACATTTCAGAAGCTGACGGCTAG
>CAZZNP010000016.1:0-16640 GCA_964655785.1 uncultured Gemmatimonadota bacterium
CATGCGTTTTGACGCTCTTCAATGAGGCCGGGGCTGCGCAGCCCCGGAAAACTTTTCGTGTTCGCCGCCAGTTTCGGAGGCAGCGGCGCTTCAATGAGGCCGGGGCTGCGCAGCCCCGGAAAACGAAGCCGGACCAACCAACTGGCACTGCCAGACCTGCCGCTTCAATGAGGCCGGGGCTGCGCAGCCCCGGAAAACAGTCCCTTAACAACTTCTTGGTAGACTTAGGCTTGTCAGGCCTTTTGCGAGCACTGCTGCTATAAGCTCACGGACATCCAAATCGCCCTCCCCCCAAATCAGTTACGATACCTCATAACTCTATGCAGAACAAACAAATACCAGGACGCGAGTGCTGCCCGGTGTTTCCCTTCCACCGGAGTGTTCGCGGATGACCCGGCAGAGGTCCGGCTACACGACGGTGGCTTTTCGCGTCGGCGCTTCATATGCCTTACCCAGACTTTCTACCATTGGATCCACTTTGTCAGCGGGTCCCATGTCCACGATCAGAATATGATCCTCCGAAAGTTCGATCGATTCCTCCAAACGGGCGGTCATCTCCGCACGGTGCCGAGCCGTGAGTCTGCACTGGAAAATCGACAACTGCAGCCAGTGCCCATAACCTTTCATCAGCTTGTACACGCGACGCCATCGTTTTGGCTCGGATATGTCGTATGCAACGATGTAGAGACGTTCGTTGGCCATAATCGCTACCGGGGAAGATAATGAGGGTAAGAGACAATCTCTCCCTGAAAATGCCGGGCGAGTAATCGGGCCTGCACCTCGATAAGTCGCCGCATGGAAACGCGGTAGCCGAAAAGCGGATGTGTGGTCTCCTGCTCCATGCGCCGTTCGAATGCGGCGATGAAGGACTTGCGACCGGCAGGCTTCAGCGTACAAGCAGCCCCGTTGAATACGAAATCGGCCAGCTTGACTTCGCCATTATTGATGGCTTGGATGACGCAGGAGTCGGCAACAATCGGTCTGAACGGTTCCATTAGATCGAGGGACAGGGCCGGGCGGCCGTGGCGCGTATGGTGGTAGAGGCCCATGTAGGGGTCGAGCCCCGTCGCCGAGAGCGTCGTAGTGAATACCCGGGTCAACAGGGCATAGGCCAGCGACAAGAGCGCGTTCACTGGATCCGTGGGAGGCCGTCGATTCCGCTTAGCGAAGGAGAATCCCGTCGCGCCGTCGTCCAGACCCGTGGTGAGCATGTGGTCGAAGCAGTCGAAATACACCGCGGCGGCCTCGCCTTCCAGGCCCAGCAGTTGGCTTTCGTCCGAGGCGCGGGCGATGCGCCGCACAACTCCCCTGAGCCGGATGAGGGCTTCATCCCTGGTTTCCGCGTCCTTATTGACGCGCCAGTTGCGGCGCAACATCGTGCGGGCGTTACGCGACTTGGCCGCCACGAGATCGCGCGCGAATGCGAGCCGGGCGCCTTTATCGAAGGCGACGCGGTACTGCGCCTCGCGAACGGCCACGTTTCCATTCCCCGTACCTACCGTATGGCCGAGGAACCAGCCGCCCGTGGAAAACCACGATACCGGAATCTCCGCGTTCATAAGCGCGTGCAGGGCTGGCGTCGTCACCGAGACCGGGCCGAACAAAGCGACCTGGGAAACGTCGATCATGGGGATCTCTACGGATTCTTCCTTGATTTCCACCACCAGGCGCTCACCGCTCTTTCGCAGTCGCGCCCCGGGTTCCTGCACGTAGAGCGGCAGGGCCGGATCGTCCGATGGGTTCAGCGGGCGCGGCGGAGTTCCCTTGCGGAACAGATTGGTTTCGTCGGGCAGACAGATCCCCGCCAGGGAACAACGGGGGCATTTCGGGCTGTTTTCCAGCGGCGGCGGTCGCCGGCCATCGGACGCGGCCACGCGCAATTCTCTGATTGCCGCCAGGGTCAGGGAACGAAGTTCATCGTCGAGCGCCACCGGTACGCGCTCACGCGACCCGGCGTACCATAGCATGCCCCGCTCCACTTTGTAACCATTGTCCTCCAGGATCATGGCCTGCGTACAGATCTGGACGCGCTCGGGCTCGTAGGCGCCCGCAGCAACGTGGGGACGCTTGCCTTTCTTGAAATCCACGGGCGTGACGATACCTTCTTCGGCTTCCACGACGTCTATCTTGGCGATTACGCCGAGGCGTTCCGACGAAAGCGTGACGGACCGGGCGCGGGACATTTCCTCATCCAGCTCTTCCGGTGCGGGCAGGCGGCCGCCCCCTTCATCGACTCTCACGTGGGTACGTCTTCCCTGGGCTGTGTCTCCTGTCTCCGCCCACTCGCCTTCAACCCATTCCAGGTAGGCCAGCCGCGGACAATAGACCCATTCGTTGACCATGCGCGCCGGAACCAGTGGCGTGTTCGCGTCCACCGGCGGCGGAGGCAACGGGAGGGTGAGTTGATGGTCGTGGTTCATGCGTTGAGTCGCTGGAGTATTCGTGGCTGCTTATTTATGCAAATGTCTGTGCATCTTTCGCTGTCGATGGTCCAGGGTTACGGCTCGAGACTTAAGGCTGTATGAACAACATCGAAATTATGTAAGAATTGATCGACAGTAATAGCTTCCTTGAATCAACTCTATAACAAACTCCAATGGTTGATGTTTCGGTGTAGATTCTGCGTTCATTGTCACGATTTCGAGGCTCGGTTTGGACGTGCGAACATTCCAAGGCCAAAATGGCAGGCATAGCCAAGAGCTAAAGGTCCCGTAACCGGTTCCATAAAACTCAGGCGCAACAAGGCCCCTTGCGCATCGGGTTGTTTCTCTCGCCCGCGTGAACGGAACCGGTGGAAATGCACTGCTCTACGAAAAGTACCGTGTATTTCGATGTGACGCAGGATTTCGACCTGAACAGGCTCAGTATGCGCACCAGATGTGACCCTTCTGTGCCTCCAAAGCCGATGTATTTCGCCTTCATATCCATCCTTTTTTAAGTGACCAGACGCCAAAAAAGGTGTTACACTTTCCCATTCATCTGAGCAGCCAAATAGCCTTGATGTGTCCGCAAAGTCCTCCGGGCGACCAAAGTCCTCAAGGGCTAATCGCCATTCCCGACGACCGCTCTCGTCATTCCTTTCTTCTGTCATTAAGTATTTTGTGCCAACCCACAAACGGGTCAGGCGGTCCAGTTTCTCGCGCACTGAGGGATCGAAACCCTCCTCCGCGTAAACCGTTACATGGTCAATCCAGCCATCTCCATCGGCGTCCTCGGGCAACCAAAACGCGTGTGAATGCTGGCCATTGCGTAATGGTCGACCATCAGGACCGCGGCCCGATATCACCGACGGGGCCTTGGGCCTCTTGTCCTCCCAACCGAACTTGGAAAGTGCAGCCAAACGCATGAGTTCACCTATCTTGACCGCATCCTCAATGCGAGGTCGGGGACGGCCAGCCAAAAGATAGCGCGCTACGGTGAATTGTTTGCGGTCGTCAATTGCCGCACGAACCCGGGCACGGCGAGGAACGGGGGACAGAGGCAGACGTGTATAAACAATCTCACGAGCGGCAGGGGGTCGGTTCCAACGGTACTTCTGGTAATCGGCCGTATCAAGTGTCAGGGCTTCGACCAAACGATCGGGTAGGGTTGGCCCGAACGCTTTGTTGCGTGCCCTTTCAAGGGATTTGGAGGTGGGAGGCCTCTTACCGGAAACAACGGTGCGGGAACGCTCTGCATCGTCGACTTCCTCCAACAGGCGCGCGCGCTCCACCGCATAATCCTGAGCACTGAGCGGCGTGAGCACTCGCACTGCCTCCCCGTGGACGGTCCCGTTTTGGCTTACAGGACGACAGTTCGCCACTTCTTGGTTCCACTCGGTCGTCGTTCCGCATTCAACCCAACTTTCGGCACGTCCCAGGTAACCGATCCCCTCGGCGAGATTGGTCGCTAAATCAAAGAGTTCGGTGTCCAACTCAAGTTCTGGCCAGGCCGCTACGATCTGCTCGTCTTTGGACAAATGGGCGAAGGCATCAAAGACGAGCGTCATTTTGGGTGTGGGCATATAATGCCGGGTATGTGCATGGATCACGCCTGTGGGCAAGTGATAGATCGGCGCATTCTGTGCTAGCGCGTCTACTAGGCGGGCGAGTGTGTCCTCGGGCCAACGTACCCGGTCGCTTTTGCGCCAGTAGGTGGCAACGAGCGTACGAAGAATGCGCCAGGGCTCTGGCGGCCAGGCGACGTCGGCTTCGTTGACATGGCGCCCCCACGGCGTTGCGTGATAGCGGCCTGTGGGGAAGCTAAAAGTAAGCGCGAACATGCGAGACCTACTTCTGATAAGTGACCGTAAGCGTGCGGGGTTCGTGAAACAGACCTTGCTGCGCAACCGCTATGATCAGTTGGGGAAGCTCAATACACAGGGCGTCAAGCGACGGGAGAGAGAACGCCTCGGGCCGAGTAACTTGATGTTCAACTAGATCGAGGTCGCAGGCTGTCCGCAGCCGAAGCCCTTCGGCCAGGAATCTCTGAATTTTGAATAGGGCGAACGCGATCAGCAACTTTTCCACAGCTTCTCCCAGACCAAACGAGCGAATCTGGCGAAGATCCAAGTTGAAGTACGCGGCGATCTTTTTTGAAGTCCACTCGTCGCGGGAGAAGGGTACATTACCGAAACCTTTCGATGTATCCCCCGAAGGGTTCACCGAGTCGTTCTTCACGCCACCACTTGTGGCAGGTTTGGCATCTGTCGCTTCAATGAAAGCGGACAAGACACGGGGCAAACGTAAGCGGCCACCAGCAAGCGTCTTCTTGGCTAAGAACACGCCATGAAGCAGGGCGTTTGTGTCGAGTTCAAGCAACACTCGTGCAAGTTCACCAATATTAACACGACCTTCCGCCATGTTGGCCAAGCGATTCTGAAGGATGTTGACCACGGTCAGGTCCTTTCCTTCAAGAATGTATGGTGAATTCAGTCGATGAGCTTCGAGGATCGTGTTGGTTAACGGTTCATTATCTGCGTTCACAACCTTGACAATTGGTAGGCCCTGCAAGGGTGCGACCCAGTCGTCAGCAACCTCGTCCCAGCAAACAGCTTCGAGGCGATTGGCCATGCTCTGAGCACTCTCGACGAGAACCACCTGTCCAATCCCGTCCGGTGCCTCATAAGCAGCGTGGCCCAGATCGGGAAATCCGGTTGGCTGAAAGCGCGTTCCCTGCACGGGCTTAAGGGTCGCCTCCGTCAGCAGGCGGGCCTGATCGGAAAGACCGGAAAAATCAAGCGACATCTTCATTCTCCTTTTCTGTGGGATAGGCCCGTTCCATAAGGGTTCTTAGACCATAATCGTCTAGAGGGATAAGCAGCGCAGCGGCGAGGCGACGGCCAAATTGTGCTTTTTGTGAAATCACGCGGCCAGCGAACGGACAAGCAATACCCGAGGCGCGAGCACGGGCAATTGCCATACGCATAGCTTCTTCGACTCGCCCGCTTCGCAGGCGCGAGATCAGGCCTTGGGGAATTGGAAGGACGCAGTCTGGTGATATCAGTCCCTTTTCCTTGAGTACCCTATCGGGCGCAAAAAGTGGTTTCAGAGCGGCATAAGCAAAAGGCACAACCGGATGGCGGTGGTGTTCAGAAGAAAACGACAACGCCGGCTTTGCCCAGACCAACCCCGCTAGCAACATCGCACAATGCGCATCATCGAAGTCTCTGTTTAGAAACGCTGCAATATCCATCAGTCTTGCCGGTGTCACCGCGTCCAGCGGCGCGACAGTGGTTACATCGATAAGCCTACGTTGAAGTACCGAGATCAGGTTGGACTCAAGATCGGCCTCACTCCATACCGCCCGGTTTTTCTTCCGGGCATCCCATTTGCGCCGTTTTTGGGGTATTGCTTCAGCGTCTAGCGGAGCGAAATGCGCGGCCAGCGCGATCCGGTTCGTTGGAAAATCGGCGTTGGCCACAGTATCGGCGTCTCTTGCTTCGCCTACGGACGATTCGGATTCTCCAGCAGAGCTTTCCCGTAGCGGATCTTGACTAGACCGCCATCCTAGGCTGGCCAGCGCGACCGCGACCCGGTACTCCGGCGTTCCATCGTCGGCCATGCTTACCCACTTGGAGGACAAGCGCGGAGGAGGCGGAACTCTTTCGAAAGTCTCTCGGCTATTTACGAGCCATCCGACCAAACTGCCCAATGCACAGAGTGCAGCTTGTACCGTACGTGGCCTGACATGGGCATGACTCATGTCAAAAAGCGCGTCTTCGAGCTGTTTTACCGCCGTCCGGGCTCGGACGGGCGTTCCTTTTTCCCGTGCCAGATGCCGAACCCGACTCAGCCATCCGCCAGCGTCGAGATCACTTATCAATTCTATCTCTTCTGAAGGATTCGACGCGACACTCAAAGTACCGAGAGGAGTGGCAAGATACGCCTTGCCCGACCGCATGACGAAGCCATATCGCTCGAAAGCACATATCCCACGGCTAGTCCCGAGACTTGCGGCAGCCCGTGCAAAATCCAAACCATCTCGTGCCGTTTTACCATTTAGCACAGCGCGGCCTTCCTTCAGCAAACCCCCGAGTTCACGAGGGCCTGCGGGCCGGTCCCACAGAGGAGCCCAGAATTCCGCCCGCGCGTTGCTTTCATCGGAGTCCGCGACCCCGCCCCATCCGGCGCCGGTTGGTCGCACAGTAAAGGGGAAACTCGCGTTCAACTCTGGTGAGCCTTGATGACGGCGAGTCGCAGCTCCAGCGAACATCATGGTCCCTTCGAGTGCGAGAATGAAATCCCATGGATTGACGTTTGAACCGGCCTCGAAACCGGTACTCCCGTTGGGCCCCCCGGCAGGACCTGGAGCAAACTGTCCGATGGCTTCCTTGCCAAAGCCCCATGCCCCATTGTTAAAAAGGGAGGTCTGAAGCAACCGCGCCGCATTCTCCATTGGTTTACCGGTAGCGATGTCAAATGTGGAAGCAATACGCTGCATGAAGTTATTAGTGAAGTCGAGGCGTCCGTCGTTTCCTCCTGTTCCTAAAAGTTGAGGAAAACTGAGGCGCTCGCCCGAAAGAGCCAGTGCCGCGTCGAGCCAGTCAAGAGCGACGTCGGATAGACAGCCGCGAAGTCCCGCCACGAAACTGGCCTTGTTCGCATCTTCTGGACGAGCGGCTACTTTCACATCTTTACTGAACACTACCTCCGCTTGGATGACCTCACCGTTGGTATAGGTTTCACCATCTTTCGGCCCGGATGTGATCTTCTTGTCCGTTACTATCAGTGTCCCACCCTTACCACTGTCATCCAACGTAATCTTCTCTTTGCCAGATTTATCCGTGATCTTGCCGCGGTTCGGCCTCAGAGCATCTTCGCCAATACTTAATTTACCCGTGATGGTATCGTCGGCAGTTACTTGATATCTGAATCTCAACACGTTCTTGGTGACGTTCCAGCAAGTGGCCAGCCGAACCTGGTTTCCGATGGTTATCTTCAGTTGTGGGATAAAGCCCCATCTATTGATTTCCTGAGACGCCGTCTGGACTGCACTGGCAAGCAAGGCGAAACGCATTGCGACATCAGTCCCTGTAAACGGCTCAAATCCATCTTTATTGTCGCCGGGGTAGAATCCGCTTCCCCCGTTCCACGGCGCAATAACAGGGCTGGGGACGTAATCTCGGAGTAAAAAACGCGTCAGTGCCTCGTAGTCTAAGCGAGTGTGCAAATGGAAGCGTTCATTTTCCCACCAGCCACGCACTCCTAGGTCGGCAGCGACTCCGGTCACACTGCTCGCTGGACTACCAATCAGCCGAAGTACACCGAGCGCCTTCAAGTAGTTTGCCAGGGGTGTCGGTGAGCATCCGGCGAGAACTATCTCGTTAGGCGCCATATTTGTGATCTCGTTCTTCTTTTGCTGATGCCCGCCAGTCGGCAATACGCACAAGTGCCTCCAGCCAAGCGAGCCTAAAAGGGCCGTACTGGGCAAGCAGATTTCGCGTACGCTCGGTCCAACTTGCCCCAGTTTCCGGATGCTCGCCTAACTCCATAACGGATAGTGTGAGTGGTCCCCCTGGCCATGTTTCCCCATTGCCCAGACTAACCAACGGTATCTCATCGCCTTCCCACACGCCGCGGGCAAAACGGCGTCCACCCTCCCCTATTGCCCGACTTTCGGCTGGTAGAGGCCGCAGGTTCAGGCGCACCTTGCCGTGATGGGCGGCTATCAGGTACGCGACAAGATCAGCCTCGCGTACCCAGCCTGCTTGTGATAGAAATGCGAGTGCAGACGCAAGTTCGTGCCGGAAATATGCACGTCCTTTCGTACGGTCATACTTCGGAGCCTTGGCTAGCAACCCTTCAGGTCGCGGGTCGGCCTCCATTTTACCTGCAACCATTCGCGCCTGAAACTCAGGGTGTGCCTTGCCAAGGTCGTGCCAGTACGCTGCCTGGAGAATTGTGGCTTTCCAAGCTTCACAAACGTTGAGGCCATCGCATAGGTCTCCGGCTTCCAAAGCCACGTGGTTCAGATGATCCGTCAGTTCCACGCACCTGCTTTTCTCACTGTCGGAATCGCCGTCGTTCGACTCGTCTGCCGTCTGCAGTTCCTCTCCTGGCTCCACAGGCCCGACCTCTGTTTTTAGACCCTGATCAAACCCCGTGTCCGGTGCGTACCCCCCGGCACTCGCATGAACCATCAACACCAATCCCGGCCACAGTTCCTCTCGGAACGCGGTCCAGGTCGGAACGCTACCCATCCCGTTAGCTCGCGCCTGCGGATCAATGCGAAATATCCGCTGTCCTTCTTTTTTCCTGACATTCCCAAGCCATTCACGCGCACGCCCAATCGGAACCGCACAAAGTTCGTCCCGCATAGGTGCAGTCTGGTTCTCTGGTCCAGCCGACACGTCGAAATCGCGCCAGAAAACTCGAATATCGGTATCTTCAGCATCACGGACGTAAGGAGCGATATCGACATCAAAGCCGGTCAAATCCGAATCGGTGTCGTAAAGGTCCGCTATATCCCTGGATCGTATCACACCCCGATAGGCGCAGTCGTCTGATGCGGGCGGCGCGAGGTTGGACGGCCGGGCATCCTTTAGCGCGGCAATCCGCTCACGCCCTATTTCGAGTTCGTCAATCTCATACGGAGCTGCCAGCGAATCACCGAGGTCGTCTCCGATGAGATCTATCCAGCGGACCTTCCCACCACCGGAATCGTTCAACTCACCGTAGCGATTTACCCGACCAAACCGCTGTGTAAGGGACGAAGGAGGCGCGAGTTCGGTGAGCATGACCGCCGCTGAAAGATCAATACCCGCTTCAATCGCCTGCGTCGCGACTACGATCAGGTTTTTGTTTCCCCGGGGTGGCGGCAACTTGTCCATCTGCCGGGTGCGATCTTTAGGCCGAAACCGCGAGTGGATGAGAGCGAGGCAGTCAGGCGGAACATCCATCTTCTGAAGTGCCTTATGCACAGCTTGGGCGCGGGCGACAGTGTTGAGTACCACAAGCGTCGTATTGTTTTCTTGGTGCAGACTCCGGGTTTCCTCCGCCATCGCCTTCGCATAGGCGTCCAGATCGGCCTTCTTGGCACTCATCGGCGCGACGGACGACCGCTGAATCGGCTTGGGCGCATCAATCAGTTTGTGGATCTGAGTTGATTGACTATCGGCGGGAAAATCACGCGGAACACCCCACACCGTCGGATGATGCTGGAAATCAACCGTACGTAGCCAATCCGGATGAAGAGTTGCCGACACCCAGAGACTACGCGAAGATACCTCCGTCCCCAACGTGCGACGAAAGCCTTCAAGCTGCGTGGAGGTCGCCAGGCCCGATCCCATCAGTTGCACTTCGTCAAAAACCCACTGCGCGTCGTTGTGCAACAAGGCGAAGTCCACCGGCCAGCGGAAGCGGCTCATGGCATATCCCCGCATCAGGGCGCGGCTGATTAGCATATCTTGAGTACCGATCAGGATAGCCGCTCGCTCGGGTGTTTCAAACCAGCGCGGCTCATCCACGCCGCCCATGAGGACATGGACTCCGGCTTCAGGATCTGGAAGGCGTGATTTCCAGTCCGCATTTGCTTTGCCCAGTTCACGCAGCCATTCTCTGACATTCCGCTCGGTTTGCTCGACGAGTGTGCGCATGGGCAGGCAATAGACGAGGCGACGAGGAGGCGGAGATTCGGCAGTGATGTGCTGCCAAGCCCACCCGAGTACCACCGCTGCGGTTTTGCCTAGTCCGGTCGGAGCTATGAGCACATCTGGCCAAGCCCTCTCTGCAAGAGCCTGTTGATAAGCGAAAGGACTGAGATCCTTGCCGAACGCTGTGGAGAAAAAACACTCGAAGGTCAGCATCCTTGGTCCTTACTATTGTCCTTCCTCTCAAGAACTTCACGCAAGACTTGGTCGATTTCCTGCTTGCTTTTCCGTAACAACTCGATCTCGTATGGCGTCAGATTCCGGCAGCCGGTCGCGGGACCCATTATCCGCTTAAGTTCAGCAGTCGAAGGAGTGAGCCTGATGCTCTCTTCATTACTGGTGCTCATGATGATTCAGCTTTAGCGGAACTGGCAAGATACGTGGTCATAGTCATCTCAAAAGTTCGACGAATTGAACCATTCGTTCGGTCACCCTGGCTTACTCGAGAATTTAGAGTAGGATAAAACTCTTCTCCGTCACGACTTCCACGTAACGTTGCAGAAGTCCTGTACGTCCATCAACAGCGCGTCGAGTGCGAGGCCCGTTTTATCGGACGGCCGTATCTGACGCCACAGATTCAGCCGACCAAAGATTCAAGGTTTACAACGGAAAAACGGAAAATAAGGAGTATAGGACGGTGGTGTCAAGCGTTTGGGATGAAGGCTAAGTAACAAATTGCGAAATGGAGAATCGGATGCTCGAGCAAGAGTTCGCTGTCCGTGCCGTCGAAGGGTTTGGCGGATTCAATTCCGGCCTAAGGCACTTCAGGCGAATTGGTCGGAAACTCCTCTGGCAGAACATAGTCCATAGAATATCCGAATCGCGTTACGCTTCAGAAAAAACCGAATAGAAAACCAGATGAATTCCGACTATATTCAATGATAGGGAACGTCGGATCATCCGATATGACTTGAATCATCAAAAGGAATGCGCCACAGGAGGATGTTAGTGTGGGAACCACATATGTCGACGTGACGATCCGCAATCCCGCGGAGCCACAGCGTAGTTGGACCGGCAAGTTCATGGTCGATACCGGGGCGTTCGACTCGCTAGTGCCAAGGGGAACCCTCGAAGCAATCGGCCTCAAGCCAAGGGGAAGTCGCGACTACGTACTCGCGGACGGGAAACCGGTAACGTTGGAAGCAACGGTCGCCGAGATCGAGTTCGAAGGAGTGATCGTTGGCGGGACCATAGCGTATGGCCCGGAAGGGATTGAACCGCTGCTTGGCGTTACGGCCCTGGAGTCCGGCGGATTCGAGATCGATCCTCGCAATGAAAGACTGAAGCGGCTCCCGAGCGTAATGATGAAACGCGGGCAGCCGAATCGCAAGGCCGCTTGACTGCGCATATCGTCATTAAAACACACGTCCGCGAGTTCTTCTCGAGGATCAGGTGGAATGTATCATACGTTCGATCGCTCTGGACAGTTCAGGAAGCTCGTGTTCTACCACGCTCCAAACTGCATCGAGGTCAATCTCCAGATAACCGTGAACGAGTACGTTGCGAAATCCTGAAATGGCACGCCAGGGTATATTCTCCTCCGTTTCTTTGACTGGCTTGCTCAGACGCTGTGTTGATTCTGCGAGCATTTGCAGGTTACGCACTACGGCATCCTGCACCAAACGGGAGGCGTAGAACGAATCGCTGTTACTGCCGGTGTACTCTCGAATGCGTTCGATACATTCTCGAATGTGCTCGAGCAATACGCGATCAGATTGCGGGTCGGGTTTCATAACGGCTGCGCCTCGCGCAACACGTGTTCACGGAGAGCAGGATGAAGGCTCTTCTCCGTCAAGACTTCCACGCGGCGTTGAAGAAGGTCCTGCACGTCCATCAACAACGCACCGAGTGCGAGACCCGTTTTGCCGGGCGACAGCGAAACCAGTAGGTCGACATCGGAGGCGTCGTCGGCGTCGCCCCTTGCCATGGACCCGAATACGCGCACATCGGCAACGCCGTGGCGCTCGGCAAGAGCGAGAATCTCTGCGCGATTCTGTTCAATTATCGCGTGCATAGCTACCTAATCCTTCGGTACAGGTTGATCGCTGCCGCACGTTCAACGTAAGGACGACTAACGAAACCGATTCCACCTTCGACCGCCGCAGCTTCGACCGCCGCAGCTTCGACCGCCAAAGTTTCGACCGAACCAAAGCGTCTGGATTTACAACGGGAAGTAAGGAGTATAGGAGGTTGGTGTCAAGGATTTGGAATTTGGCGGGACCATAGCGTATGGCCTGGAAGGGATTGAACCGCTGCTTGGCGTTACGGCACTGGAGTCCGGCGGATTCGAGATCGATCCTCGCAATGAAAGACTGAAGCGGCTTCCGGGCGTAATGATGAAGCGTAGTGCGACGATCCGCCCGATCAACCCCAACGGTACTCCGGCGGGTCGAAGACGAAACCGTGGAAGAAGCGCCGCCGCGCCGGTGTGAGGCTGTTGAGGAAGTCTTTGTCGTACCGCCATTGTTCGGCACAGGCCAGCATCCACGGATGTTCGTACCCGTAGTAGAGGATTACCCGTTTGCCCCCTTGTCTGGTGAACGGACCGGCCGAATGCAATATCCCGTTGTGGAAAAGCACGGCCGTGCCGGGCCCGCCGCAGATCTGCGTGGCCCCGGGCATACCGTCCTTCGCGTCCGGCTCGGCCAGGGCCTTGTGGCTGCCGGGGACGAGATTCAGGTTGCCCTGGTCGGGTTCGGACATGTCGCTCAGGTAATAGCCCACTTTGAACTGCAACAGAGGGATGTGCGGCCGGAAGTCGCAAAATCCATCCTGGATCCCGTCGGTATGCCATCCCTTTCCGTGGTGTTCTTCGGGTTCGATCTCGTAGAAGGCATCCGTGGAATGCAGGTGGGGCATCTCGTTGAACAGGCCGTGGACGTAGGCCATCATCGGCTCGTAGTCGAGCATGTCCAGAAAAGACGGGTCTTCCGCGAGCAGGTGCATGACCCGCGCGTTGGCCCCGTCCAGCCGGTCGGCGAAGGCCGGTTCGTGCGCTCGTTTGAAATCGGGATCGCGCCGGCGGGCTATCGTCCGCTCCAGCGCGGCGTTGAGCGAATCGACCAGTGCTGGCGGGAGGAAGTCCTCCAGTACCAGGTACCCGTTCGTGTCGAATAGAAAACGTTCGGCGTCCGTGGGATGGTCGGTCGTAGCGGGGGTTTTGGTGACGTGCAGTCGCATCATTCACCAATCTAAAGGTTTCTGGTGAGTTCCTTGATGACAACGTTAAGTACTTTTTCTCGCCACGGTCCAAACCTTTCAAGTAATCGAGTCTTATTCTCGTTGTAGAAAAACACAAAACCTTCCTCGTCAATGGGGATTAGCGTTGAATTCGATTGAGGTTCGTCTTCGGTGTCATCGTAGTCTTTGAATTCGAGGAAGGGTGCGCATATTAGGCTACCATTAAATGGTTTGCCTATCCCGTGTATCGCAAATACCAACTGCCCCCGACGCGACCACCACATATTCATTGAAACCCAAGATCGATATACGGACGTATTGGCGTAGTAGTCAACATGTTTGCTGGCGATCTCAACTATCTGAGCCCGGAAAAAGTAATCCGTTTTGTTGCTTGATCTTCGCACGACAGCAGAAGCCTGAGGCGTAACTCTCTTCAGTGCTTTCGATACGTCTTGTATAATAGTATTCAGACGTACTTCAATATCGTCCTCTATTGCATCGGCCAAGGCGAAGACCTCCTGGTGTGCCTTGCGTCTTTCCGATGCTATTCTGCCAGCTTCCCTGTTCAGTTCGTCTAGACCCGTCTGCACATCCTCTTCCAGACGAAGTTCTTCAGAAATCTTTGTTGCCTTCAGGAACTGATCTCTTTGTAATTTAGTGATTAACTCGACAAATGCTTTCAGGTCTCCGATATCGGCTGCTTCGAGGGCTTCCAGGTAGCTACTCCTGTCGTCTCTCCTCACAACCAGCGGGAAGAGTCCGTCTTTCACGAGCACGAGAGATGCGATCGCGCGAGCCACGCGCCCGTTTCCATCTTGAAATGGATGGATCTGGCTGAAGCGATGATGCAGCCAGGCAGACTGCACCTCGGCGGATACACCTCTATTGACGTGTGCAGTATGAATCTCGATCAACCGGTCCATCTCCGAACCAACCTGTTCAGGGGGACAGTAATGGTACGTCACTCCATCCCGGACGGGGCAATTAGGCTGGGTTTTCCAGTTGCCCTTTATGAGTGGAACTTCAACGTTCTTGCCGTGGCTATCGATTCCTTCTGTAGTACTCTGGTTGCGTAACAGGGCCGCGTGTAACTCTTTGATATAAGAAGTGGAAAAAGATCGGTCGTTCTTCACGAAAGCGAAGACACCGTCCAATGCATCTTTCTGGTCTTTTAATAGCTGTATCACATACTCCCGAGGTTTATTTGTTGATCCGTGGCTAAGAAGCTCTGACTGGAATCCTTGCTCAATGAGCGTCTGTGTGACTCCACGGTCGATATCGTATAGGTTTTCGAGAATCCCTGTTTCTATTGCCCATTCCCGACTGAGTTTCTCAGTGAAATCAGAAAGCTGAGTTGTGTCCTTCAACCTTTCGCGCTGCTCGGTCCAGATCGCCTTGATTCCAGGGATCTCGGAAGAACTCAGTGAATTGAAATCACATTTAAGATCTTCAATGCCAGTACTCGGATTCCAGATTTGAAGTGATTCATTACTGCCCATAGAGCTAACTCCGAAGTGTCGCTGTGGTCATTTTGAGATCTATAGCATGTTATTTTGAGACTGAACACTTATCCTTCTGACTTCGACATATTTAACCACGATTGTGTTGGTTGGTTTTATGTATCCTTTCGCAATTCATCACAACATCATCCAAGAATATCGCTTTTTCGAGAAAACAGAATTCGAACTACTCATACAGTCGATAGCAGTGCTGTCATCGTGTTGTTTAGGAGAAATCTAACCAGCACTTTCGGGATCTTTCGCGGTATTTCATCCAGACGAAACTACCGTTTCCAGCCAGACAGGACTATTCGTATCGGGTATTAGTGTATTCTGAGACAATTCTCTCCCTGAGTCCTCATATATCTCGATTACTGCAGCCAGGGCATCGCTGACGTTTTTCAACGCTTCTGATATGGACTCACCTTCTGTCACCAACTCCGGCAACAAGGGAGAAGTCACGGTGTATCCACCCTCGGCCTGAGGGGTCAAGATAAGGGGCACTTTGTATTCCATGCAGCACCTCTATCGTAAAGATCACGATCATGGCGGGAAGAATCATTCGGATACGATAGTAATACGTACATTGGCTCATTAAAGTCAACTTGAATCACCTTGCTGAAGTTGTGTTCATTCGGTGAAAGAAGTGTGCGACCGAATAGCAGCCGTATGCACATTGCAATTTAAGGGGTATTGTACTTCCAGCCGGAGACTGCGATCTCGGACGAACGGTCGCTAGTGGTTTTGACATCTCGCGGGTAACCACATATCATGAAGGCTATGATCTACGACGGACACGCCTACTGCTTTCCTCCGCCGCGCGATATCGGCGGTTTCGACGATCGTGCCGAGTTCCGGCAGCACCTCCAACTGTTTATGGCCCAGGCCCGACAGCAGCCCGTCTGGCGGCGCGACGACCGCGCTCCGTCCGACGCAACGGGGCTTTATGATCCCGGTCGGCCGTGGCGCTTCGAAGGACTGCGGGACGCGGATTTCCGCACCGGAGAACACGGCCTTGCGGAGTGGACGGTAGATGGCGAGGATTACGTCAAGCAGGCTTTGCCTCCCTGGACGGAGGACTTCTCCTTTCCAGCGGAGAACCTGGTGGCGGAGATGGACTACGCGGGCATCGACCGGGCCCTCCTGCATCGCACGCCGTACATGGGACTCGACGACGGGTACATCGCGGCATGCTGCCGGCGCTATCCGGGGCGGATCCAGGGACTGGCCCAGGTCCCCGAATGGTGGATCCCCGACAGGACCGGCGACGCGATTGAGAAACTGGAACGGGCGATCCGCGTTCACGGCCTTTCGGGCCTTCAGTTCGCGCCGTTCCACCGGCCACTCTACGACCTGTCGTCCGAATGGACCGGGGCGGATTTCGACCCGTTCTGGACCGTGGTGGCTGAGCTGGATATCCCGGTGTTCTTTACCCTGGGCGCAGTCGGATCGCCTTCCGCCTACGTAGAAGAATTACGTTCGTTGCGAGCCTGGATGGACCGGTTTCCCGATGTCGACGTGATCGTGACCCATGGTTTTCCCTGGCGGATGTTCGCCGACGGCGACCGGTTTAACGTCCCCGACCAGATCTACGAAGCCGCGCCGGCGGACCACCCGCGATTCCACATCCAGATCCTCTTCGCCGTGTTCATGCAGTCGCGCTGGGACTACCCCATGCCCCAGATGCGGCCGATACTCGAGAAGATGGTCGAACGTTTCGGCGCCGATCGCATCCTGTGGGGGACGGACATTCCCATCGTGCTGCTGCACTGGACCTACCGCCAGAGCCTCGACTACGTAAGGCGATACTGCCCATTCCTGAACGAGGACGA
>CAZZNP010000016.1:16740-19577 GCA_964655785.1 uncultured Gemmatimonadota bacterium
AGTCCCGGGTGCGAACATGGCGCGGATTGTGGGGCGGGTCTTCGTTGACGGGGCGCCTGTCGGCAGAATTGGGACGGGAACCATTCGACATGTCAGGCATCCTCTACAATCGGACCTCTGACTCTATTCTTACAGACAGAAAGGAAAAGCCATGCGATACCTGGTAGCGGCGGCATGGATCTCCGTTTTCCTCCTTGCCTGTGACGAACGGGACCCTGTCGTTTCTGAAGTCAACAATGGCGACCAGCAGACCGAAGAGGGCGACCAGCAGACCGGGGAAAACGACCAGCAGACTGAAGACGGCGACCAGCGGACTGAAGAGGGTGACCAAGCGCGGCTAAAGGAAATGCGGCAGGAAATCGATGAGCTTGTGGGCGGCGCCGCGGCCGCGTCGATTTCGGACTGTCGCTATGCGGGCCTGGGTTCCAAGCCCTGCGGCGGTCCCTGGGAGTACATCGTTTATTCCGTCTCGTCGACAGATTCAACGGCCCTGGCCGAGCGGTTGACAGCGTATGATGCCTTGGAAGCCGAGATGAATGAACGCTATGGTTACCTTTCCGACTGCTCGGTCCCCAACATACCGGCCCTGGCGTTCAAGGATGGACGGTGCGGCGCCGAGTGACGCCTGGTCCTCCAATTGGGGCCGAGTGACGCCTTGCCCTCATATTGGCGCCGAGTGACGCCTAGCCCTCCAATTGGGGCCGAGTGACGCCTTGCCCGCGGTTGACGTCGATCAACCCGGACAGCGCTGATCAAGTCTGCGAAGGGTAGACCGCGGGCAACAGGCGCGGCCATAGGCAGCTTGGCCGGGATTCATTCATTTTCCATGAGCTCAAGCAACCGGGTCGTCGTGTTCCAGTTGCGCACGGTCACGCGCTGGTACACGGGCATCGACGCGAGACGGCTGAGATAACTCCTCGAGGCCTGGTCGATGCGTCTCGAAAAGTAGAGCACGCCGCTGCCTGCCCAGGCTTCATCCACGCCGGGTCTTGCGGGGATGCTCTCCATAGCGGAAGTTGCCGTAAGAGGAGCCTTCAGGAAGATGACGTCGTAGCGGTACGTATCCGGTTTCCCGCCGAAGCTCATCGGCGCATTGGAAACCACTGCCCGCATCTGCTTCTGATTACGCATCACGACACTCGCTTCGTAGTCGAACGCCGCGGCCAGCATCTTCTCGATACGGATCGTCAGGGTCTTCAGCCCGGAGGAAGGCGAACGGAAGATCACGTTCCCGCTCTGGATATAGGTGGCGACATCGCGGTAGCCTTCGGCCTCGAAGCAGTCCCGCAGGTCCGCCATCTTGATGACGTTCTTGCCGCCGACGTTGATACCGCGCAGTAGGGCGAGGTAGGTCTGAGGCGTATTTGTATCTTTGGTCATGTCGTACCATCTTTTACCATGGCGGTCATGTCTTAACCAGGACCACACATTGTCCTGAGACCCTTCCGACGATTACTCGGTATCCTATTTGACTACCGATCAGCAATGAAAGTGCTACGAACACAATTGGCAAGAGCCTGGTACATCCCATTCCAGTCCTTAGGATTCGACGAGGTCTTCCAAGATACCTGATCGAGCCACCCACCGAAACCATTCATCCTGGTCCGACATCGCCTGGCTCGCCGGGTTGAGCGGGGTGCTGTTCCTCATCCTGCTTTCCTCGTCGAGTTACGTCGCTTCCCTTCCATTCATCCGCGTGGAGTGGGGACTGAACAACACCCAATCCGGCCTGGTCTTTTCCTCGTACCTGGCCGGTTACGCCGTTTCTTCTCTGCTGATCGTACCCTTCACCGACCGCGCCAATCCCTTTCGAATACTGGTCATCGGCGTCATGTTGACCGCGTGCAGCGGGTTCCTGTTTCCCATATTGGCGGAGGGGTTGTGGACCGCCTGCCTGTTGCGGTTTATTTACGGGGTAGGCCATGTATGTGTCTACATCACGGGGATCCGCCTGGTATCGCACCGGTTTGCCAGCGGGGGTAGGGCCACAGCCGTCAGCGTCTTCGTGGGCGCGGGCTACGCCGGCACGACAGTTTCGTACGTGTTCATGGGCATGCTCCTGGAACGACTGGACGGTTGGCAACCGGCTTTTCTGGTGACCACGTTGCCGGGTCTGGCAAGCATTGCCATTGCCGCGTTTCTCGCTTCAAGGCGAAATGCACGGACGCCGCTTCTGGACGATGACCGTGGGAGCAGCGGGTGGCTGAGCCTCGCGCCGCTTCGTGACCGGCGTCTCGTCCTGGTGATCACGGCCTACGCCCTGCACACCGCCGAGCTTTTCGTGGCGCGCCTGTGGCTGCCACTGCTTCTTGGCGCCGCACTCCTGCTGGGAGGTCTCGATTCGGATACCGCGGCGTCGAGGGCCGCCACCCTGGCCGGCCTTATGTTCATGACCGGTATCTTCAGCGTGCTGATCGGCGGTTGGACATCGGACCGGTTCGGAAGAGCCAGGACCGCGACGCTGGTATTCGCAGTCAGCGGCTTATGTTCATTCCTGGCCGGCTGGCTGATCGGGCTGCCGTTCACGTACCTCGTCGTGCTTGGGTTTTTCTACGGATGCTTTACGGCGGCGGATTCCGCCATCTATTCGACCGCCGTCACTGAACTCGCCCCGAGAAACCTGATAGGCTCCGCGCAGGCATTGCAGTCCTTCATCGGATTCGTGGCGGGGACCGGCGCACCGGTCCTTGCAGGGTCGATACTCGATTATGCCGGCGGGCAGACTGCCTGGATACTGGTGTTCAGTTTCAACGGCGTGCTGGCCCTGGCGGGTATAGCGTGCCTGTTATGGCTTCACCGCGTACCGGTTTCCAAAAATCCCGTGTAGATCGCCGCGT
>CAZZNP010000016.1:19677-23275 GCA_964655785.1 uncultured Gemmatimonadota bacterium
AAAAAATCGGGACTTCCAATCTCCGCACACACATTGTACATTAGGACATTGTATGCCATCTATATATGGTATGCCGGCTGCACGGTAGATACCGATCGGTTCCACTATGACTTGCAGGTTTGTTGATTAGCGATTCATCATGTTAAAACCGGTCCGTGTACCGCGAATGACGTAAGACAAGGACCGGACATAATACCAGGATCAGACATGATTTCAGGGCCGGATATGCACTACATATTACGCAGTCAGTTTTCCTTTGTGACCGTTCTGCTCCTCTCCCTGGCCATGTTGGTATCCTGCGGCGGGGAAGGTCCGACCACACCCGAGCCCGTTGACCCGCCCCGGGTCTCCGGTATACGAGTCGTTTCAGGCGACGGGCAACGCGCTCTTGCCGGTTCGAGTCTGCGTGAACCTGTCGTGGTCCAGGTGGTCGACGAAGAAGAACAGCCCATACCCGCCGCCCTCGTCCTGTTCACGCCCAGCCACGGCGTCACGGAACCAACGACCATAGGAACCGGTCCGGACGGCAGGGCAGCAACAAACTGGACGCTCGGATCGGTTGCCGGACAGCAGATGCTGACTGTCACCACTTCCGGCGCATCCGCCAACGTCACCGGCCACGCGGTCACCGTGGAAGACTCGCTCGACGTTCTTTTCGCACCGCCCGATGAGGCCGAGATCTCGGCGGTCCGCGCCGACTGGGCCACGCGGAACGTCTCGGCGGCCGGTGAGTCGATCGAGCTTGAAGAGGCCTTCAGCCTGGGTGGAATTCCGACCACCTTGCGGGTAATCTCGCACCAGGTCGATGGCATGCGTCATTACGGCGCCGTCATCGTGCCTGACGGCGCAGACGCGGAGTCTCTTCCCATACTGGTTTTTGCCCATGGCGGAGACAACGGGGTATCGGTGGAAGAAACGATGCTAATTTTGACCATCGCTCTAGGAGAAATGCGGGACGGCTTCGCCTATGTAATCCCGTCGTTCAGGGACGAACCGCTTGAATTTGGAGGCCGGGCCTGGACGTCGGATGGTCCGGCCAGTCCGTGGGACCGCGACGTGGACGACGCGCTGGCGCTGGTCAACGTCACCATGGAGACCATACCGGAGACCATTTCCGACCGGTACTTCGTGGTGGGTGCCAGTAGAGGCGGCGGCGTGGCGATGCTGATGGGCATACGGGACGCGCGTATCGCCGGGGTCATCACCTTCTTCGGACCGACGGATTTCCAGAACGAATGGGCGCGCGACATCGCCACCCTCCTGGTTAGTGGCGTGACCGTCGATCTGCCCGGCGTCGAATACCTGCGCACCGCGTACATCGTCCCGTGGTGGGCAGGGGACGTTACGCTCCAGGATGCCCGGCTGGCGCTCATCCGTCGGTCCCCCGTCCTGTTCGTCGAGGATATGCCTCCGTTGCAGATCCACCACGGCGACATGGACGGGGTGGTTTCCGTCTCCCAGGCAGAATCCATGATCCGGGCCATGCGGGAGATCGGACGCGGAGCGCCGGAGTTCGAGGCCTACATCTATCCTGGTGGAACGCACGATATCACTTCCATCCCGGAGGCCATTCCCCACGGATTGGAATTCCTGCGCAACCTGCTCGGTTCCGGCGACGAATAGATCGTCTGAGCGTTCGGTTCTGTACGCTTCACGAGGTGACCATGGGACTCCAGGTCGGTATCGTCGGTGCCGGTGCATTCGCACAGGCTTTCATCCCCCTGTTCAAGGCGCATCCGCAGGTCGAACGGATCGTGCTGTGCGACCTGGACGATGAAATACTGGCCCTTTCGGCCGCCCGTTTCGAGATCAAGGACACCAGTCCCTCCCTCGACGACCTCTGCGGTTCCGGCTTGGACGCCGTGTGCCTCTATACCCAGAACTGGCTTCACGGTCCCCAGGCCGTCCAGGCCATGGAAGCCGGAAAACACGTGTACTCGGCCGTACCTCCGGGGATCAGCCAGGTAGAAATCGAGAATCTGGTGGCCGCCGCCGCGACCTCGGGCGCCGTCTACATGCTCGGGGAGACCAGCTACTATTATCCCGGCGTACTGTATTGCCGTGAACAGTTCGCCCGGGGCACCTTCGGCCACATTGTCTACGGCCAGGCCGAATACTACCATGACTGGGACCACGGCCTCTACGACGTGGCGCGCTGGCGCGGCGGCAAAAACTGGCGGGAGACGGCCGGCATACCGCCCATGTACTACCCGACCCATTCGACGAGCCAGATCGTATCCGTAACCGGCGCCCGTATGACCCAGGTGTCCTGCCAGGGGTTCCAGGACGCCCACGAAGACGGGATTTACGAGGCCAATGAATGGGGTAATCCCTTCAGCAACCAGAGCGCGCTGTACAGCATGTCCGATGGGAGTGCCTGCCGCATCAATGAGTTCAGGCGCGTGGGCCATCCCGGCTGCGTGCGCATGTGCCTTCAGGGTACCGAAGGCGGATTCGAACAGTCCGCAGCCGGCGCGGCCTGGCTCCGAAAGGACGGGGAGCGGGTGGAGCGTCTCGACAACCTGCTCGATTGCTCCAGACCGCCTGGTCCGCCTGGTCCGCCTGGTCCGCCTGGCCGGTCCGACCAGCCTGGTCCTCCTGGCAAGGACGTGCCGGGGAGCGATCCGATGGGGAAGGTAACCGCATCCGACGGCACCCATCTCGGCGTCTCCGCGGTGCACCCGGTGGACCGGCTGCCGGCAGCTTTCGCAGGGCTTCCCAACGGCCATGCGGGCAGCCATCAGTTCCTGGTCGATGATTTCGTGATGGCCTGCGTCGACGGTACGCTACCCCCGAATAACGCGTGGGACGCCGCCCGGTACATGCTTCCCGGGCTCGCGGCCCATGAATCCGCGCTCCGCGGAGGAGCGTTGCTCCCGGTGCCTGACCTCGGCGATCCACCGGACGAAATCCGATAAGCCATGGAACGTGGCGGACCGTTTCGCGTTAGCATTCAGTACGGAATATCGCTTATCCCTGCGACTAGCATCACCAGCGGACCTGAAATGTGAACGAACAGTTCTTTGGAGACGCAATCTCCCGTTGGCGCGCCTACGTGGAACGGTACGGATCGCTTCCCGCGCCCGAGCTGGATGTCCTCGAGGATCGCCTGAGTGGCCAGGCAGGCGATCTCCGTCGGCTCGGCCTCTCGACCGATGAAGCCTTCCAGGTCGCGGTACAGCGGATCGGCCGCGATGACGAAGCGACACGCGCGTTCGTCCAGGATCATGCGGCGGCTTTGATGGGCGCGGACCTGGGCAATGTCGATACACGCGGACCGAACTCAGTCCTGGACAGGGCCGGCAAACTCGGTCCGGTAGCAGCGCCCGACGTAGCCGAAATCGGTGAAGAGGAAAACGGTGGAAAGGAAGCAGGCGCGGCAAGCGACGGTGGCATCGATTCCCCGAACCGAACCGTCGAGACCGCCCTCGTCCTTTGCCTGGCTGTCGGCGCGGCGCTGGCGATCAAGGTCCCCGCACTGTTCGGTGTGGCATTCGGCGACGATGACGTAAACCAGTTCTATGCGCTCAACATCAGCTTCTTCGCGTTTCCCTTCGTGACCGCGTACTTCGCGTGGAAACGACGCATGACCTTCCCG
>CAZZNP010000016.1:23375-30700 GCA_964655785.1 uncultured Gemmatimonadota bacterium
TCGAAATTCGATTCATCGCATTCAAGCACGGAGTTCATGATGGATACCCGGACGGATAGGAAAGCTGCGGGAACAATCGAGGCGTACGACAATGTAGCGCATCTGAATACCCTTTACCGGAATGCACCGAAATCGTTCGCCTTCAAAGCGACGGACCCGGCGGAACTGTATGCCTGGCAGGCCGCATTCCGGCCGAAACTGCGGCAAACCCTCGGCCTGGACAACATGGCTTCGGATCTGTCGGATTACGTACCGACGGCCGAGCGGCTCGAGTCCATCGACCTGGGCAGTCACGTCCGGGAACGCTGGTACCTCTGGGTCGAACCGACCGTACCGCTGCCGTTCTACCTCCTGTTGCCGAAAGGCTTGAGGCTCGGAGACCAGAGCCGGGCCGGGGCGGACGGCGATCGGAAGCTCCCGCTGGTTCTGGTGCCCCACGGCCACAACCATCCGCACATTTACGTGGGCATTGCACGGGATGACGCGGAAGAAGCGCACATGTTGGAAGGCGAGCGCGACATTGCCCGGCAGGCGGCCGCCGAGGAAGGATACATCGTCATCGCGCCGACCGCGCGGGCCTTCGGCGAAACGCGCACCGGAAAAGACATCCAGGCCAATAAAATGCACTCATGCCGCGACCAGCTCGTCCACGACCTGCTGCTCGGAAGAACGCCCATCGGCGAACGCGTGTGGGATACGTCCCGCCTGATCGACTGGGCGCTGTCGCATCTGCCAATAGATCCGGATCGTATAGCCATCACGGGCAACTCGGGTGGCGGAACCATCTCGCTCTTCGCCTCGGCCTGCGATACCCGGATCGCCCTTTCGATGCCGGGCTGTTACTTCTGCACGTTCGTGGGGAGCATCGGGACGATCCACCACTGCGAATGCAACTACGTGCCGGGCATGCTGCGTCTGGGAGAAATGTACGACGTGGCCGGATTGATCGCGCCCCGCCCCTTCTGTGCCATCGCGGGCCGGTACGACGACATCTTCCCTATCGACCAGGTCCATGCCGCCTTCGACAGGCTCAGGGCCGTCTACGCGGTCGCCGGCGCCACGGAAAACTGCGAGCTGGCCGTTGGTGAAGGCGGACACCGGTTCTACAAGAAGCCGGCCTGGGATTTCGTGCGCCGTCATTTCATTTCGCCTGCGTGAACAAGGGTAGATCGAGAATTCCTCGTCATACGGACAAAGCCGGGTGCGAGGCGCTTCCCGGTAACGTCATGGAAAACCCTTGAAAACTCCCCGGCAATCCATATAGTTTTCTCAGAACCCAGAATGGACAACAGCCGGAAATCAAGGAGCTGATGATGGAAAGGGCCGCGGTTCGTATCGACCCGAAGGAAGAGATAGGATTCATGCACGTCGACGAGACGGATTTCGGGTCCTTTACCACCGCCCAGCGCATCCGTCACCTGGAAGTCGAGGGCTACGTGCTCCTCCCGGATGTGCTCGACGCCGACCATATCGCGACGTTGAAAGCCGAGTTGTCCGATGTGCCCATGGAGTGCAAGGATTACAGCGACTGCCAGACCTATTGCCTCGAGGCCCAATGGCTCAGCCCGGCAACGTGCGCATTGATCGGCCATCCGCCCATGATCGCGTTTCTCGAAGCGCTGATGGGGCCGGATATCGTGTTTACGCGAGGCCTTTTCACGCGGACCCTCTCGGGATCGCCGCCCATCTCAATGCACACGGACGGCCAGCCATACGGCTCCTCGATATTCAGTTACGAAGGCAGTTCGCCACGGCTGGTGCGCGTGCTGTACTACCTGGACGATCTGCCGCCGGAAAGGGCGCCGTTCCGGGTCCTGCCGCGATCGCACCTGTCCTTTCACGCCCATGGCAATCCCTACGTGCGTTACAAGTCCCATCCCCAGGAGGTGACTCTGTGCGCGAAAGCAGGATCCGCCCTGGTCATCCCGAAGGACGTCTTTCATGGTACCCATCCCAATCGCGATACGGTACCCCGGGAACTGATTCAGTTCGGTTACCGGCCGGCCTGGTCGGGACCCGTACAGCCCATGGATGAGTGGGATTCCGCGGACGTGGCCGCCGCGCCCGCCCAGGCCAGACCTTTCCTGCAAAGCCCGAACACGACCGGCCTGGAATGGCAGCAGCCGCACAAGCCGAAGGGAATGAAGAGCGAAGCGCCGGGGATTGACCCCGACCGCTGGGGGGATTGACCGGTCCGAGCGGTCCCGGCTGGCTATGCACAGCAACTCACGAAAGGAGCGGGGGGCGAAAAATCCTCACGGGTAAAGGAGATAGTCATGAAGTTTTCAGTCCGTTTCACCGAACGGCTGTTCGTAGTATTATTGATTGCGATATTGGCCGTCGCGACATCCAAGGCCGCCGCCCAGACCGAATTTCACTTGCAGTTGGGCAAGCTCAGAAATCCCTTCGAAAACAAGAGCGTGCAATCCCTGGTGCTTACCGTACAGCAGGCGTCCCGGTGGAAGCTGGGGGAGAGTTTCTTCTTTCTCGACTATGTTGTGGACCGCAAGAGTGACGGATTCAACGACCGCGATTTCTACGCCGAGTGGTATCCGACCTTCAGAATCGGCAAACTGCAACAATCCGACGCCAGCCTGGGACTCATTTCCGATATCTCCGTCATATTGGGCATCAACATGGGCGGCGACGCAAAGGTGATGAAATTCCTGCCGGGATTTCGCGTGTCCTGGGATTTACCCGGCTTCCTTTTCCTGAATACCGATCTTACGGCCTATCTGGACCGAAATTTCGGCGTGTTAAAGGGCGGAGCGCCTAAGGAAGGGCACAGTTTCGCATTCGACGTCAACTGGGCCGCGCCCTTCGAACTAGGTAGTCAGTCCTTTGCGATCATGGGACACGCGGAGTATATCGGGAGCAGGTCCAACGAACTTGGCGGCCGGTATGACGGATCGATCCTCGCACAGCCGCAAGTCGTCTGGGACGTCGGCAAGGCCGGGGCTAGTGAACCGAATCAACTGCTAATGGGAATCGAATATCAGTATTGGAGTAACAAGCTCGGAACGGACGTGGACGAAAACACCGTTCAGTTCCTGGTAGTCTGGCGCCTCTAGTCCGGACTGACCGGCATGCGAGCCGACCGGTCAGTTCCATTAGTCCGTTCGAGAATCACCCTTTCGCAAGGCGGGTGCGGCCGGCGGCCCTACGGTCATCGGGACTCCCGCCATTCCTTTGGATGAACAGATGAAAGCTGCTGTAATGGACGCCTTCGGTTCGCCTCTGGAGGTGCGGGACGTTCCCGATCCCGTGCCGTCCGACGACGGCGTCGTGATCGAGGTGCGGGCCAACGGGATCTGCCGAAGCGACTGGCACGGATGGATGGGGCACGATCCGTCTATCCGATTGCCCCACGTTTTGGGCCACGAATTAGCGGGCGTGGTTGCCGCAAAGGGTGGCCTGGTTCGGAACTGGCAGGTTGGGGACCGGGTGACCGTGCCATTCTGCGGAGGATGCGGTGTCTGCGCGCAGTGCCTGGCCGGCAATCACCATATCTGCGACGACGAGTACCAGCCGGGATTCACCGGATGGGGCGCCTTTGCGGGGTACGTGGCCATGCCGTACGCGGACGTGAATCTCGTGCGCCTGCCGGATGAGATAGACTACGTCGAGGCGGCAAGCCTGGGCTGCCGGTTCATGACGTCGTTCCGCGGCGTGGTGGACCAGGGCCGGGTGACCGGCGGTGATTTCGTTGCAATCCACGGATGCGGCGGTGTGGGCCTGTCGGCGACCATGATCGCGACGGCCCTGGGCGCCGAGGTGATCGCCGTGGACATCGATGACGGCCGGCTGCAGCTGGCCAGGGATTTCGGCGCCGGCATGACGGTGAACGCCCGGACGAGTCCGGACGTGGTAAGGGAGATCCGGAAGAAGACGGGCGGCGGCGCCCTGGTCTCCATCGATGCACTGGGGAGCCAGGTCACCAGCCGGAACTCCATCCGCTGCCTTCGCAAGCGTGGACGCCACGTTCAGATCGGCCTGACCCTGGCGGACGAGGCCGACATCCTGATCCCCATGAACGCCGTAATCGCGAAAGAACTCGAAATCGTGGGCAGCCACGGCATGCCGGCCCACCGGTACCCCGACCTGCTGCGCATGATCACCACCGGGGTGCTGCAACCCGGACGTCTGGTCGGCAAGAAAGTTAGCCTCGAAGAAGCCGGCGCAGAGCTGGAGGCCATGGGCCGTTTCAGCCAGACGGGCGTGACGGTCATCGACCGGTTCTGAAGGTCGACATTGGGATTGAGGGATCTCGACCGATAATGACGGTCGACCGGTTCAGACGGTCATCGACCGGTTCAGACGGTCATCGACCGATTCTGACGGCCATCGACCGGTTCTGACGGTCGACATTGGGATTGAGGGTTTTTCGCACCGGAAGGCGATCATTTCCCTCGCCGACATAAGAAAGGTTTAACCTTGGCCGACAAGGACATCGTCGCACTCGAACGGCAGATCTTCGAACTCACCGCGAAGTTGAACGAGTTGCGGAGAAACAACGAGCCCAGGCCGGTACCCGATTACCGGTTCGCCACCCTGACCGGGGAAGTCTCCCTGCTCGACCTGTTCGCCGGCCGCGACCGCCTGCTCGCCATCCACAACATGGGGCAGGGCTGCCGTTACTGCACGCTGTGGGCGGACGGGTTCAACGGCATGCTTCTCGAGGACGCCATGTCCGTCGTGCTACTGTCCGGCGATCCCCCCGCGCTGCAACGTGATTTCGCCAATTCGAGGAACTGGCGGTTTCGGCTTGCTTCCCACGGCGGCGGCGATTACATAAGCGAGCAGACGACGATGGAAGGCGTGGAGAACATGCCTGGCGCCGTTTTCTACGAACGCCGGGGCGACCAGGTGCTCAGGAAGAACAGCTGCGTGTTCGGTCCCGGCGATCTCTATTGCTCGCTTTGGAACCTGCTCGGCCTGGCGGGCCTCGGCGAAGCGGAATGGACCCCGCAATATCGATACTGGCGCCAGCCGGACAAGATGGATGACGGCGGCGCCAACCTGCTCGAATAGCGGCCTGCCCCAAACTGCCGGGAGGCACTGTGCTCGACAGTCCCGCGCAGGCTGCTCGGACCGTGCATCACAAACTGCCCATAAATGACAACAGGGAGCGAGGCGAAACGTCCCTGATCATCGTCAGCCTGAGGTACAACCAATGAACGTCTTGCTCAGGATGAATCTGATCGAACCCCTCGTCGACGAAATCCGCCAGGTTGACGAGAAAGTACGGGTGATACGCACGGATACGGATGAGGAAGCCCTGGCCGTCATGCCGGAGATCGACGTGATCTGCGGCGAGATCTCCCGGGCCTTGTTCGCGCGTCGGGAAAAGCTCGCCTGGATCCAGAGTTGGGGCGCCGGGGTGGACGGTCTGCTCTACCCCGAACTGGTCGAGAGCGACGTGGTGCTGTGCAGCGCGAAGGGCTTTGTGGGCGTGCATCTGGCCGACCACGGCATGGCGCTGCTGCTCGCACTGACCCGTGGAATCCACACTGCACTCCGAAATCCGGGGTGGAAGCCCCGCTGGCCGATCCGGGACGCCTCGTGGGAATTGGTCGACCGGACCATGGGCATCGTGGGTCTGGGTGGTACCGGCCGTGAACTCGCGAAGCGTGCGAGCGCATTCGGCATGCGGATCGTCGCCGTGGACCCGGAGGATGTGGAAGTGCCGCCCGAGGTGGAGGCTTGCTGGGGTATGGACCGTTTCCACGCGTTGCTGGAAACGTCCGACGTCGTGGCTGTTTGTGCGCCGCTTACGGCGGAAACGGAGGGGCTTTTCGACCGGTCGGCCTTTACCCGGATGCAGGACCACGCGCTTTTGATCAACGTCACACGGGGCAGGATCGTCGACGAAGCGGCCCTGCTGGAAGCGATTGAAAACAACCTGATCGGCGGCGCGGGCCTGGACGTGGTGCCCCAGGAGCCTTTACCCGATGACCATCCGCTGTGGAAGATGGACAACGTGGTAATCACGCCCCACACGGCCGGGGGATCTCCCAACCGCGACGGCCGGTGCGTGGCCCTGTTCTGCGAGAACCTGCGGCGTTACCTGGATGGACGGCCGTTGCTCAGCGTAATCGACAAACGCAAGGGATACTGATTAGCGTCCCGCCGAAGCGCCGCGTTAGCCATCCTCAATGCCGGTGATCCACCCCGTGATCGTGCGCAGTGTGGTAATGGTGGGCTAGCAGGTCCGAGCCGAAGTCGTTCGTCGGGTTGCGCCAGACCGTGTGCACGTGGTTGGCGTCGTTCTGCACGTTGTCGTATTCCACCAGGAATCGCCCGCCCTGCAGGCGGTAGTAGTGGGGTTGCCGGGATTCCAGGCCGCCCGCCCAGGCCAGGTGGACGTCGCCCACCCCGTTTTTTCGCAACAGTTCAGCTTCGATTTCGGCGACGGCGTCGGGCATGCGGTGTATGTACTCGCCGATGAGAGCCTCCAACATCTCCCGCTGTCCGTCGTTCATGCCCGCCCCGGCGAGGCCGCGAGGCGTTTCCGTATACCGCACCTTATCGTAGGGCACGTCCGTTCGGGCCAGCCGGTCCGGTTTCTCCTGGCTCTCATGGATGTAGCGCTGATTCACCGTGACGATGTCACCAGGCGGGACAGGCGCGATCAGCGCGTTGTGGCGCTGCTCCTCGTCCAGGGCGCGCACCAGGTCTCTCGCCAGGTCTTCCACATTGCCCAGGGGCCGCAGGGATCCAACGCCGTTGAGTTCGGCCGACGCCGGATTCGCACCGAAGAAAAAGGGCGTGGGCGCGACGATCCGTCCCCCGGCGATCGTGTAGTTAATGGATACGTGATGCCCCTCGAATTTCCATCCCCAGGGATCCCGGTCCGACGGCGTGCCGAATACGGACATGTAGTAGTCGGAAGGATCACGCCAGTTGCCCGATGACCAGCCCTCCCGGGCATCCAGTGTCGCTTCCAGGC
The DNA here is from genome assembly GCA_964655785.1 of uncultured Gemmatimonadota bacterium. Taxonomy (GTDB): domain Bacteria; phylum JAAXHH01; class JAAXHH01; order JAAXHH01; family JAAXHH01; genus JAAXHH01. The sequence goes on from CAZZNP010000016.1 coordinate 30,325, forward strand.
CCATAATGGTGGTCGTGGTGGCGAATCCCGTTCCGCTCACCCCCGTGGCCACAAGCTGCAGGGCAAGGCGCCGCTGTTCCCGGTCCATCTCCCCGAGCGGCAACCCCTTTCTCGCCAGGGGAACATAATCCCAGAAAGTACGCGCGTTATCGTCTTCGAAGGGAAAGAGCGCTTTCGCCCGCTGATCCCCGGCCAGGGCGGCCGTGAAATTTACGGCTGCTTCTCCCATGCGCTGGACCAGGCCTCTGATGTGCGCACTCGTCAGTAAACCGTTCTGGGCATCACTCATTTTACTCTCCGTTCGTAACGTTTACCGAGGCCCGAACCCGGCTCCGCCAGCATCCGGTTCCGTCAACGCCCATCTTCGGGATCGGCC
>CAZZNP010000016.1:30800-35082 GCA_964655785.1 uncultured Gemmatimonadota bacterium
CGAACCCGGCTCCGCCAGCATCCGGTTCCGTCAACGCCCATCTTCGGGATCGGCCCGCTCCGCCAGCATCCGTTTTTGTTAACACCTATCTTCGGGATCGGCCGGCTCCGCCAGCATCCGGTTCCGTCAACGCCCATCTTCGCGATCGGACTGCTCGACCCGCATCCGGTTCCGCGAACTCCCGGCTCCACCCGCATCCGGCCATGTCCGTATCACTTCAGATCAGGAAACCGCAGGAACCGTTTGGCCGTTCCGCCCATGATCGCCTCCAGTTCATGGGGCGCGATGTCGGGCACGGTTTCCTCGATCAGGCGGACCAGTTTGTCGTATCCGGGTTCCTCGTATATCCACGGGAAGTCCGTGGCCCACATAAGCCGGTCGGCCCCGAAGGAATTCAGCGCCGCCCTGTTCCATCCCGCCAGGTCTTCGTAGGGGAAGGGCTGCTTGCTGAATGCGTAGTGCCCGGACAGTTTCATAGTTACGTTCTCGTAGGTACGCAGGCGGTGGGTGGTGTGAAACGCCGGGTTGTACGACGCTATGTCGATCTGCGGCCGTCCCCACTCGTCGTGCCGGCCCTTGCCCTCGCCGGGGCAGATGCCCAGGTGGTTGAGCACGACGCGGACCTGGGGAAAGGCGTCGACGAGGTAGGCAATCAAGTGGGCGTCCGCGGCGCGGACGTAAAGCCAGAGGACGAGGTCCTTCTCTGCAGCGTGCCGCCAGATCCGGTAGGTCCGGAAGGTACGGACGTCCACGGATTCGAAGGGGTCCCGGGGACCGCCGACCAGTCCGAGCCGGAAGCCCACGATGCCGGTGCCGTCCGTCAGCCGGTCCATGTGCTCCTCGGGAGCCGCGAAGACGTCTTCCGGGATGAGCCCGATACCGAGGAAGCGGTCCGGGTAGGTCCTGAGGCAGTGGAGCACGTAGGCATGATGGGCCGGAGTCGCGCCTCCCATCTGCACGAGCATGGCCTGGTCGATGTCGCTGGCGGCCATGTAGGTCATCAGCTTCTCGACCGTCTCTTCACGGTCCGGTGGCGTGATGCCGCCGGCTTCCCGCGGGAATTCGCGCGAGACCTTGGGGAACACGTGACCGTGGGCATCGATGCGCGGCATGGTACCTTCCGACTTTAGTTCAGGATATACCGAAAAGCTGTCGTCGTTCCGGCGTGTTGAGCGCGTGCGCGATCGAATCGAACCGCCCTTCGGCGACGCGATCCGGCGTCCGTTTCTCGTAGATCAGGATAATCGACTTCCGTGGCGTTTCGGTATGGTTCTCCATGGCCACGTGCCAGCCGTAGGTATTGAACATGACGGCAGTGCCCGCCTTGCCCGAAAACCGTTTGTGCCCGGGCATGGCCGTCAGGTTCTTCACCCGGGGGTAGGGTCCGGCGCCAGGCCGGTGGCTGCCCGGTACGAAGGCGAATTCCCCGCCGCCGGGTTCTACGTCGTTTACGTACACCTGTACCTTGATGTGCAGCGGGTGGCTGGGAGGGACGTCGGGATGCCACCCCGTGTAGCTCGTGGGCCAGACCGGCGCCGTCCGTACCTGTTCGCCGATGACGATGGCGTCGTTCCCCGTGAAAGCCTTGATATAAATGTAATACCTCGGCTGGTCGAGGATATCGATGAAGACGTCGTCCTTCTCCAGGGTGTTCGGGATGTCGTAATAGGTCGCCGCGGCCTCGCCCCGGGCTATGCGGTCGAGCCATTCCTCCTTGCAGGCCGCCGCCCAGTGGTCGAAGGCGTGCTGAAGACGGACCAGCAATTCGCCGCTGATCGCATCTTCGAAGACCAGGTATCCGAGGTCATCCCATTGCTTCCGTTCCGCCGGTGTGGGACCGGAGTCTGCTGTCATGGGTATGCGTACCCTTTCTTACATAAACGGGGTCTGCGGGAGGTGGTTCGTGTATTGTCACGAATCAACAGCATTGGTTCGACGCTGTCAAGTATGACCGCGCACCCCGTCCCATTTCCTCCTTGCCCCGGACTTCGGACCCGGCCTATCTTCTGCCCTGTGGAAACGGACCGCCCGGGAAAGGAGTGATGCTTGAAAATCGAAGCCGTGGAGTCTCTTGCGATCCCCGCGTTGAAAGTCATCCGATTCGGCCGCTTCAGGGACGATCGGGGGTATTTCACCGAGTCCTACCGGCTGGGGGATCTTTCCCGCCACCCCGAGACCGCGTTTCTCCACCAAACCCGTTTTCTTCAGATCAACGAGAGTTTTTCCGAAGCCAGCGTAATCCGCGGCCTACATTTCCAGTGGAATCCCCATATGGGCAAGCTGGTCCGTGCCGTTCGTGGACGCGTCGTGGACCTGGCGCTGGATATCCGATTGGGGTCGCCTACGCTGGGTAAGGTCGTCGCGTACGACATCTCGGAATCGCCCGTCGCCGATTACGGTGAATGGATCTGGGTCCCTCCGGGATTTGCCCACGGGTTTTTCTGCACCACCGACTGCATCCTGGAGTACCTTTGCAGCGGGGAGTACAGCCCCGGCAACGAGGCCGGCATCTCGCCGCTGGCTCCGGATATCGACTGGTCCCTGTGCGATCTCGAACTGAAGCGCGCGTTCGACGAGGTGATCGGAGGCTACCCGGCAAAGGCCATCATGTCCGATAAGGACCGCAACGCGCTCTCTTTAAACGACTGGCTTTCGGATGACCGGTCGGCCCATTTCCAGTACTGAACGACTGGCTTGCGGATGAACGGTCCGCGAACTCTCCGGCATTTGGGATATTCAGTTCACAGCTGTTTCGTAATGAAATACACACATCAAATGGAGCAACTTACATGACAACGGCTCAACCGTCTCTGTGGTCGGACATCAAGGTTCTTGTATACTTCGGATGGGCGGTCGCGGCGGTCCGACTGCTGCTGGATTTCGTCGCGCCCGCACAGTCCATGTTCTTCGGCGTCTACATCATGATGCCCCTGGCCTACCTGTACTTTGGACTGAAGGGGAAATGGGATCACCTGCCGTGGAGGCGGGTGGCGGGGTCGCTGGTCGTGGTGGTTTTCCTGGTCTGGTTCATACCGAATCTGATTTCGTACTCGACCGCCTACTTCGTCGGCCTGGAGCACGGCCGGTTTTCGCCTGAGAATTCCGGGAGAAGACCCCATTTCCAGGGACCGCTCATGACGATTCTGAACGGTGGCATGGTGGCGGGGGCTACGTCCCTGGCCGGTTCGGTGTGGAGCGTCGCGCTGGGGACGCTGTTCATCTGGCTTCCGGGGGCGATGCGCCGGCGGAAGGGGTGAGGCTGGCCGCGCCGTTAAAACCCGATTCTCCGCAGATATTCCAGCGTTCGTTTCGCGATCGGCAGAGGTCTTTCGAAGGCGGCCGGATACATGTCCTGCTCCACGATGGCGTAACCGTCGTAATCGATACGCTTCAATAGTTCCAGCAGCGCCGGAAAGTCGACCAGGCCCGCCGAAGGTTCGCAGAACATATCCATCGCCACCGCCTCGGCGAAAGGAATGTTCCCGGCTTCCACCTGCCGTTGTTTCTCCGGATCCACGCTCTTGAGATGAAGATAGGGAATCCGGTCCCGGTGTTTCTCGAGGAATGCCACGGGGTCGCCGCCGCGGTAGGCGTGATGGCCGACGTCGAAACACAGCGACACCTTGTCCGGATCGGTGTCCGCCAGGAAACGCTCAATCTGATCTTCGTATTCGACATGGGTCTCGGCGTGGGGATGGAAGACGAGTTGCAGTCCGAATGAATCTCGGGCCAGGTTGGCCGCGCGGTGGGTCGTGTCGACGAGGCGGCGCCAGGTCTCGTCGTCCAGTGTCCTGGGTTCGATCAGTTCGCCGGTGAACAGGTCGGAGTAGGTCCCGTCGATGAGTACGAGATAGCCCGCGCCGGTGGCGGCCAGTAGTTCACCCGCGCCTGCCACCTGCTGCTCCAGTTCGGGCCAACGGGCCGGATCCTCGAGATTGCCCATGGCGAAGGCGCTGGTCACCTTCAGGTTGCGCCCTTCCAGTTCCCGTTTCAGCCTGTCGATATCCGTAGGCAGATATCCGTAGGGGCCCAGCTCGATCCACTCATAGCCTGCTTCGGCCACCTCGTCCATGAACCGCTGCCACGGAGTCTGTCTCGGATCATCGGGAAACCAGACGCCCCACGAATCCGGCGCGCTGCCGATGCGGATGTTCACGGAACCCTCCCGTCGAAATGGATTCGCCGGCTCCGGTGGTGCTCGCGATGGTCGCGGCCGTCAGCTGCCTCCACGGAACCCTCCTCTAGTAATGAAACCGCTGGCTCGAGCGGCGTTCGGCCTCGT
>CAZZNP010000016.1:35182-44390 GCA_964655785.1 uncultured Gemmatimonadota bacterium
CACGGAACCCTCCTCTAGTAATGAAACCGCTGGCTCGAGCGGCGTTCGGCCTCGTAGCCTTCGCGGAGCTTCCGCGTCATGGGATCGTTGGTCGCCTCGGCGGACGCGATGTCCCACCACACGTCGGAAGGCGGCAGGTAGCGGTGTTTCTCGGTCTCGCAGACGATCACGCAGGCCCGCGTTTCCGACCGGGCTTCCCTGAGCGCCTGTCGTAACTCGTCCGGTGACTTCACGTGCCACGCCCGTGCGCCGAAACTCTCCGCATTGGCCGCGAAATCGATCTCCAGGTATTCGCCTTCCAGGCGGTCCGAACCGGTGTCGCGTCCCCGGAACTCGTTGCCGAAGGACCGGCCCGCCCGGGCCATCTGCAGCGCGCGGATGATCTGATAACCGTGGTTTTCCGAGATGACGACCGTCACCTTCAGGCCCTCCTGCATGGCGGTCATGAGCTCGGTGGGGTTCATCAGGTAGGTCCCGTCTCCGATATAGACGTAGACCTCGTCGTGAATCCCGGCCATGCGGGTACCGAGACCGGCCGGCAGTTCCCAGCCCATGCACGAAAAGCCGAACTCGAGGTAGCAGGCCGCGCCGCCCGTCACATCCCAGAGCCGGTGCAGGTCGCCCGGCGGACTGCCCGCCGCGGCGATTACGCAGTCGCCTGCCTGGGCTTCGTCGTTGAGGGTACGGATGAGCCGGGCCTGGCTCATGGCCTCGCCGGGATGATCGACGAATACCTCTTCCTGCAGCGACCGGCTGTGGGCATCCAGAAGGCGCCTGACCTCGGCCAGGTACGACGCGCCGGGACGAATTCCGGCCTTCCTGGCCGCCCCGGTCAGTGCCGTCAGCGCTTCCCGCGCGTCGGCCGTCACCGGAAGGGCGCCCTGCTTGTAGGCGTCGTGTCCGGCCACGTTGATGCCGATGAATCGAACGTCGGGATGGTTAAAGGCCGATTGGGAACCCGTGGAGAAATCGGTCAGCCGCGTCCCCACGGCGATGACCAGGTCGGCCTCCGCGGCGATCCTGGCGCCTGCCGGCGTGCCGGTCACACCGAACCCGCCGATGGCCCAGGGCGAGGATTCACGCATGGCGCCCTTGCCGCCGAAGGTCTCTCCCACCGGGATGCCGCACGCCTCGGCGAAGGCCGCAAGGGCGTCCCAGGCTTCCGAATAGTGTACGCCGCCGCCCGCGATGATCATCGGCCGTTTCGCCGCTTTGAGCATCTCGATCGCTTCGGCGACGCGTTCCGACGTCGGCGGCCTGCGTTCCACGCGCCAGACCCGCTTTTCAAAAAAATGGGCGGGAAAGTCGTAGGCGTGGGCCTGCACGTCCTGGGGCAGCGAGATCGTCACGGCTCCCGTGTCGGCCGGATCGGTAAGCACGCGCATGGCTTCCGGCAGGGCGGTGAGCAGTTGTTCAGGCCGGTTGATCCGGTCGAAGAACCGGCTGACCGGTCGGAAGCAGTCGTTGACGCTCACCTCGGCGGACACCGGATGCTCCAGCTGCTGCAGTACGGGACCCTGGTACCGGGTCGCATAGTAGTCGGAAGGCAGCAGGAGCACGGGCAGGCGGTTGATCGTGGCCGTTGCCGCACCGGACAACATGTTGGTCGATCCCGGGCCGATGGAGGCCGTACACGCGATCGTCGCCATGCGATGGTTCACTTTGGCGTAACCCGACGCCGTGTGCACCATGGACTGTTCGTTGCAGGGCTGATGGTAGGTCAGGTCCTGCCCGTACTCGAAAAGCGCCTGGCCCAGCCCCGCCACGTTCCCATGGCCGAAAATACCGAAAATCGCGGGGATGAATCTACGCTCCAAGCCGTCGCGCTCGCTGTATTGCACGGAAAGGTATTTGACCACAGCCTGCGCCGTGGTCAGGCGGACTTTATCCTGGGAAAATGCCATGGTCTGCTCCTTCGATTATCCTGTACCGGAATGAGTGCTATCGTCCTTTCAGTAAGTTCGTATCACTGTTTCGCTTTCGTGCCGGCCCGAACCGAACGGCTCCGGTCAACCTGGAGCGATCAATGGCCGGCCCCCTGCACGTCCTGCGCCTGGACCTGTTCCCACCGGTCCGAAGTCCAGGAGCGTTCCACCGCCGACAGAACGCCCGCGACGGCCAGCGCTTCGCCAAAACCCGGTTCGCCTTGTCTGCCTGCCGCGATGGACTGCAGGAAGTGGAAGGTCTCGATGGCCTTGAGGTCGTCGTAACCGAGCCCCACCGCGGGACCCGGATTAAAGTGGACGTGTCCGGGATAGGCCGGCCCGCTCTGCAGCGTGACGAACCCGTCGTGCGGACCATCGACGGAGAAGAGATGGAGCTCGTTCATTCGCTCGAAATCCCAGCGCACCGCGCCTTTCGTGCCGTGGATCTCGAAGGCCATCTGGCACTTCGTCCCCTGGATCACGCGACAGACTTCGAAGGTGCCGCGGGCGCCGTTCGCGAACTCCACCAGCGCTCCGGCGTAGTCTTCATTGGTCACAGGTTCCCGCTTTCCTCCGGTCCCGACTGAAAAATGAGTGCCTTCTCCGGCCGGCGCCACGGGCCGGTCTTCGATCATCAGCGCCTTCTGTCCGACCACGCGCCGGATGGGCCCCGCGAGCATGTGGGCCATATCGGCGACGTGGGACATGAGGTCGCCCAGCGCGCCGCTCCCCGCGTCGGATCGGCGGAAGCGCCAGGAGAGCACGCCGTCCGGGTGGCTCGCGTACCCCGCGAAGAACCGGCCGCGGTAATGGGTAAGGTCGCCCAGGGCGCCGTCTGCGACGAGACTGCGCGTATGCTGCACGAGGGGCGCCCACCGGTAGTTGTATCCGACCCAGGTCAGCACGCCGGCATCGGCAGCCATCCGGGCGATCTCGGCCGTTTCGCCGGGGGACCGGCCCACGGGCTTCTCGCAGAAGATATGCTTGCCTGCAGCCGCGGCGGCGCGGACCATATCCAGGTGGAGGAAGTTGGGCGCGGTGATGTTGACCACGGATACGTCCGGGTCGTCCATGACCTCGCGCCAATCCGTCGTGGTGCGCGTGAACCCCAGCATGTCCCGGGCCTGATCGCACCGGCCTGGCACGTCGTCGGCGCAAATGACCAGGTCGGGAAGGAGCTTGCTTTCGGGGAATCGCTGCCGGACCTGCTGGTAGGCGCGGCCATGGACCATGCCCATCCAGCCCATGCCGACGATGCCTATGCCGATTTGCGAGGCCATGTCCTCCGCTCCGTCTCATTGATCATTGCGATCGTTGGCTTCAGCCGCGCGCCCTGCGGTGTCAGCCCCGTGATCCAGTTGGTCGCCGCGCGTCCTGCGGTGTCAGCCCCGTGATCCAGTTGGTTGCCGCTCGCCCTGTGGCTTCAGCCGTGCGTCCAGTTGGTCGCCCCGTGATCCCGCCCTGAATCAGCCGAAGGTTTCAACAAGCTGATGAACCGCCAGGTACGCGAAGAGGATCAGCGCGAGGGCGAGGAGCAAGTTCAGCGCCCAGCCCGTCTTGAGACGGCCGACCCAGGCCCGTTTCGAGTTCATGTAAAGCAGGGTGCCGGCCAGGAACGGCATGAAAAACGCGCCGACCACGGTGTAGACGATGACCACGGCGACCGGCCGGTCGAAGAGCAGCAGGGCCATGGTCGGAAAGGTCAGGAACAGCAGAAACCCGCGGTAATATGGCGAATCGGTGCGGACCATGGACTCCCGGTCTTTGGCGGGTACCTTTTTGAACAGGGCCATGAAATCGGCAAACAGGTAGGGGATGCCCTGCCAGACCCCCAGCACCGAGGTAACGACCGCGGCCCAGAATCCCAGGTAGAGGGACCACCTGCCGAAGGGTCCCAGCGCCGACTCCAGCCGGTCGGCCATGCCCAGCACGATATCGATGCCCACGGCTTCGGGCCGGATCTGCGCCCCGAGGATCATGACGGCTACGCCGAAGAACCCCGTCAGGATGTATGCGCCCGCCAGGTCGATGCGGATGCCCTTCACCCACTCGCCGCCGGTCCGTCCGGCTTCGCGGATCCAGTAGCCGTAGCACATGACGGAAAGGCTGCCGCCGACGCCGCCGAGGACGCTCAACACCGCGACCACCGACCCGGACGAAGCGCTGGGCAGCGCGATGCCCCGGACGACGTCGCCCAGGTCGGGACGGAGGGCCCATGCGCTGATCAGGAAACTCAGGAACATCAGGCCGATGAGCACTTTCATGACCTTCAGGAAAAAACCGAACCTTCCCAGCCAGACCAGGACACAGGCCGCCAGGGCGTGGATGACGCCCCACTGGGCCACCGAAAGGGACGGGAAAACGGTGTGGCCGGCCAGGCCGGAGGCCGAAAGCAGCCCGCCGCCGACCAGGAAGGACCAGATGATCAGATAGAGCAGAAAGAAATACTGGACGGGCCTGCCGAGGCGCTCCACCCACCCTTCCAGGAGCGTGGTGCCCGTGGCCAGCTGCCAGCGTCCGACCCCTTCGTTCAGGGCGAACTTGAGCACGGCCCCGTAAACGATGGCCCAGAGCAGCACCGTGCCGAATTTGGCGCCGGCGTTCGTTGCCGAGATCATGTCGCCCGCGCCGACCCCGGTGGCCGCGACGGCAATCCCAGGCCCCATCAGGGCGATCATCTGGAAGAAGTTCAGTTTCAAGTTGGTTCCCGCATCGATTCAGGTGGAAGTGCTGTTTTCGCGCAGGATCGTTTGGGAGCCGCGCCAAAAAACGACGGCGTGCGCGTCTGGAAACACGGCGTCAACCGCACCTGGATCAGGCCGGCACTCGCGTCAGCCTGTCAGATCTCGTCCCGCATCATTTCGTCCAGGTACTGTTTGCCGGACAGGATCGCGTTGAAGGGATCGGCGCCTGTGGCCAGCTCGATGCTTATGTACCCGTCGAACCCGCCGTCCCGCATGATCCCGAGCGCTCGGCGGTAGTCGATCATGCCCTCGCCGAGGGGCGCGTTGATGTGCTGGGCGCGGTCTTCGGCCTGGAAGTAGATCCGCTGGATGTTCTTGACGTGCCAGAAGTTGGTGTGAGGCGCCAGCATGTGGCACACGTCGTCCCAGCCGCCTTCGGGCGTCGCGTAGGCGAAGTAGAAATTGCCGAGGTCAGGATTCGCCTTGATCAGGGGATGGCCGACCAGGTCGATGAGCCGCAGCATGCCCTCCGGGGTGTCCACAATGCTGTTCTGGTGCAGTTCCAGCGTCAGTTCCGTGCCCTCCGGCTCGGCTTCCCGTGCCAGCGACCGCAACACCGCGGCGGCTTCCTCGTAGTCTTCGTCCCGCGCTCTCAGGCTGCTGCCCACCGGATCCGACTGTCCCCGGAGATCCTGCTCGCGCACGCCCACTTCCCAGGGCTGCGGCGAGATGGACATGTTGACCAGCGGCGCGCCCGCGAGTTGCGCGGCTCTTACCGCGCGGGAAAGCAGACCCCGGTTCGTCGCCCGGACCTCCTCCGGCGCCGGCCAGGTGATGATCTTCCGCAACACGGTCAGCCCGCCGATTTCCAACCCGTGGCCGCGCGCCTCTTCGCCCAGTTCGACCAGCGCTTCGTCCGGCGCGTCGTAGAAGTTGAACCAGGTCTCGCCCAGGTCGATGCCGTCGAATCCGTGCCGGACGAGCCAGTCCCACACCGGCTTGCGCTCTTCGGCCAGGGGATAACCCCGCTCCGCGGCTTCGGGTGAACGATATCCACTCAGCGTGAGGGTGCAGAAGACGATTTTCATGATGGATTGGTCCGTTTCGTACAGGTCATGCGCCACCATGCAGTTCATTGGCCCGCATGAAGGCGTTGACGATATCGCGGCACAGGGCGTGATCCTGCCGGGCGCCGTAACCGTCGGTGATGGGTTTCTTTCCGTTCACGACGCATTCGTGAAAGTGGATCAGTTCCAGCTTGAAGGCATTCTGCTTGTTGACGACGAGTTCCTTCGTCCAGGGCTGCTCGCCGTCCATGCCCTGCACGGTGACAGGCGTCGGCAGTCCCCGGTCGAATCCCGTGGGAAAGCGGATGCCCACGCGCCGGCCCGCGCCGAAGACCTCCAGGGTCTCCCGGAAATCGTGCAGTTCGGGCAGGCTAGTCCAGGTCGCCACGCACCGAGCGTCATTCTCGTAGGCCAGCACGGTCGACACGCTCGTACCTTCCCGCCACACTTCGGCGCTGACCACCCGTTCCGGCGGACCGAACATCCCCCGAAGGCTGCTGATGTCGTGGATCATGCTGCCGGAGAGCGAGAAGAAGATGCGGCGCGCGGCCTCCGGCGCGTCGCCGATGGCGTCAAGTATGGACTGTTCGCGTCTCCGCGCCGTATCCTCCATCAGGTCCCGCGGCACGTCGTCGAAGGCATACAGCGTGAATTCGCTCAGGTGGCGGTCGTTGCCGCAGTGGAGGTGGTTGGCCTGGATGAAGCGTATGTCCGGCATGGCGAGGACCTCTTTCCGCGCGAACTGGTATCCCGGATCGTGCTGTTTCATGTAGCCCACCATCAGCGTCTTGCCCGAGGCCTCGGCGGCCCCGATGATCCGGTCCGCGTCCCCGACCGAGAAGCACATGGGCTTCTCGATGAATACGTTTTCCCCCGCATTCAGCGCGGCGACGGCCACGTCGGTCTTCGGATCCGCGAAACACAGCAGGACGGCGTCCAGGTCGAGAGAGAGGAGATCCTGATAGCGCGTGACGCGGGCGCGTTCGGGAACGTGGTAAATCTCGCCAATGAAGTCGACCAGCTTCGCGGATGCGTCGCAGAGGCCGGCCAGTTCGTACCGGTCGCGGAGTTCGGCGATATGGGGCAGATGCTGGATCTGGGCGATCGCGCCGCAGCCGATCACGCCGATCCTGATGCGGTCCATGGACGTTCCTTCCCGGCAATCGATTCCCTGCGTTGCCCTGGTGGCGTTGCCTGGTATCGATTCCCTGGTATCGATGCGACTGATGAGATGTCGATGTAGTGAATACGCCCGGAGGGATTCGAACCCCCGACCTACTGATCCGAAGTCAGTTGCTCTATCCAGCTGAGCTACGGACGCACGGGGGAACCGGGAACCAGTGCATCAGTGTGCGGTCGGCACGGACAGCGCTGACCATGCTGGCCATACGGACTGCGCCGGCCATGCCGGCCATGCTGACCTTGCCGGCCGTGCGGACCATGCCGGCCATGCTGACCGTGCCGGCCATGCTGACTGTGCCGGCCAGGCTGACCGCCCGACTCCCATATCCACAACGAGTAGAAACCGATATACGCATTGTACGGTTTGATGTCAACGAAATCAGGCGGTCACGACCCGGTGCTATACCGCATTCATTCTGGAACGAATCGTTTCGTCGATCATATCGGAGAACACGCGTTCGAACTTCTCACGGGATTCCGGGCATTCCAGGCTACGTATCGGGATCGTCGGGAGACCGCTGAGCCGCCGGTCAAGATCTATGCCCGGAATCCGGTTGATCTCACTCCAGATCCGTTCACGCGCTTCCATTCGATCAAAGGGTTCCTGCATATACTTAAACTGTATTCGTATGGTACCGCTGGTTGTGAGGCTGAATGTCCACTGTACGTCGTCCGGATAGTTCAGGTCGAGCTGGAACCACATCTGCGGGTTTTTCACATCTGAAGCAATATAAAACCGATCGTAGGCTGGCATCCTGCGACGACCACGAGGCAGAGACTCGTGTTTTCGAAGCGCCCAGGCGATTAACTCATCGGCAGTCCGCGCACATTCCGGACCGGAACGCGCCCCCAATTCCTCGACAAAGGATTCGGGATCGACAATGCGGGGAAGCTCATCCGGAACGACGTTGAATTCCGCCACGATCGGGGCATGGTCGCTCAGCTTGCCAAATACCTCGTGGTCAAGCCGGATTCTTGTGCAGTATTTGGCCAGATCCGGTGTTGCGTATAGCCAGTCGAGCTGCGTTCCCTGGTTGTCGCTCCAGGTGTAAGTGTGTAGATGGGAACAGTCCTTCTCCCCGCATGGGCAATCGGGAATGGGAGCGGGCCGTTCAGGAGCGACCATGGCAAGATTCACCAGCCCGAGCGACTCGACCGCGTTCAGGATGGCCCGGTACCTGGGAAGTTCAACCGCGTCGCCGCGTATTGCGTCTGTAACGTTGAAGTCTCCGCCCAGCACAACGCGCTTGCCATCGCTCGAGTCGAAGAGGGGAATCAGGTCGGCCACAATGCGGAACATCGTCGTTTGTGCGTAGACGTTTATGACGCCGTACACGCTGATACAAGTGATGAGTCCAATGCCCGGAAAGTTCGCCCGGGCAACGATCACGGCGCCTGGGGTGGAACCAAGCATGCTGAATCGTGTGGATTCATACCTTGTGCGTACAGCGTCGATTTCCTCCAGGTCCAGGTCTGCGGCGTCGGTGCACACGACGACCGCCGAACCCCACGGCCGGCTTCCGGCGAGCTCTCTGTGCACGTAGCGCGTACGCGGCATGCCTGACGGGGCCACGCTCTCCTGTAGAAGCATGATATCTGCGCCGGCCTTCGAACCGAGATACTCCCAGGCGTCTGCGCGTTGTTGCACGGTCCGCTTCCAATGATCCATGTTCCAGGTGCCGATAGAGATCTTCTTACCCGGGTCTGGTACTTCAGGATGGGAATTGGATTCGACCATGGACAAGTCAGGGTTGACCGGTAATGTCTTGCTTGATCCAGCGATGGGAATTCGGAGTCTTGCCGAGTCCGGCGGCATGCGGCGTTAATTGTGCCCTTCGTCCGGTGTTGCTTTCAAACTAAAAGATAGATCGCAGATATACCAAATCAAGCTTCGATTGCCCTTCGGTGCAATCTGCTGGATTCCATAATCCCAGACAATTTCTGAATTAAAGTTTGACAATATGCAGTATGTGTACTATATATGACATATGACACACTTCGGAAAATACATCCGGTCACGTCGCGAAGACCTTCGGAAGAATGATAGGCGGTTCTCATTAAGGCAGGTGGCGAAGCGAATCGAGGTGGAGCCAGCCTATCTAAGCAAGATAGAACGTGGCGATGTGGCGCCGCCTTCCGAGGTCACGACCCTGAAGCTGGCACGGGACCTGGGTGAGGACCCGGACGTGCTTTTGGCCCTTGCGGGCAAAGTGTCGAGCGATCTGCAGGAGATTATACGCAAGAGGCCGAAATTGTTCGCGGATTTGATCCGCAAGATGAAAGAGGCCCCCGACCACGCCATCCTCAAGGTGGTACGCGAGGTACGGGACGGCGAATGGTAGGCGACAGA
>CAZZNP010000017.1:0-17302 GCA_964655785.1 uncultured Gemmatimonadota bacterium
GCGGCGCTGCAGATGCCTGGTCTTGCGCGCGGGGAAGCGATAGCACCAGGCCGATTCCACCAGGACCCGCCGCACGTGGGCGTTGCCCGCCTTGGTGATCGCTCCTCGTTGTCTTCGCTGACCGCTGGAGTGTTCGCTGGGCACCAGGCCGACGTAGGCCATGAGCTGGCGCGGCGTGTCGAAGCGGGTGATGTCTCCCAGTTCGGCCAGGACCGTGATCGCGGTGAGCGTGTCCACGCCGCGCAGCGCCATCAGGTCCCGGGCCTGGCCGGCAAAGGTCCAGTCGGAAAGCGCCTGTTCCAGTTCCTTTTCCAGGGCCTTGATCCGCGCCTTCGCGTGCTTTGTCTCGTCCACGTATTCCTGGAAGACGATCTGTTGCGCCGGATGGTCGAAGCGCTGGGCCTCGAGCCAGCGGTAATGGGCCTGCGTCCAGCGGCGACCCCCGGTGTATGCACGGCCGTGACGCAGAAGAAAACCGGCAAGCCGCTGTCTGACGCGCCGCTCGGCGTGCTTGAAGTCTTCCCTGGCCCGCTCCAGGTCGCGGATGGCCTCCTGCTCTGCATCGGGGACCCACACCGGGGTCAGTTCCCCGTTCCGGTGCAGTCTGGCCAGGGACAAGGCGTCGCGCCGGTCCGTCTTGATCCGGTCGCCAGGACGCCGCGGGATCAGAGACGGCGCCACCACCGCGCATGCATGACCCAGGGCGCGCAACTGACGATAGACCCCGTAGCCGCAGGGACCCGCCTCGTAGCAGAACCGAAGCAGTGCGCCCGAGGCGGCCAGCTTGCCCGCCAGTTTCGCCACCGCCGCACCCGTGGAATCGATCGTGCCGTACAGCGCGGGCGCCTTGCCGTCCTCGGCAAGCGCCACCGTGATCGAATCTTTATGTATGTCCAGCGCCACGAATCGTGTAGATTTACGCATAGCCTCCTCCTTCTCGATGGGGATAGGTCTTTGGGTGGAACATCTCTTTCCAAAGATAACCCCCGAATACCGTGAACGGAGGAGGTTTTTATACACAGGTCAATACATAAGGTCTAAACCTCTATTAGGATCATAACCCTGATCCGGCTCAGACGGCCTTACCGGCCGCCGCTACTTGTAGTAAACGGCAATATAGGCGTGGAAAAGAGCGAGGATTACCGTTGCGGCGGCAAGCAGGACATGCAACGTCCCCCAGGACGCGGTGTAGTAGCGGTTGTTGATCCTTACGCCCAGGGGACTGGCCGCGCCGATCAGCATGTTCGCAAGAAAGAGCCAGCTGAGCACTGCCAGGTAGCCGTAGCCGATTTCCACGCTGTGCACGTAGAAGAGCAAAGGCGCCAGGGCGCCGGTTCGTTGGTGCCAGAACAGCAGCCTTCGCAGGTTCCGCCTCCTGAGCCGGGCGTAGAAGAGCCCCCACTGCCATCCCATGTAGGACAGCAGGCCCAGGCCGGTGGCGTACTTGTATCCGTCCGACGCCTGGCGTTGGGCCAGCCACTCCCACTGCAAGTCCAGGGCGTCCTGGCCAAGATAGAGAAGTACACTCGCCACGCCAGCCGCACGCCACCGCCATGCCGAGGCCGGCATGGCCCAGGGACGTTTCTTCCGGCCCGAAGAAAGAGGGCTTTCCAACCTTCCCGCTGTGTCGGCTACGCTCACCGGCCCCGATCCTCCTTGATCCGGTCCGTCGGCGCCGTGCCGGCTTCGGCCTGCGCGTCCAGCAGCAGTTTCAGGGTATTGGCCGAGGCCGTTTGCTCCACCCGGGACAGAAAGACGTCTGCCGAGGGCAGAAAGTAACCGTCGGCGGGCCACCTGTCGCCTACCGGCGGGGGTTTGGCGAAGGTAGTCACCTTTTCCAGATAGTGCTGGTACGCCTCGCGAATGCTTTGACGGAGGACGCCGACCAGCGTCAACGCCGTCGACAAGCTGACCTCGCCTTCCGGGTAAGACCACGTGGTCGCGCCCATGATCTCGCCTACCCGCCAGTCTTTCCTCGGCGAGCCGGGGTCGTCATTATGGCAAACCACGCAGGCCTCGGCGGAAGCCACGTCGGAGAACATGGCCGTATGGAAGCCGAATTCGGGGTCCTGGAAGAACTGGGGTTCGCCGGTGCGCCTGATCTCCGCGAAATGTTCCGTTTGCAGGCCGGTGAACCGGTTCGCTTCGTTGATCGGGAAGTCAGAACCCAGGAAGAGATAAAGGGGCGCAGGATGGCGGCGCATATACTCGGCCGTCTCTCTAAGGAAAAGGGCAGGCAACGGTCCGGCATCGATCCCCTCTTCATGCCAGTCCTTGTCGAAGCGCAGTCCCCGTTCTCCGCCAGTTCCCACGATTTCACCGGCCCACAGTCGGCGCGCCGCGTCGTTCTCCGCCTCAAGCGCGGCGAAGACGGTCTGGATGGGCACCGGCGGCCCGGCTTCTCCTCCGACCGCGCCGTCCGGCGGCGGTGCGTTCGCCAGGATGAGGACAACCAGCACAAAGGTTGTGGCGATGATTGCTGTCACGGTTTTCACTGTCTGCCTTCTCCCCTGGTGCGGTGCGATTCCATGTACTTCTCCTCGCCGTACGGGGAAGGGCCTCCTTCGAAGTAGTTCCAGATCCGGGGTTCGGGCACGGCCTCGTCGAAGCTGACCGGGGTCGTCCGGACGTGGTTGCCGTGAAAGTCGTGGCATTGCAGGCAGGTGTTCCAGTCCCGCCTACGCACCAGTTCCTCATGGCTGGGCGAAACAGGATCGTCCTCCAGGACGGTGTCCTGATGACAGTGCACGCAGTAGCCGATAGTCTGCAGCGCCACCCGCAGGCCGTAATGCTCCGTGTGGCAGGTCACGCACATGTGCGCAGCCAACTGCTTCCTTTCGTCGGCGAACCGGGGTTCCAGGAAGCGGGAGACGGGGTGCCGGTCGTCCGGACGCTCATGGCAGTCCATACAGGCCTCGTTGCCCACGTCCCGGGATCCGAAGCCGATCGTGGATTCCCGCAGGCCAAGCCAGTAATAGACGTTGGCGCTGAGCTGCTGAGCTGCGGTGCCCCGGACGGCAGAATGACAATCCCGGCAGGCCAACTCCTCGTGGCCGGTGTTCATCGGTCCCCTGGCTACCAGGGCGCTTCGGTCCGGAAATACCAGGAATCCGACGAACATCAGCCCAAAGAGTATTCCGAGAACGATCCCGATGTAGCGCCAATGGACCAGAAGGATCCTGGAAAGCACACTATGGCCGGTGAGTCCCATGACGACTCCCCATCCGACACGTCCCTTGAAGGCCTATCGGCGATTGTCTCCGGTTGCCGCCGGTTGCCTCCGGGACCGCCTGAAGCCTCCGGGACCGCCCGCCGGATTTTCCAAACCCGCGGCTTTGGGGCCGCCGGCAATCGGCTTTGGGGCCGTCGGCAATCGGCTTTGGTGCCGCCGGTAATTCGTAAAATCAATAATAACAGTTTTGCAGCCCAACGACAATTGCAATTAGCCGGAAGGGTCCCGGGATCCCGCCGGTGCGTCCTGTGCCGATGACGTGTCCTGTGCCGATGGTGTGCCCTGTTCGGCTTGCGCCTGCGATTTACAGGACCGGCAACCTGTGATTCAGGGCCGACCTGGCATTCAGGACCGGCAACCTGTGATTCAGGGCCGACCTGGCATTCAGGACCGACCTGGTATCAAGGCCAACCGGTATTCAAGGGCGTTTTGTGTTGATTATATGCATCTTCGAATTTTATTAGGATGGACAGACCCGTTGGCGAATGGCGAGTGCCGAGTGACGAATGGCGAGTGACGAGTGACGAGTGGCGAGCAAGACGAGTGAACTGCAACAATCGAGAGGAGTCATGATAACGAGCGACTTTCCGGTGATTCCTAATGTTCTACGGCTCCTGGCGGTGTTGGCGTCGATCGCCGCGTTTCAATTTGGGCAGGTCTTCGCCCAGACCGGCTCCCTCACCGTCGTCAGCTTCGGCGGCGCCTACTCCCGCGCCTGCGAGAAGGGCTACCACGAGCGGTTCGAAGCCGAGACGGGCATTGAAATCGACTTCGAGGACTACAACGGCGGGCTGGCGCAGATCCGCGCCCAGGTGGACGTTGGGAACGTCTACTGGGACGTGGTCGACCTGGAGATCCCGGATCTGGTGCGCGGTTGCGACGAGGGGCTTCTCGAAATCGTCGACATCGGCGACCTGTCCCTTGGCGCCGACGGCACGCCCGCGGCGGATGATTTCGTCGAAGGCACGATCACCGAATGCGGCGTGACCAAGTTGTTCTACTCGACGGTGTTCGCCTACAACGATGAGCGTATCGGGGACGTGAAACCCACTTCTATCAACGACTTCTTCGACATGGAGAAGTTCCCAGGACGTCGGGGCATGCGGCGCTCGCCCCTGGTCAATCTCGAGTTCGCCCTCATGGCCGACGGCGTGCCGCTGGACGAGGTGTATGCCACGCTCGATACCGAGGAAGGCGTGCGCCGGGCGTTCCGCAAGTTGGACACCGTCAAGGATCACATGGTCTGGTGGGAAACCGGCGCCCAGCCGCCGCAGATGCTGGCCGACGGCGAGGTGGCAATGACCACGGCCTACAACGGGCGCATCTTCAACGCCGAGGTGCTGGAGGACCAGCCCTTCGTCATCGTCTGGGACGGTCAGGTCCTGGACACGAGCGGATTCGGCATCGTCGCGGGCACGCGCAACCTTGAGGCCGCGCGCCGCTTTCTCGACTTCGGCTCGACGGCGCAGTCCATGGCCGACCTCGCCCGGTACATCTCCTATAGTCCCACGCGCCGTTCCGCCATGCCCCTGATCTCGACCCACGCCGAGACGGGCGTGGACATGAGACCGCACATGCCCACCACGCCGGAGAATGCGGCCCGGGCGCTGCAAAACGACTGGGAATGGTGGAGCGACAACGGCGAAGAAATGAACGAGCGCTTCAGCACGTGGCTGGCCCGGTGAGCCGGACCATCCATCGGCACGTGGCCGGCGCGGTAAGCCGGACCATCCATCGGCACGTGGCTGGCCCGGTGAGCGAAACGTTACATTGACTCCGCCCACAACGCTGGCCAGATGGAAAACCCGCCTGCATTCGGTCAGGTGATGAGGAGTCACACATGCCCCTCGCAATGACTCCCCAGCAAGCCAGGGATTTCGACGATCAGGGCTTTGTCGTGCTAGAGGAGTTCTTCGACCCGTCCGAACTCGACCGATTGCTCCAGGCCATCGACGACGTCGGTGAGCTGATTCGGGCGGAAAAGGAACTCGGCCCGGAGGACCCCTTCGCCGTGCGCAATGCCCTTGCGCATCACGAGGCCTTCCTGGACCTCATCGACCATCCGCGCATGCTCCCCCTGGTGGTGGACGCCATCGGATGGAACATCCAGATCCGCACGACGCACCTTGACGTCCGGCCTCCCTATCCCGATGACCTGAAGGCGCGGATCACGGGTGTCGGCATGGGCGAAGATGGTAAGGCGGGATACCGAAACGTCGGATGGCATCCGGACCTGGCGAGCGATGACCTGTTCATGGCGCCTTCCCTCGATGGACGCCTCCCGTTCATGGAGGTCAAGGTCTTCTACGTGCTCTACGACATGACCGAATCCAACTGCGGTAATCTGTGGCTGGTTCCCGGCAGTCATCGGCGCCGGCCTGCCGAATTGCGCGAACGGGGAAACGGGGCTGATCCGGAAGGCGCGGTCGAGCTCAAGCTGCCTATAGGCTCGGCCGTGTTGTGGCGTACCGCGGTTTGGCACTGCGTTGGCCCCAACCTGTCCCGAAAGACGCGCAAGATCATGCACGTGGGATACCACTATCGCTGGCTTCGTCCAACCGATTTCGACGTGCAGGACCCAGGGCTCATCGAGACAAGCTCGCCGGTGCGGCGGCAGTTGCTTGGCGCCCTGTCCCCGGAAGGCGACCCCATGGGACCGGATCCGGACTACCATCCCGCGTCGCGGCACTGGATGTCGGAGAATCCGGACGACGTGCCGCTGCGAGAATGGGCGCAGGCGAGGGCGAAAGGTTAGACCCGCTGCGGGCTTGGGCGCAGGCGCAGGAGACGGCCAAGGGTTAGTGTCCGCGCGGCGTATGGGCGCAGGAGACGGCCAAGGGTTAGTGCCCGCGCGGCGAATGGGCGCAGGCGCGGGAGCCTGGCTGAGTTCCCTGCCTGAATGGGCTCTGGAGATAGAAGCGGGTTGAGCCGCACACTTTATTTCCCTGCTGCACTAAACACGCTTAACCTGGTCGGCCGGTATGGGCCGAGCAGTCCTCAATACGCTCCCTTGATCTTCCCGAACCACCCCCGAAGCGGATCGCCCAGCTCCTCCATGTATCGATCCATCCTCCCCATCAGGTCCTGGCGCACGGCTTCATAGGCCGCCTCGCCGTAGACGTTGTCGAGCTGGTAGGGGTCGCGCTGCAGGTCGTACAGCTCGCCGGGATCGGTCGAGTTGAAGGTGAACTGGTGCGTGCGCGTCCGGATCATGCGCTGGTTGGCGACGGTGAAATGGCGGTCGAAGACGCAGTAGACTTCCTCGCGGCCGTTCGCGAAGGGGCGCCCCTCGATGGCCGGGAGAAAGGATTGGCCGTCGAGGTCGGCGGGCACTTCGAGTCCGGCGGCGTCAAGGGACGAGTGCATGATCTCGTGCAGGTAGACGAACTCGTCGCAGGCCGTGCCGGGCGCCTGGCAGTCGGGATGGGCGATGACGAGGGGGATGCGGTAGATCTCGTCGTACATGAACTCGCCCTTCTCGATCAGCTTGTGGGCGCCTAGGCAGTCACCGTGATCGGACGTATATACGATGATGGTGTTGTCGAGTTCGCCCAGTTTATCCAGGTGAGCCACCACCCGCCCCACCATGTCGTCGATGAGTGTGCAGTGCCCGAAGTACCGCGCGGCGATTTCCTGAAATCCCTCCCAGCCATAGTCGCCCAGCCCCCACATGTGCTCGATCAGCTTCTGGCGCAAAGGTTTCTTCTCAAAAGTCTCGGCGTACCCGGGATGTTCGGGAATGGCCTTTGGATCGTACATGGAAAAGTACGGCTCGGGCACCAGCGACGGGCTGTGCGGCCCCCAGAAATTCGCCCACAGATAGAAGGGCTCTTCGCCGCCGGCCACCTCGTCGAGCACGCGGATGGCTTCTTCCGCGACGTAATACTCAATGCAGGACTCCACCGGCCCGTCGTGCAGGGCGAACATCTCCTGCCGCTGGTTCGCGGGGTTGGTACCGACGAAGCGGTGCGAGACCGTGGGCGGCGGGTCGAAACCGCGCTCTTTGAGATAGTCGGCGTAATGATTGTGGCTACTCAGGCTACCGCCGAACTGCAGGCCCGGCAAAAGGTTGCCTCCCGGGAATCCGTAGCCCATGAAATCCTTGCCGGTGAACCCGTATCCCGACGGACCGGTCTCCTGATCCACGTGCCACTTGCCGGCGTACCCGCAGCGGTAACCTGCATCCGCCAGGTAGTGATTTACGCCGCGCACGCCTTCGTTCAGGCACAGGCCGTTGGCCGTGACCCCGTGATTGTGCGGATAAAGGCCCGTGTAGAAAGAGGCGCGGGCCGGCGAGCAGATCGCGGTCGGCGTGAACGCCCAGTCGAAGCGCACGCCGCGCGCGGCCAGGGCATCGATGTGGGGCGTACGGCAGACGTCGTTCAGCCCGTAGCAACTCACCGTGTCGAGCCGCTGCTGGTCGGACATAAGGACGACGATATTGGGTCGCTTAGGCAATGGGCGCTCCTCTCGGTAGTCAATGGCCGCTAAACTCGGTAGCCAATGGCTGCTTAACTCAAAGTTGCTGTTCAATAAGTTGCTCACTGGGATATACGCAATGAACTTAAACCTGTTGTCCCGGTCAAGGCCGCTCCCTCATATTGGGTACCATTATGGATAAGAATCCCGACTATACCAGTTCTTCCGAATCCTCTGATTCTTCCGGTTCTTCCAGTACGGACGCTTTTTCCGAATCTTCCGGTACGGACGCTTTTTCCGATTCTTCCGAATTCGCTGATCCGTCCTGCTCTTCCATCTCTTCATACCTGGCGGATCACTACGGTCTGGCCGAACCCGTCGAAGTGCGCGAACTGGAGCCCGGGGCCAATCGGAACTACCTCGTTACGTCGCACGGTCAGCGGTATGTCTACAGAGCCTATACGGATCACGACTTCTACGTACGCAATCCCGCGGCCTATCGGTACGAACTCGACCTGCTGGCGTATCTCCGCGAATACAAGCTGCCGGTCCCTGAGCCGGTAAATAGGCTGGATGGGGAGCGGTTGAGTGAAATGGGTGCTGCAGGGGATACACCAGCCGGTCGACCATCCGCCAATCCAACGTCCGGTCCTCGGTCCGGCCCGTCAACCAATCCACCATCCGTCTCTCCAATCGGCCCGACCACCGGACTTCAACCCGACTCCCGCTGCGGCGCTCTGTTCCGCTTCTTCGAGGGCGAGGATCACGTCACCTGGCATCCTGAAGTGAACGAGCCGGTCGTGATCTCCTTCGGCGCCGCGGTAGCCGAAATACACCAGCAGGCGGATCAGTTCCCCAGGCCCTACTGCCGGCACCATTTCGATCTGCAATACTTGCTGGACGGACCGCTGCAGACCCTGGAATCAATTCTGCAGGAACGGCGAGGCGAGGACCTGTCTTTCTTCAAGGATTACGCCGATCACATGCGCCGGCAGATCAGCGGATTGGGCAAGGGGAAGGACGTCTATGGTCTCATCCACGCCGACCTGCACGTCGGAAACATCCTGTACCATCCCGAGAACGGATACTGCATCCTGGATTTCGACCAGTGCGCCTTCGGCTGGCGGGCGTACGACGTGGCTACTTTCCTGTACAACATCAACGAGACCGTGCCCGATCATCTTACGGACGAGATCTGGCGCTGTTTCCTGGAAGGATACAATCAGGTCCGTCCGCTGATCCAGGCTGAGCTGGACTGCCTGCCGGTCTTCGCCAACGCCTGGACGCTATGGGATATCGGCGAGACGCTGGTGCTGGCAACACAGTGGGGTGGTCACCGCCCGGATCTGATCGAAGGGGATCTGTCCCAGGATGAGTACCTGGATGAGGCGGTGGAGACATTGAGGGGGATGTTGTGAGTGTCTAAACGGCTTAAGCAGTAGTGCCAATCAGATCCCATGCGCCCGTTCTGACGACTTAATCCTCTAACATCCCAGCACGACCAACAACTAGCAAAGGAGCTAGGCCATGACGATAGACTACTTTGCCTACGGTTCGAATATGCTGACTCTTCGTCTGAAGAAACGCTGCCTGAATCCCATAAAAGTCAGGTACGCATACGCCGCCGACAAGATTATTGAATTCAGCAAGCTAAGCAAGGACTGTTCTGGGAAAGCTACGCTACGACTGAAGACGGGTCACAGAACACCCGGCGTACTGTTCGAAATTCCTAGATCAGAGCTAAAAAAACTCGACCGACATGAAGGGGCTGGGAAAGGCTACATTCGTTGGGACAATTTTCCCGTTCGTCTAAATGAAAGCGAAGAAATCGTCTACACCGTGACTTATCTCGCCGCGTGTCCTAATTCCGGTCTCAAACCCTATGACTGGTATCTCGCACTCGTTATTGCCGGTGCTTATGAACACAAACTGGACGACTACTATCTTCAAGAGTTGAAGCGCGTGTCGTACATGACCGACACCAAATTAGGCCGAATGGAACGAGGCGAGGCGAAAAAGGTTCTGGCCGAGGCCGGATTTCCCGACTATCGGAGTCTTCTACGTCAGGCATGACAAATACCAACTACGATACAATGTCGGAACAGCAAAAGACCCAGTCCATCCTATTGTTTACTACTCATTTCTCGGATTCGGATAATCAGACCGTCAAACCACTGACGTTGAAAGAGTGGGAACGATTTGCCGACTGGCTTATGAAGCGCGATCTGCATCCATGGGATCTGATGACCGAGGATGTCGACGGTTATCTAAAGGAGTGGTCCGACAAGTTCATCACCATTCAGCGTCTTAAACGACTTCTGGCTCGAAGGACGACGGTCGCATTGGCCATGGAGAAATGGAAAAGTTCGGGTCTTTGGGTATTGATCAGAGAGGATTTTCCGAAACGGTTCAAGCAACGCCTGCGAACCGCTGCACCAACCTTTATCGTTGGCTGTGGGAATAAAGCGCTGTTAAAGGACGGAGGTTTGGCTGTTGTCGGTTCGCGAAACGCTGCAGAGGAAGACCTGGCCTACAGTTCCGGAATTGGCGCAATGGCCGCAGGGAATGATCTGACTCTGGTGTCAGGTGGTGCAAGAGGGATCGATGAATCCGCGATGCTTGGATCGCTCGCAAATGGCGGAAACGTGATAGGGGTGCTCGCAGATAACCTTCTGCGGACCAGTTCAAGCGAAAAGTACCGAAAACACATCATGGAAGAGAGGCTGGTACTCATAACAGCTTCAAATCCAGAGGGCAGGTTCAGTATCGGTCAGGCTATGCAGCGAAACAAGTACATCTACTGTCTTTCTGACGCCGCGTTTGTCGTTCACTCCGGTAAAAAAGGCGGAACATGGCATGGTGCGCAGGAAAACCTGAAGAAGAATTGGGTTCCACTGTGGGTCAGACCCACTGCCGACGCTAACGCGGGAAACGCCGACATCGTAAGGGATGGGGGACAGTGGTCACCCCGGAGATTAAATGGTGATGGTCTGCAAGCCCTTATTTCGAAAGGAGCGGATTAGGTTGTAATTTGGAATTCAACTCTCCAACCCCCGCCTCGCCTCCACCACCCTTTCCACCGCCTGCTCCCGCGTGTCCGCCATCGCCGTCAGATGGCCCATCTTCCTTCCCGGCCGGGCTTCCTGTTTGCCGTACAGGTGCAGCTTGACTTCAGGTATTGCGAGGGCCGCCGTCCAGTTGGGCTCGCCGCTCTCCCAAAGGTCCCCCAGCAGGTTGGCCATGGCCGCGGGCCGGGGCTGTTCGGTCGAACCGAGGGGCAGGCCGCACACTGCGCGCACCTGCTGTTCGAACTGGCTGGTGACGCAGGCGTCGAAGGTGAAGTGGCCCGAGTTGTGGACGCGGGGGGCGATCTCGTTGATGATGAGGTTTTCGTCGTGGTCGAGGAAGTACTCAACGCAGGCGACCCCGACAACGTCGAGGGCCTCGAATACCTTGCGCGTGAGATTCACGGCGGTGACGTTTATCGCACCCGACACGTCGGCTGGCGCGGTCGTGACGTCGAGTATGTGGTTGCTGTGCTTGTTTTCCACGGATCCGTAGTGCGCGAAGTCTCCGGCCAATCCTCTTCCACCCACGACCGACATCTCCAGATCGAAGTCGATGAACGCCTCAAGGACGGCTTCCTGTCCGCCCATGGACGTCCACGCACCATCCACGTCGTCCACCGAGGCGATCCGAACCTGCCCCTTGCCGTCGTAGCCGAACCCGGCCGTTTTGAGCACGGCGGGCGTACCGATTTCCTCGACAGCAGCGGCAAGTTCTTCCCTGGACTTTACGTGCCTAAACGGCGCGACTGGAAAGCCATGGTCGGCGAGAAAAGTCTTCTCTCTCAGGCGGTTCTGCGTCGTGTGGAGCACGCTTCCCTTCGGCCGAACCGGCGCAATCGGCGATGCGGCGTCGACGCAGGCGGCAGAGATGTTCTCGAATTCGAGGGTGATGACGTCCACGTCAGTGGCGAAGCGCTTCACGGCCTCCACGTCGTCATAGGCGGCCACGATTTCGCGGTCGGCGACGTGGCCGGTGGGCGAGTCGGATTCGGGCGAGAGCGTGTGGACGCGGTAGCCCATGCGACGGGCGGCGATGGTGATCATGCGGCCGAGTTGGCCGCTGCCGAGGATGCCGATGGTCGCGCCGGGGAGTACGGGGTCGCTCAAATCGCTCATGTCAGCTCATCCCCCATGACCTTGCCGGTCTGGTCGTCCCGGTACTGCCTGAGCTTCTCCCGGAGATCCGGTCGCGAGTTGGCGAGGATGGCCACGGCGAGCAGGCCCGCGTTCACGGCGCCGGACTGGCCGATGGCCAAGGTGCCCACGGGGATGCCGCGGGGCATCTGGACGATGGACAGCAGAGAGTCCATGCCCTTGAGTGCCTTGCTTTCAACGGGCACGCCGAGGACGGGCAGGAGCGTCTGGGCAGCCATCATGCCAGGCAGGTGAGCCGCGCCGCCGGCGCCCGCGATGATGACTTCGAGTCCACGTCCTTCGGCCTCGGCCGCGTATTCCGCCAGCCACAGGGGCGTGCGGTGGGCCGAGACGATCCGGCATTCGTGGGGCACGCCGAACTGCTCGAGTACATCACGGACGTTCCGCATGGTGTCCCAGTCCGACTTGCTGCCCATGACCACACCGACGAGGGGATTGGGAGTGGCGTTGGATTCGCTCATGTATACACCTCTACGAGGTTGAATTTAAGTTCGGCTGCAATTCCGCTTAGATTCGAACCAACCCGCGGTTCGATCATCGCACTCTTCGACTCGCCTACGCTCCAACAAGCCTTCGCTACAGTTCGTCACGACTTCGCGTCGATCAACACGATACTAAGAAACACCGTTCTGCGCCAGAATATGCTCCACCACTTTCGGTCCGTGCATCCGGCTGTTCTCGATGAAGATGTCGCTGCTCACGTTGCCGGCGGTGATAACGCCGATGATGTAGATACCGGGCACGTTGGATTCGAAGGTGTCGGGGTCGTGCACCGGCGTATTGTTCTCGGGCCGGACCTTCACGCCCGTGCCGCCTAAAAAGGGCACATCGGGCGTGTGGCCCGTCATGCAGAATACGAAGTCGTTTGGTAGTACGCGCTCTTCTCCGCCCACGTCCAGGACTACTTCGGTCTGGCGGATCTCATTCAGCGTGGAATCCATGATGGCCGTGATGGATCCTTCGGCTATGCGGTTCTCCAGGTCGGGCAGGACCCAGTATTTGATGCCTCGGAACGCGCTGCGGCGGTAGGACATGGTGACGCGCGCGCCGGCGCGGTAGAGGGACAGGGCCGTCTCCACGGCCGAGCTCTTGCCGCCCACGACGAGGACGTCCCGGTCGAAGTAGGGATGGCCCTCCTTGAAGTAGTGGAAGACTTTGGGCAGTTCCTCGCCGGGCACGCCGATCCGGTTGGCGCTGTCGAAGGCGACGGTGGCCAGAACGACCTTCCGGGTACGGTAGCGCTGCTCGCCCTCCCGTTGCGAAACCGATTCTATCTCGAAATCGCCATCCTCCCCGGAGATGCTGGTTACCTCTTCGTAGGTGTGCACCGCAAGTCCCTGGGAATCAACGAACTTTAGGTAGTAGTTCAGCGCTTCTTCGCGGGTGGGCTTGAGCCCCTGGACGATCATGGGCACGTCGCCCAGCGAGATGAGTTCCGGGGTCGAGTAGAAGATCAGGCCCGTGGGAAACTGGTAGATCGTGTGGACGATGCACTCACGTTCCACAACTACATAGTTCAAACCGGCCTGCTTGGCCGCATAGGCCGCGGCGAGTCCGGCCGGCCCGGCTCCGATAATGACAGCGTCGTACAAGTCTGCCTCCGATTTCATTCTTCCAACTCCATGGTGACGACCTCCCACTCCACGTAGAGGTCCTCCAGTTCCTGGCGGGCGCGGACGTAGGCGCTGCCGATCCGGTCTACAACCTCGCGGTCCGAGAAGGTCCCTTCCTCCCCCAGGTCGCCTTCGAGGCGGGCGATTTCCTCCTCTTTTTTCCGGATGGCCGCCTCCAGCGCCTCGGCCATCATCTGCTGCTCCCTGCGTTCCTTCTTCCGGGGATCGTATGCCGTCCCGCCGGCCGTCTCGGCCTTCCGGCGCGGCTTTCTCTCCTTCGTCCGCGCGGCAGCGAGCCGCTGCTCCTCCCTGAAGGCCCGGTACTCCGAATAGGTGCCCTGCCAGTGGTTGACGCCGCCCTGTTCGAAGATCAGCAGCGCATTCACCATCTGGTCCAGGAAGTACCGGTCGTGGGACGCCACCATGAGCGTGCCGGGGTAGTCGGCCAGGGCCTGTTCGAGGGCCTGCCGGGAGAGGATGTCGAGGTGGTTGGTCGGTTCGTCGAGTACGAGGAAGTTCGGTTCCCCGAGGATCAGCTTGGCCAGCGCCAGCCGGCCCTGCTCGCCCCCGCTCAGCAGGTCGACCTGCTTGAACACGTCGTCGCCGCGGAACAGGAACCGCCCGAGGAGGTTGCGCACCGTGCCTTCGTTCATGGAGGGCTTGGCCGACCAGAGTTCGTTCAGCACGGACCGTTCGCCAGACAGGCCGGCCCGTTCCTGGTCGTAGTATCCGATGTCCACGCCCGTTCCAAGGCGAATGGTCCCCGAGGAGGGCGTAACCTGGCCGACGATCATCCGCAGCAGCGTCGTCTTTCCTGCCCCGTTGTAGCCGATCAGCCCCACGCGGTCACCGATGTGCTGGGTGAAATCAAGCTCCGCGAACAGGGTCCGCGTACCGTAACTCTTGGATAGGCCGTCGAGCGCGAGTACGTCCCTTCCGCTGCGCTTCATCGTCCCGAAGTCGATGGAGGCCGCGCGGTGCCGTGTCCGCGGTTTTTCGATGCGTTTCAGGCGCGCCAGGTGGCTGCGTCTTCCCTGTGCCTGCTTGGTCTTGACGCCTTCGATGGTCCGGCGGATGAACTCCTCCCGTTCTTCGATGAAGGCCTGCTGCTTATCGTACTGCCGCTGCCGTGCCTTGAGCCGCTCGGCCTTGACCTCCATGGCGCGGGTGTAGTTGCCGGGAAATTGCTGAAGGCCAAGGTCTTCGAGCTCCACGATGCGGTTCACGGTCCGGTCGAGAAAGTAGCGGTCGTGCGAAACGACCAGGATCGCGGCGGGATGTTCCGAGATATACTCCTCCAGCCATTCCGTCGCGGCCACGTCCAGGTGGCTTTCCGGTTCGTCCAGCAGCAGCAGGTCCGCGTCCCCCAGCAGCAGCTTGCCCAGCCGCAGGCGCGTCTTCTGGCCCCCGCTCAGTACGTTGACCGGCAGCGACAGGTCTTCGTCCTTGAATCCCAGGCCCTGAAGCACGGTCCTCGCCCGGTGCGGATACGTGTAGCCGCCCGCCCGTTCGAATTCCTCCGTCAGCCGTCCGTAAATTTCAAGCCGGCGTTCGGTTTCCTCCGCGTCGTCCTTCGCCTGCTCCAGCGCCGCCTCGGCCTTGCGAAGCTGCCGCTCCAGGTCGTGGATGCGCTCGAAGCTGCTCAGCGCCTCGTCCAGGACGGAATTGGTGGCGGTCAGCTGGGCGTCCTGGGTCAGGTAGCCGATGTTCAGACCGCGCCGGCGTGAGATCTCGCCCTCGTCGGGTGACAGGTCGCCCGTGATCAACTGCAGCATGGTCGTCTTCCCGGTACCGTTGGAGCCGATAAGGCCCACGTGGTGACCGGGGTCGATGCCCCAGCTGATGTCTTTCAGCACACAAAGGGCGCCGTAGTATTTCGCAACCTTGTGCAGTGAAACGAGCGCCATGCTTACCGTATCTCCGGCATAGTGAGTTGAGATGAAAACAAAAACCTTACGAAAATAAAAAACCATGGAAGGCTGGTCAGCTTCCATGGTATCGTCGAGCTATAGGCACGCAGCCTGGGATTTTATTGGTATTACCGGTAACGGATCGGTGCAGGTACGAAACGGCTCAGATCTGGATACGGTTCGGGTATGGACCAATTCAGCTACGGACCAATTCAGGTTCAGATCGGCGTATTGGCGGATCGGTTCAGCTACGGACCACGGACCGTTTCAGGTTCAGATCGGCGTGTAAAAAAGTACCGCTGAAGATACGGACCGGACCGGGCTCGGAAGGAACAGAACAAGCTTGAACGCAACAGAACGAGCTCGCGCGGACCAGAATCAGACATGGCAGGTCAGCGAGTTCCGGATGTATCGATCCGAAATCAGACGGCCGCGGCCTGTCCGGTTACTTCTCCGCCGGCGTACCATTCCACGAAGTTGTAGATACCCTTGCGGATGATGCCCCGCGGATTGCCGTGTATGTCCACGCGGTCGCTACGCACCGTGACGATCTTGGAACGGGTATCGATCTCTTCGTCCGGTACGATGACCCGGGCGACAAAGAACTTGCCGTCCTGCTCGCAGACACCGAATTCAATGTTCTTGCTGTTCAGATCCTGTACGCAGAATTCGATGGCTTCACGCTTTTCGAATTCGCCAGTTACCTGGATATACTCGCCTTCTGTTGGACCCAGTTGCATACGAGTTCTCTCTTCCTGCCGCGTGCCGGTGGTTACTGATAAATCCAGGTCGTATATTGAGTACGCACGCGTCGACTCAGCGACCCCGGAAAGCCGCGGTACGTTTCTCCAGAAACGCCGCGATGCCTTCCGCCTTGTCCTCTGTGGAGCTCACCGCTCCGAATTCACGGGCTTCCAGTGCCAGCGCTTCGTCCAGACCCTGGTCCAGCCCTTCGTTGACGCAGGTCTTGATGGAAGCAAGCGCGACGCCGCCCTTGGCAGCCATGCGCCCGGCCAGTTCCCCGACCGTATCCATCAGATCTTCCGGCGCCGTAACGCGATTTACGAGCCCGAGGCGATGTGCCTCGGCAGCATCGAACATATCGCCAGTCATCATCAACTCGAGGGCCCGGCCCCGTCCGATCAGTCGCGGCAGCCGTTGCGTACCGCCCCATCCCGGTACCAGTCCAAGGTTGATTTCCGGTTGGCCGAACCGGGCTTTCTCCGATGCGTAACGCATGTCACACGCCATGGCCAGTTCGCATCCGCCTCCGAGCGCCACCCCGTTCACAGCGGCAATGACCGGCAGTCTGAAGCCTTCGATCCGCCGGAAGAGACGATGCCAGCGATGGGTCATTTCCTCGGCGTCCGAACCGGAAAGCCGTTGCAGTTCCCGGATGTCGGCGCCGGCGGCAAAGGCCCGGTCGCCGCTCCCCGTGAGTACCACCACGGATGCGGACCGATCGCCGTCGATCCGGTCGAGCGCTTCGCCGAGTTCCTGGCCGACTACGGCGCTGAGTACGTTCAAGGGAGGGTGGTTGATCGTGATCGTGACCACCCCGCCATCCTGACTGATGAGGATCTGCTCAAACGACATGCATGCGCCTTGTCGACGTACCTAAAAAACACCCACTTCACCCGGGACGATTTACACGGATCACGGCCCGGATTTCGCGTCTGGTCGAACAGTTTAAGATAATGTATTTACGTCACTTCGTCAATAGGAAACTTCTAAAAATGTAACACGTTCGTCACACAATCCGGAACGGATTCCAGGGATGTACTTGGTAGGATGGCAGGGGCGAATCGGGATAGATAAGGGGAACGAACAAGGACGGATGCCAGCCACAGGAATCGGCTATTCCCGGTCGCGCGCGTCAGTGCGTCCAAAGTGGCTGAACCGGCT
>CAZZNP010000017.1:17402-27030 GCA_964655785.1 uncultured Gemmatimonadota bacterium
GCGCGCGTCAGTGCGTCCAAAGTGGCTGAACCGGCTATTCCCGGTCGCGCGCGTCAGTGCGTCCAAAGTGGCTGAATCGGCTATTCCCGGTCGCGCGCGTCAGTGCGTCCAAAGTGGCTGAACCGGCTATTCCCGGTCGCGCGCGTCGACCGTCCACTGCTCGCGGCAATGCCCGTCGCCGTCGATCACGTAGACCTGCCGGTGCAGTGCGGTGCAGGGGCAGACGTGAGTGGGGAAGACGTAGATGGGGTCGCCGACCGAGTAGCCCGTGGAGTCCGGGCAGTCCATGATCCAGTGTTCCTCGTTGTGCATGCCGGGTTCGGCGCCTGGAAGGTTCCACGCGATGCCTCGCTGTCCGGCCGGGTCGGAGGCGATGGCCTTGTTGCCCAGGTCGAGGGTCACGCGCGTGGAGGTCGGGATGCTGATGATGCGGCTGAGGAGCAGGGCCGCGGCTTCGAAAGGCAGGTCGGGAAAACGACTTTTGTATCCCCAGTCCCAGAATACGGAAGTTCCCGGCGAGGGCTCGACGTCTGCAGCGGGCGCATAGCACGGGAAGGAAATGGACCCGCCCATGACGCGCCGGGGCACGGGCAGCCCGCGTGATTCGAGCTGCGCCTGGAACGCCCGCACCGCGTCCAGCGCGGTGCCGCACGCCTGTTTGCGCTCTTCCAGGTCCTCCTGGTGGTTGTGCCCGTCGTAGCCGTGAAGGCCGCCGGGCGTGACGCCGGGCAGGCGGTCGAGCAAGGCGTAGAGTTCGAGCGCTTCCGGCCCGGGGCCGATCCCGGTGCGGTGCTGGCCCACGTCGAAATCCAGCAGGACGTCGATAGTCACGCCGGCATTGCTCGCCGCGGATGAAAGCGCTTCCGCCGCACCCCGGTCGTCCACCATGCAGCGGAATACCGTCCCGGGATAGCGGCCAGCCAGGGCGACCAGCCGGCCGATATTGGGACCGATCATCTGGTAGGCGATGAAGACGTCCTCCACGCCCATTTCCGCCAGCATACCGGCCTCGAAGATCGTGGCGCACTTGAACTTGTCGATCCCCGCCTCCCGCTGCATCTCGATTATGTTGCGCATCTTGTGGGTTTTAATGTGGGGGCGCAGGCGTTCGGGGCCGCCCGCGATCTCCAGCGTCCGGCCGATGTTTTCCCTGAGCCGTTCGCGGTATACAAGCATGGTAGGGCTTGGTATCTCATCGACGTTGGCGACGAGGTATCGGGGATCCATGGATCTCGCTCCTTCTCTCATGTATGACTGGGTGCCACCAGCCGGAAATCAACCTTACGCTTCGGAGAAAGTCCGGTTCGGCAGGTCGTGGCGGCCGCGGCTCGGTCAGACCTGCCGCAGCCACGTCCCACCCACTTACTGCAGCTTGCCCCGGGCCGCAATGTCCCACACCGATTCGACCGTGCCGTTGCGCACGCCGTAGAACCGGTCGTGAAGGTTGATGGTCGTGCAGCAGTGGCTCGGGATGATGTGGATCTTGTCCCCCGGCCGCAGGGCACACGACGCGCCGGGCAGCTCGATCTTCACGTGCTCCTCGGACTGGCGCAGGATGGACGCGCCTTCCACGTCCCGGACGGCCTGCAACCCCATGTCGTTCGTCATGGTCTTCAGGCCCGCGTCGCCGACGGCGAGTTCTTCGCCCGGCCGGCTGACGATGGTGGCGTAGACGGTCAGCGCGCAGTCGAACTCGGGGATGCGTTTCTGGTAGGTCCCGTCCATCAGAATGTAGGAACCCGCCTGCACTTCGTTCACCCCGGGGAAAGTCCCGGTGACCTTGTACGTCCCCGTGCCGCCGCCGCTGACCAGGTCCACGGCCAGGCCCCGCTCGCGGATGTAGTCGGCCGTCTGGGTCAGCATGGTCATGGATTCCCGGCACCCTGCGTACCGTTCTTCGTCGTTCGGGTTGCCGATGATATGGCCCTCGTAGCCCATCACCCCGCGGAAGATGACGCCGGGATGCCGCTCAATCGCCTGGGCGAGTCGCCACGCGGGTTCGCCGGGCGGCACGCCGCAGCGCTCCATGCCCACGTCGACCTCGATGATCATGTTCACCCGGGTGCCGGCGGCCACGGCCGCGTTGGAGATCTCCCGGACGTTCTCTTCATGGTCGGCGGCGACGATCACGTCCGAGTGGCGCGCCAGGGCGACCAGGCGGGCGATCTTCACCCGTCCCACGACCTGGTTGGCCACCAGGATGTCGCGAATGCCCGCCGCGGCCATGACCTCGGCCTCGCCCAGTTTGGCGCAGGTGACGCCCCGGGCGCCGGCCGCGATCTGCTTGTGCGCGAGCACCGGGGTTTTGTGCGTCTTCGTGTGGGGCCGCAGCCAGGCGTCCTTGCCGGCGAAGAACTCCGCCATGCGGGCGATGTTGCCTTCCATCAGGTCCAGGTCGATCACCAGGGCCGGGGTGTCGATGTCTTCGATCGGACTGCCTGGACGGGCCATGTGGAGGGCTCCTTGAAAATGGAATTCAGGTGTGTTCGCGACAAGGTTAAAGTATAGCCGGACGCACCGGATACGTACAGGCCAATTTGTGTTGCGCGCCGGTCGTCAGGCTGCGCGTCGGGTGGTGCTACGCGCCGGACTGTTGCGTATTCGTCGACTGGCGTTGGCCGATGCCCGGCTCCGCGGTGTCCCGACTACCACGCCCGCGAATCCGGGACGGGCAGGGAGCTGCCGTTCTCGGCGATGGACCGTTGGCCGATGCCCGGCACCGTGGTGTCCCGTTTACCACGCCCTCGAATCCGGGACGGGCAGGGAGCTGCCGTTCTCGGCGATGGATTGCTGACTGACGAGCCCGGGCAGGGTCATGTCCATGGCCTCGTGCAGGCCGATGGACGGCTTTCGGCGGCCTTCCGCGGCGTCGATGAATTCCACGAGTTCGTGGTAGTCGCTGCCGCCATGTCCGGCGCCTTGCGCGGCCGCCGCCTTCATCTCCTCGGGCAGGAATTCCTCCTCAAAATCGTGCAGATCCTTCCACGTATTCTCGTCCTCACACCGGGACCGCAGCCAGATCCGGAAGTCCTGTCCAGGTCCGCGGGCCGACTCGTAGCAACCTTCGGTGCCCTGCAACTGGTAATTCGTCAGCGCGTGGGGGCGGTCGGAGGTGAGGTCCATGCGGATCTTGGCCAGCCCGCCCTTCGCCATCTTGCAGAGCATGACGCTGGTGTCCTGGGCATAGGGTTTGCCTTGCGCGTCGAAGTAGTGGTGGCCGCTGCCGTGGCAGGTGACGCTGGCCACGCGGTCGTCGAACCACTGCAGGATAGGTCCCAGGCTGTGGGTGCCGTAGGTGATACCGTCTATGCCGGATTGCCAGTGGCGGCGCCAGACCTGTTCGGGCGGCAGGCCTCGGGCCGCCAGGCGGTGTTCGTCGTAACCCTTGAGCTCGTGGAGGTACTCGCCCTCGGCGTAGTAGGGCGTGCCGAAATGCCCCGCCTTCACGAGTTCTTTGACCAGCACGTTCTCCCGGATGTAGGTGTAGTTTTCTCCCATCATGTACACGCCGCCTGACGCCTTTGCCGCCCCCACGATCCCCCGGCACTCCTCGACCGAGACCGCCGCGGGTACTTCGCTGAACACGTGCAGCCCCCGGTTCAGCGCGGCGATGGCCTGCGGCGCGTGGAGGGGCATGGGCGTGGCGATGATTACGCCGTCCAGGTCGGACTTTTCCAGCATTTCGCGGAAATCGGCGTACTGCTCCGAAGCGCCGAGCAACTCAGCGGTGGCGGGTAGTGCGCCCGCGTCGATGTCGCACACGGCGTGGACACGGACCCCGGGGATGGCGTCGCAGGTATTGCGGAAACTCATGCCCCTTCCGCAGGCTCCTGCGATGCCGATGTGGAACTGTTCATTTCGTGGTTTCATGAATGGCCTCTGGATCTTCAACGCGTTCATGCGATGGCCGC
This sequence comes from uncultured Gemmatimonadota bacterium, assembly GCA_964655785.1. Lineage (GTDB taxonomy): Bacteria > JAAXHH01 > JAAXHH01 > JAAXHH01 > JAAXHH01 > JAAXHH01. The sequence continues at coordinate 21,314 of CAZZNP010000017.1, forward strand.
TTATGGCCTTCTAATGGGCTCTAAATGCTCCACGCGTTCATGCGATGGCCGCTTATGGCCTTCTAATGGGCTCTAGATCTTCCACGCGTTCATGCGATGGCCGCTTATGGCCTCTATCGGTTCACCAGTGTGGCGATCCGGCGCATGCACACCGCCAGAAAGATCTCCTGCGCGCCAGGCAGGTCTCGGTGCGCGTCGCTTTCTATGAAATGGTTCATGGTCATGATGATGAGGTAGACCGACAGGGTGTCGATCGGGCTTTGCTCGACGACGGGATGACTGTCGCGGATCAGTGCCGCCAGCATCCGGGCCTGTTCCATCATGGCCTCGACGTCATTGCGCTCATAGGCCTGGGTGAACAGCACGAAAAGACTCTCCACACCCCGCCGGGTATCTTCGGGTACGGCCTTCGAATCGGTTAACCGGGATACGGTCCGCTTGATCACGCCCTCCAGTTCGCCGTAACGTTCGTTCTCCTCCATGGACAGCAGCTTGTAGAACCGGTCCCCCGCCCCCAGCGTGTAGCAGATGTTGTTGAGCAGCTGAAGCCGTACCGCGGGCGACGTGAACGACCCGAGCCGGTCGAAGGTCGGCTTGATGATACGGTAGTCCTCGCGGTGGCTCAGGGCTTCCACCAGCGTGGGAAAGGTCAGCGGGTCGACGTTGTTGGAGAAGTGCCAGAACAGCAGTTCCTGGACATCTTCTCCCTCCATCTGGCCCAATCCGGAGATCGCGCTGATCCGCACCCTGGGGTCCTCGTCTTCCAGGGCCTCGACCAGCGCGTCCACCGCCCTGGCGTGCCTGAGCCGCCCAAGCGCTTCGGCGGCTTCGCTGCGGATATCGGAGGAGGGGCTTTCGAGTTCCCTGATGAGGGTGTCGACCGCCGTCTCGGAACCGGTCTCGCCCAGCGCCCGCGCCGCCTGCCGCCGCACCTTGGAACTGGCGTCTGTCAGGGCCTGGACCAGGTGGTCGATCGCCATGGGGTTGCGCGACCGGCCCAGCCGGTAGGCCGCCCGGGCCCGCCTGTCCTCTGCCGTGGCCACGTTGAACACGATGTAGTTGAAGGTGTAACTCAGCAGGTTGCCGCGGAACATGTTCGAAAGGAGTTGCTGGGACGATATGGAACGGGCGTCCCGCACGGGACGGAGCAGGAATAGCGGCACGAATCGCATGATCCCGCTCAGGAAGAACAGGAGATTGATGTCCTGGATGAGAAACCCGCCCATGGTAAAGCGGACCCCCGCCAGCGAGGCCACCAGGATGCCGCCCAGGAGCGGCCCCGCGGCATAGAGCAGGTTGATCGTCGTCGACCACGAAGCCATGTACGCTACCCGTTCGTCCTGGTTCTCCTTCGGAAGCAGCGCGTACTGCAAGGGCGTGACACCCAGGTTGATGCCGCCCATGATCAGGCCGGAAAGCAACATGGCGACGGCGACCATGGCGTGGTTGCCTGGCTGGCACAGTCCCCAGAGGAAGGCATTTAACGCGCCCGGAATGATCAGGATCTGGAGGACCGGCTTGCTGCCGAAGCGGTCGATGATCACGCTCCAGATGCGGTACCCCGTGATGGTGGCCAGCGTGCCGAGGGCGCTCAGCAGGGAGATGGCGGTATAGCCAAACCCCAGCCGGTCGAGCATGAATACGCTGAAGAGCGGCCCGGAGAGTCCCAGGGCGAACATCCAGGACGAGTAGAAAATGACCAGCCGGCGGAAATTACGGTCGCGAAAGGGCTGAAGCAGGTAGCGCAGGGGATTGCGGGTGTCGGTCTCCTCCGTGCGGGACGGGTAGGGCGTGCGCTTGAGAAACAGCGGCCCTGCGGCGCCGCAGAGGGTTCCCACGGCGAATACCACCACGAAGGCCATAAGCTTTTCGTCGTCGGGAAACCAGTCCACGAAACGTCCGGTCATTACGCCCACCGCCGCGCCCACGAGACTGCCGACAATGGTCTGCCGGCTCGTGAATCGGGCACGGATGTTCTCCGGGACGGTGCCGGCGACCCAACTCGAATAGAAAGGGGTGTAGATATACCCCGCGGTCAACCCCGCCACCAGGAAGATTAGCAGCATCCGCTGGTGCAGCGCTTCGACGAAGAGGAAGGGGATCGTGATCATGAGTCCCCGGAACAGTGCTTCCAGCACGCCGTTCCAGACGACCCAGCGCTTTTTATTTTCGATGGTCTTGCTGAAGAGGGACGAGATGATCTGCACCGGGGCGAGGATCGAGGCGATCGCGGAATAGAAGGCGATGTCCGAGGCATCCGCGCCGAGGGATAGCACGAACCCCGCGAAGACGGCCGTATTCGTGCCGACCATCTGGCCCCAGGCGCCCCAGAGTCCTCTCACTACGATAAAGGATCGAAGCGATCGGTTGACTTCGCCCCGTGACTGCATGATGGAATCTCCGTTGTCCGGCCTGGTCGTTTCCAACCGGTATGGCAGGAACAGGAAGCGCTGACCGGAGTACCTGGTCCCGCGATGAAACAAGCGGTCCCTGCGGTCCCTGCGGTCCAGGCGGGCTTGTCGGTTCCGTCGGTCCCGTCGGTCCCGTCGGTTCCGTATATGTCGCCACAGAATAGGAGACCGTTGTCGACAGTCCGGCGGCTCCGTCGGAGGCACGAATTTCGCCACAGAATAGGAGACCGTTGCCGGCAAGGTCAAGGGAATTCGCGTGTTGCGGCGCCAATCTGCCAGGATCCGCTCGACCAGGGCACGAATGTGCGAACAGGTGCCAGTGCATGCTCAGTCGCCCGTACATCTCAGGTGCGATAAAAAAAAACGACGAGATTTATGGACAACTTCCTACTGATATGTATATCATCTATTATCTTAACCAGTTCATCTGGAAAGGAGTATCGACTTGGAATCCGCATCGAATTGGATACAGCCAGCAATATTGCTGACGGCCTTTATCTTCTTCTGGCGGGAGGCCAGGGGGAGCAGGCGGGAATTAAAGGCTGAGGTGCACCAAATTGAATCAAGGATTTTTGAGCGAATCGACGAGAAATTCAAAGTCGTGGAAGAGCGGTTCGATGCTATTGACAAACGATTCGATGCCGTCGACAGGCGGTTTGACCGGCTTGATGAACGAATGAACTCCGTCGAAATACAACAGGGCAGACTGGATGAGCGGATGGCTGCGATGGAAAGCCAGTAAACAGGACAGATCCGCTTCGAAAGCAGGTTCAGCCTCCGTCGGCTGATCTGGTGAATTGATTTGACAGTCGCACCACAATCCATATATTCGATAATGTATATGTATACGGTATCAAGCCGCACGATGCCACTTACTCCGCACGTTTTGGACAGGACTCTGGATTCCGTTCGATCATATGCCTGATGACGCCGGATTCTTTACGTAAACGATCATAACCCGCTGATTCCCTCTACCGTAACGGTGCGACTCATGCGACGAGCGTCCTTCTGTTTGGTTCTTCCCATGCTGGTTTTTCTGGCAACGCCCAACACGGCCATGTCGCGGGTGGACGCGGTCATGGACGAAGGCCGGGAGCTTATCGCCGAGGCCGTCGAGGAGCAGCTGATCGCGCCCTGCTGCTGGCGCGCACCGCTTAGCCAGCATTACTCGGGTACCGCGGAACGGATGAAAGAGGAACTCCGCATAATGCTCGCCGATGGGAAGTCGCAGGATGAGATCCTGGCCCATTACATGTCGATGTACGGGGAACGCATCCTTTCTTCCCCGCGCAATACCGGTTTCAACCGAATGGCCTACCTCTTTACGCCGCTCATGTTCCTGGCCGGCGCCGGGATCATCTTCATCACGCTGCGCCGGTGGCGGACCGACCGGCAAAGCCGCGGCGAAACCGAGGTTGCCACGGGTCCGGCCGATGATTCCCGTCACAGGGATCGCATCGACTCGGAACTGAACGCCTACGACTGATCGAGTCCCCGTTGCTGTCTTTCCGCCCACGCATCGCCCCTCCCGTAACTTTCGAAGATATCCTTTAGCAGTATGCCCAGGGCCGGGCTGAAATACCGGCCGCGGCGCCAGGCTACGCCGATGTCGCGGCTGAATGCGACGCCCACCACGTCGACCTCGCGAAGCGTGCCGGCTGCAACAGACTCCTGGATCGTCAGGGAGGGCAAAAAGGAAATTCCCACGCCCGCTTCGACGAGTTTCCGCATGGCTTCGGGGCTGCGCATCTCCATGATGACACGCGGCGAAACCCCCACCTCGGCGAACCGCTCGTCCACGATCCGCCGCGACACGGAATCCTCGTGAAACAGGATCAACGGCTGTTCCGCCACTTCCCTTAGCGCGACCGATGTTCGTTCGGCGAAGGGATGGCTGGCGCCGACCACGAGCGGCATGGAGTCGTGGTAGATTGACGTGGTCTCGATACGGGGATGGGAATAGGGCAGCGTGATCAGGGCGAACTCCGAACGGTTGGCCAGTAGCTCCTCGACCAGGTACTGGGACGGGGAGACGTGCACGGACAATTCCAGTTCCGGATACCGCTGCACGTAGCGTTTGAGGATGTCGGTAAGCAGGTAGGTCACCGCGGCGTCGGTTGCGCCGAAGGTGAATCCCTCGCCCGGCAGGACGTCCCCGCTGGCCAGTCGGTTCTCCGCCTCCTCGGCGAGATCCTGGATGCGAACGGCGTAACTGACGAGCGCTCTCCCCTCCATGGTCAGCGATACGTGCCTGCTTCCCCGGTTGAACAGCTTCACGCCCAACGTATCTTCCAGTTCCCGCACCGCGTTGCTCACCGTGGGCTGCGTCACATGCATGTCCCGCGCCGCCTTCGAGAAGCTCTCGCGCCGAGCCACGGCCAGAAAGTACTGCAGGTAATAGAGGTTCATGGAGTTCGCTCCGTTCTTTCGTTAAAGTTTTGAGCGTATCGCGGACGCCTCATGTGGCCATCGCGAGTTGGAATGCATGTCGCCTCGGGGCAAACCGCCCGACGCCTTGGAGCCTAACGCTCGTCGCCTTGAAGCAAACCGCCCGAGATGGTATACACATCAGTACTATAGATAAACTCTATGGATAATATAACAATTATTTATTTGTTTTATACAAATTCCGCCGTTTCTTATCCATCTGATGATATGCTTGAGTTATTCACTATTTCATGATATCGGGTGCGCGTGACGCGGGCTCGATACCGGTTAAGGAAAGCGGGGAAAACATGAGCGGCAAAGTAAGAGTGGCCATCGTCGGCGTGGGCAACTGCGCATCGTCCCTGGTACAGGGCGTGGAGTACTACCGAAATGCCTCGCAGGACGAGTTCATACCAGGTCTGATGCACGCCAATCTGGGTGGCTATCACATCAATGACGTCGAGTTCTCGGCCGCCTTCGACGTGGGCGCGGACAAGGTGGGCAAGGACCTCAGCGAGGCCATTTTCGCCCATCCGAACAACACCGTGAAGTTCGCGGACGTGCCGAACCTGGGCGTGCCGGTGCAGCGGGGCATGACCCACGACGGCCTGGGCAAGTACCTGAGCGAGGTCATCGACAAGGACACCGGCGACACCGTCGACGTGGTCGAGGTGCTCAAGGAGACGAAGACCGACGTGGTGGTAAGTTACCTGCCCGTGGGCAGCGAGGAAGCCACCAAGTGGTACGTGGAGCAGATCCTGCAGGCCGGATGCGGCCTCGTGAACTGCGTCCCGGTATTCATCGCGAGCACGGGGCACTGGCCGGAGCGGTTCCGCAAGCACGGCCTGTTCACAGATGTGCGGGTTGTGATGCAGGCCG
>CAZZNP010000017.1:27040-29984 GCA_964655785.1 uncultured Gemmatimonadota bacterium
GTTCCGCAAGCACGGCCTGCCCATCATCGGCGACGACATCAAGTCCCAGGTGGGCGCTACCATTACCCACCGCGTGCTGACGCGCCTCTTCGCGGACCGCGGCGTCAAGGTGCTGCGTTCCTACCAGCTGAATTTCGGAGGCAACACCGACTTCTACAACATGCTTGAGCGCTCGCGGCTCGAGTCGAAGAAAATCAGCAAGACCAACGCGGTGACGTCCCAGCTCAGCTACGACATGGGCGAAGACAACATCCACGTGGGCCCGAGCGATCACGTGCCGTGGCTCGAAGACCGCAAGTGGTGCCACATCCGCATGGAGGGCGAGACCTTCGGCGGCGTGCCGCTGAACCTCGAACTCAAGCTGGAAGTCTGGGATTCACCGAACTCGGCCGGCGTGGTCATCGACGCGGTGCGCTGCTGCAAGCTGGCCCTGGACAACGGCCTCAGCGGTCCCCAGCTCGGTCCTTCTTCCTACTTCATGAAGTCCCCGCCCGAGCAGTACGCCGACGACGTGTGCCACCGCCTGGTAGAGGAATTCATCGAGGAAAACGGCCAGAAGACGGCCCAGCCCTCCGAAACACCTGCGGAGACTCCGGTCGAGGCGCCGGTGGAAGAGCCCGTCCCCGCGAGCTGACGGAGCTAACATGTCGACACGACTACGCGTCGCCGCCGTCTGCACGATCTACTTCCCCGGGTCCCACGCGGACGTCATCGTCTCCAAGTTCCTGAAGGGGTGGTCGGTGGACGCGGGATACTTCGCGCCCGAAGTGGACGTGGTGTCCCTTTACATCGACCACGTCCTCGAGAACGACATCGGCCTGAAGCTGGCCGAGAAGTTCGGCGTGCCCGTCCACCCGAGCATCCGAAGGACGCTGCACGCAGGCGGGGACAGCCTCGGGGTGGACGCGGTGCTGCTCATCGGCGAGCACGGCGACTACCCGTGGAACGAACGGGGCCGCCACATGTATCCGCGGCGGTTTTTTTTCGAGCAAATCGCCGGCGTCTTCGCCGAGAGCGGACGAACCGTACCCGTTTTCAGCGACAAGCATCTCGCCTACGATTACCGGGATGCCGAGTGGATGTGGAACCGGGCGGAGGAGTTGGATATCCCCCTGATGGCCGGTTCCTCCCTGCCCCTGGCATGGCGGAATCCGTGGCTCGAGCACGACCTGGAGACCAACGTCGAGGAAGCGCTTACCGTGGGGTTCGGCGGGATCGAATCGTACGGATACCACACCCTGGAAGCGTTGCAGTGCATGGTGGAGCGGCGCCGAGGAGGGGAGACGGGCGTGGCTTCGGTGCAGTGCCTGGAAGGCGACGAGATGTGGCGGGCCTGTGACGAGGGCCTGTGGTCACGGGACCTGATGGAGGCGGCCCTGGACGTCATACCCGGCAAGCCCGAAGGAACGGCTCGTGAGCACGCCAGGGAGCCCGCGGTCTTCCTGGTGGAACGAAACGACGGCCTGCGCACGGCGACCCTCATGCTCGGGGGCTATATCGAAACCTGGGCCTATGCCGCCCGGGTAGACGGACAGGTACAGGCTGCATGCTGCAACCTGGTACGGGAGGGCAACCACGCCCACTTCGGATATTTGTGCCACAACATTCAGCAGTTCTTCCTGTCTGGCACCCCGCCGTACCCGCCCGAGCGGACGCTGCTGGTCACCGGCATCATCGACGCCGTGATGAACAGCCGGTTCGAAGGCCACCGCCGGATCGAAACCCCCTGGCTCGACGTCGCGTATGAATCATATACGGAAATGCCCTACCGGCCCGTCGCCTCCCATCCTGAGGGCGGCAGTGTCGACCCGGACGCGCCGGATATCACGGGAAGGGTGTGAAATGATCTTGAGATTGCGCAGGACAGCGCGGAAGCTAATGCGCTAAACGGACGCGCCCGACCGGAAGCCGGAAGGCGCTGACGACGGAACGCGCGGAAAAACGGAAGCTTATGCGCTAAACGGACGCGCCGGACCAGAAGCCGGAAGGCGCTGACGACGGAACGCGCTGACGACGGAGTGAATACCGGTCTTTCCTGGAGAAAAAGGAACCAATGAACATCGAACCTCGAGAAAAGCAGTTCGACTTCGACGGTCCCGAGGCCATCAAGCCTGAATTACTGGAGACTTTCCCTTACGAATCAAAGGGCGATCCCCTCGACGTGGATATCGATACGGACGAGTTTACGGCGGTATGTCCCTGGACAGGACTGCCCGATTTCGGCGAGATCGTCGTTTCCTACGTGCCGGATGAGAAGGTCCTCGAACTGCGGTCCTACAAATACTACCTGCTCTCCTACCGGACCGTCGGCATGGTCCAGGAGCACGTCACGCGACGGATTCTCGACGACCTCGTCGCCGCGGTACGACCGGTCCGCATGACAGTTAGCACCGACTACCGGATACGGGGCGGCATCCACACGGTCTGCACGGCGGAATACGAGAAGGAATAGACGCCGCTCCGACGATCAGCAGTGTTCGTTGAAGGCCATCATCAGCCGCTGGGCCACGTCGAGGGCGGTCCGGCCTTCGATGTCCTGGCGTTCCAGCATGAACGCTACCTTGCCGTCCTTCATCAACGCGATTTGCGGCGATGAGGGGAAAAAACCTTTGAAATAATCCCGCGCCTTGCTGGTGGCTTCGAGGTCCATGCCCGCGAACACCGTGGTGATCCGGTCCGGTTTCTTCCGGTTCTGCAGGGCCATGGCCACGCCCGGACGGGCATTGGCTGCCGCGCACCCGCAGACGGAATTGACCACGACCAGCGCGGTCCCCTCGTGTTCTACCAACAGCGCGTCCACTTCGTCGGCGGTCTTCAACTCTTCTACGCCCAGGTCCGTCAGTTCCCGGCGCATGGGTTCAACGAGTACTGGATCGTACATGTTATGATGCCTCCTGGAGTGATGATGGGTGTCACGATCATTTCGCTCGATGATCGCTTACCT
>CAZZNP010000017.1:30084-44299 GCA_964655785.1 uncultured Gemmatimonadota bacterium
GCCTCCTGGAGTGATGATGGGTGTCACGATCATTTCGCTCGATGATCGCTTACCTGTGATCGCATGCCTATGATCGCTTACCTGTGATCGCATACCTGTGATCGCATGCCTATGATCGCTAACCAGATGATCGCTTACTTTACCTATGCATACCCCTATTATCTTCCGCATACCCCTATTATCTTCAAACAACTTTTTCACCTGCTTGCAGAAGGATCGGCAGCTCCGGATGCAGCGCACCGCTGCTACACATGGCACGCCCGCGGCAATCGTTCTAAACCCGCGTCGCTGTCGACGCCCGGGACCGCCCTCCCGCTCTCTTCGCTCGTTCCCGCTAGGTCCGTTCCGCCTGCGACGCCCCGAAGGCCGCATCCAGGGTGCGGTAAGCCAGTCCGGCGGCGTCCAATGGATCGTAATCCTCCCGCTGCTGCACCATCATGCTGACTTCCACGGTGATGTAATCGTCGTATCCTTCCGCCTTCATGGCGTCCAGGTATTCCACGTAGTCGAAATCGCCTTCGCCGGGGATCAGAAACTCGAAATCGGGCGCGCGGCCCCGCTGGTCCTTCACGTGGGTGTGCACGGTGTGAGGCGCCAGCGCCGCCACGCTTTCCGCCGTGGGCACGCCGGCCACGTCGAAATGGCTGATGTCGTAGTTGAGTTTCAGGTATTCGGAATCGATCTGACCGAGTAGCCACAGCGTGCGCTCCACGTCGCACAGGCAGCAGCCGATATGGGGTTCCATGGCGATGACCACGCCGTGGCGCGCGCCGAAGTCCACGAGTTCGCCCACCTCGTTGAGCAGCCGGTCCCGCACGCTTGGCCAGTCCTCGGGCCGGCCGCCAGGCGTGGTATCCAGGCAGGGCACGAGATGGTTCATGGTAAGGTCCGCGGCGAGTTCCACGGTATCCCTGAGCCGCTTCATGTTGGCCGCGTGTTGCCGCACGTCCGGCTCGAGGAGGCTGGTGTGCCCGGCGATGGCGGGCATCTCCACACCGTGCCGCTCGAAAAGGCTCCGGATCCGTTGCCGTTCTTCCGTGTCGAGCGTGCCCAGTTCCGTGGTATAGCCCGGGATGACGGTAATCTCGATGCCGTCGTATCCCAGGGATGCCAGGTGGGGCACCGCTTCGTGCATTTCGACTGTTGGCATGCCCCAGGTGGAGTACCCGAGTTTCATGATAGATCGCCTCAGATACCCAGGCTGTCGTTGATTTCCTGCTGGTAGCCGTTGGTTTCGTCCGCCATGATCTCGTCCATGGTGACCGCCCGCCCGGCCTGGCCGGATTCCATGATGCCGTAGGAGACGGCGACCGAGCGCATGCCCATGTAACCGTCGACCTCGGGCTGGCTTCCACTGTCGATGGCCTCCGCGAAATCAGCGTACTCGATGGCGATGATCTTGCGGTCCGTCTCCGGGAAAGGAAAACTGTAATTCCACATGCGGTCGCCGCCGAAGAGGGCCGTCGTCGCCTCGTCCAGGCAGAAGTCCGGCACCAGGTCGAGCAGCCTCTCGCCCTGCAGGGTCTCGCCGTCCCGTACGATGGTCAGCGGCTGGCCGGAACGGTCCCCCGGCAGTTCCATGGAACCGGATGAGCCGTAAATGCCCCTGTGCCAGAATCCCTTGCCGAAGGTCGCGTGCTCCTCCAGGTACTGGCAGACTGCGCCGTTCTGGAAGGTCAGCGTCGCGTAGGCCGCGTCCTCGGCCGTTACCTCGAATTCCGCGGGCATCTCGGCCTGCCAGTGCTCATACACGCCAGCCGGCGAGTTGCCCGCCGTTTTCGTTGGGTCCTTGCCCGCCATGGCGTTGTACCGGATCTTCTCGTGCAGACGCGTCTGGGCGTATATGTCCGACACCGGCCCCATGAAATACTCCAGGATGTCGGCGAAGTGGACGCCCACGTCGAGGAGCAGGCCGCTCACGTTCTTCAGGTGGCGCCAGACGGTAATCATCATCTTGTTCTCTCCGCCCGCGGTGTTGTGCACCATGTACCGGGGCGTGCCGATCACGCCCGCGTCCAGCAGCGCCTTGCCCAGGCGGTTGACGGGATCGCGCCGATAGTTCTCGGCCACCGAAAGTATGCGCCCCGCCCCGTCCGTGGCTTCGCGCATGAGGCGGCAGGCACGCACCGTGAGCCCCATGGGTTTCTCGGTCATCACGTCCCATCCCCGCGACGCCGCGTCGGCGCACACCGTGTGATGGTGGCGCGGGTCGGTACAGATGTCGATGGCCTGCAGGTCGCCGGCGTCAACCTCGTCGAGACTTCCGACAACGGCGGGGCGGATCCCGAAATGTTCTTCAATGTGACCGGCGAGGGATTCGGCGTTCTCCTTCCTAGGGTCGCAGGCTACCACGGGTTCGAATCGGCAAAGTCCGGTTCGGTGCAGTTCCGCCAGGCCATAGAGGTGTCGATGGCCCATGCCGCCGCAGCCCACCAGTCCCAGTCTGATCTTTGACATGTTCGCTCCGTTTGTCATGATTTCCGGATGAGTTGGAAATTGCGGTTATCCGTACATAAGCGGGAGAATCAGAACGACATATAAACGACATATAATTGAAATATAAAGGTGAATCGGAACGACCTATAATATGGAGCGGGCAGTGCGCTGTCAAGGCTCCGGAGACGACGGATACGCGCCCGTCCGGCTTAATCCCCGCTTGTTTTCAAGGGTCGTTATCGTTATATTGGCATCATAATCCGCACCCGGCACTTTCTGATGGCTTTTAATCGCCGGCGATGCGGTTCGTCGATTGGACCGTTCGTGAATTCGAACGTCTAGCAAGAAAAGGACAAAGGAATATCATGCTTCGACTGATCATTGCCGTGGCCACCACCGCGGCGCTCACCGCCCTTACCTGGCGGAAACGCAGACTGATCCGGGCGATGGTGGAAGAACTGCTCGACAAGGGTATCGAACTGACCGTCAACAACAGGTTCTGGCCCTCGAAGTCCGATCGGGATGTCGACGTGCCTATCGTCTACGTCACCGACGGGGGTTCGAAGTACCACCGCTCCGATTGCCGCTTCCTCAACGGCAATACCAAGGCCATCGCCATCGACCGGGCGGTGGAGGGATACGCCCCCTGCGGAACCTGCCAGCCTGACGAATAACTCCAGCGGAACCGATGGGGCGGCTCGTTGCCGCCTCATTCCAGCGCCTGCACCAGGTCGTCGATCAGATCCTCGGCCGCTTCCAGTCCGGTTGACAGCCGGAGGAGGTTGGGCGCCGTTACCGATCCGGGGCCTTCGATGGACTGACGGTGTTCGATCAGGCTTTCGACCCCGCCCAGGCTCGTGGCGTTCCGTATCAGCCTGACCTGGCTTACGACTCGCAGCGCGTCCTCCCGCGCTCCCTTGATGCGCAGGGAAAGCATGCCGCCGTACCCATCCATCTGCCGCGTCGCGACAGCGTGTCCCGGATGATCGGGCAGGCCGGGATAATCGACGCCCTCGATCCCCGGATGGCCGGCCAGCGCCGCCGCTATGGCTTCCGCGTTGGCGACGTGGCGCGCCATGCGGCAGCCCAGCGACCGCAGTCCCCGCAGGATCAGCCAGGCATTGAATGGCGACAGCACCCCGCCGGTGATCGTCCGCACGCGCCGGACCCGTTCGACCTGTTCTCCGTCTTCCCGGAACACGAGCGCGCCGCCCTGGACGTCGCTGTGCCCGCCCAGGTACTTGGTCATGGAATGCATGACGATGTCGGCGCCGTGTTGAAGGGGCCTCTGCACCACCGGCGTGGCGAAGGTGTTGTCAACGGCCAATTGGGCGCCTGTGCCATGTGCGATTTCGGCCACCGCGCCGATGTCGACGACGTCCATGGCCGGATTGGAAGGGGTTTCCGCCCAGAGCAGTTCCGTATTGGGCCGCAGGGCGCGCCGGACCGCCTCGAGGTCCGTCATGTCCACGTCGCTGACCTCGATGTTCCAGTTCGGCAGGAGCTCCTTGCCGACCGCGCGGGTGACGCTGTACACGTCCTTGTGCATCAGGATGTGAGCGCCGGGGGCGAGCGTCTGCATGCAGCCCGTAACCGCCGCCATGCCTGATGCGTAGACGAGCGAGGCCTTCCCATCCTCGATGGTTGCGAGCGCCTCCTCCAGCCGGTCCTGGGTCGGGTTGCCCATCCTGATGTAGACGTGATCGTGCGTCGCCTCTCCTTCGGGCGTGTGCTCGAAAGTGGTCGAGAGGTGAATGGAAGGCGCGATGGCGCCCGAATCGGGTTCCAGTCCTCCTCCCGCGTGGACCAGCAGCGTGTCTGGTTTCATGGTTTGCTCCTGTTCAGAAGCGATACGTGACCGCCCGGCGTGCGCTAACCGCAGCAGGCCCGGGTCTCCGGCGATTTCGCCTGTCCGTCATCCTCTCCGGCTTCCGGGGCCGCGCAGCAGGCCTGGGTCTCCGGCGATTTCGCCTGCCCGGCATCCTCTCCGGCTTCCGGGGCCGCGCAGCAGCCGTCTTCCCGACGCGTACCGGGTTGATCCAGGTCCCGGTTCAACACGTATATCTCCCATTCCCGTCCGTCCGGGTCTTCCACCCAGAATTTGTCCTGGTTGGCGTGACAACAGTCGACGTCCATTTCCTCCCTCACACTCAGCCCGGATGCCCTGATCCTGTGCAGGTGGGCCATGACCGCCTGCAGGTCGCGGACCTCGATGCCGTAGTGGTTCCTGCCATCGGCCGGGGACGTATCGCCGGGGTAAAGGGCCAGGTTCAGGGGTGCGACGGCCGGCAGAAACTTGACATAATCTGGAAGGACCTTCACGGGATCCTCGCCGAAAAACTGTTTGTAGAACGCGACGCTGCGGTCCAGATTGCGGACGGGAAAGGAAAGGTGGATTTTAGGATATGACGACATGTCGTGCCTCCGAAATCTGCAGGTGAAACGGTCAACAACACGCGGTAAGCAGACGGACCAGGTCGCTCACCCGTTCGGGCCGCACGCGGTAGTAGACGTACCGTTCCTCCCGCCGGGACGCGAGCAGGTCCGCCCGGCGCAGGACATCGAGGTGATGGGACAGGGTCGCCCACGGAATGGCGATCGCCTCCTGCAGGTTCCCCACGGTCTCCCCCGATTCGCCTTTCCTGACAAGATGATAGAAGATGGCCAGACGCGTCTTGTGGCTTAATGCCTTGAAAGCCGACGCGTGTTTCTGTTCGGCTTCGAGGTCCGCGGCGTCCGATATCGTGCGAATCATTTCCATATTTCTAAAAATATAGATACACCAACCCGGCGTCAATGTTTATTATCCCTGTCCCGGCCCGAGTGTGGCCTGGCGAAATACGGCGAACTCCTGCGTGAACGCCAGGGGTATCGCCTGCCGAATCGCCGCCTTTGTGTCTTGACAGTGCACGCGGCCCGGTTGCATTTTGAATTGGAATCCGACCCCCAGTGACAGATCGCGGAAAGGTTGATTGATGAAACTCACGCTCAGGCACGTCTTTGACTCGCCCGGTCCCCATCCCAACGGGCTTCAGGCCACGACCGAAGGACTCTGGATTCTGGACCAGGGCGACAACCGGATCAGTTGCCACGATTACCGGGACGGCGCGACGCTGAAGATTTTCGACTCCGACTCCGACCGGGGCAGCGGGATCACCCACAGCGGCACCCACCTCTGGGTTTCGTCCACCTACAGCTGCGAGACGCTGAAGATCGACCCCGGTACAGGCCGGACGCTGGAACGCCACCCTACGCCGGGTGCGAAAAAGACCGGGGCACACGGCCTGGAATGGCGGGACGGGGAGCTGTGGATGTCGTCGCCCCCTGACGCCACCATATACCGGATGGACCCCGACGAATGGACCGTGCTGCAGTCTTTTCCCGCCCCCGGGGACCGGCCCCACGGCATCGCCTGGGAAAACGGCCGGCTCTGGTGCGTGGAAACCAATCATCGGGCGATATTTCGGTACGACCCCGATACCGGCGAGCAGTTGGACCGGCTGGAGGTGGAGGGCCCGGAGCCCCATGGGTTCACGCTCTGGCAGAATGAGGTCTGGATCGTGGACGCCACGACGGGCGGCGTGTTCCGCGGCACGCGCTCATCAAGGGATCTATCATGAAAAAGGTACGTATAGGGTTTATTGGCACTGGATGGTGGGCGACGGCAAATCACCTGCCGGTGCTTAAGAAACGGGCCGACGAGAAGGGGGACGTGGAACTGGCCGCGGTCTGCCGGCTCGGCAGGGACGAATTGCGCCAGGTACAGGAAGCCTTCGGTGTACCGTACGGGACGGAAGACTACCGCCGGATGCTGGACGAGGTCGAACTGGATGGCGTGGTGGTGTCCAGTCCCCACACGCTGCACTTCGAGCACGCCAATGCGGCGCTGGAACGCGGCCTGCACGTCATGGTCGAAAAGCCTATGTGCACGAAGAGCGCTCATGCCTGTGAACTGGTCCGCCGGGCGGATGAAAAGGGACTTCACCTGCTCGTGCCGTACGGGTGGCACCACAAGCCGTACATCCAGGAGGCCAGGCGCCGGCTCGACGGCGGGGCCGTCGGGAAGATCGAGTCCGTGCTCTGCCACATGGCCTCGCCCATACGGGGCCTCCTCCAGGGCCTGGACTTCGATCACGAGGCCAACGGCGGCGGACTTTTCGCGCCCGACCCGGCCACCTGGGCCGATCCCGTGGTGGCCGACGGCGGTTATGGCCACGCGCAGATGTCCCACAGCCTGGGTCTCATGTCCTGGCTAACGGGCCTGGTGCCCCGGGAGGTTTTCGCCATGATGGCCGAGGCGGAATCCAGGGTGGAGATGTACGACGCTATGACGGTCCGCTTCGAAGACGGCGTGATCGGCGCGCTTTCGGGATCGGGAGACATACCGGAGGGCCAGATGTTCCAACTCGACATCCGGATATTCGGGTCTGAGGGCATGCTGCTCCTCGACGTCGAACGGGCCCGCCTCGCGATCCACCGGCACGACGGACAAGACCAGGTCGAAGACGTGGCCTCCGACGCCGGCGCCTACAGCTGCGAAGGCCCGCCGGAGAACTTCGCGGACCTGGTGCTCGGGCGCGACGTGGAAAACTACACGCCCGGCTACGCGGCCATGCGTTCCGTCATGATACTCGACGCCGCCTACCGGTCGGCGAAATCCGGGCGGGCCGAAAGGGTGTAAGGCCGCCGGCGCGGCATCGTACTCCGATAAATCGTCAGTTTTTTTCTAAAAGACCTTTCCGGGATGAGCTTATGGCCCAGCAGGACCTTCCGCGGGTAGCCTTCGAGAAATACATCCTGCCGAACGGATTGCAGGTCATCCTGCACGTCGACCGCAAGCTTCCCGTGGTGCACGTCAACCACTGGTTTCACGTGGGTTCCAAGGTGGAGCGGCCGGGGCGGACCGGTTTCGCTCACCTCTTCGAGCACCTGATGTTCGAAGGGTCCGAGCACGCGCCGGAAGGATATTTCAAGTACATCGAACAGGCGGGCGGCAACCTGCGGGAAGGCGGCGTCAACGGCACCACGAGCAACGACCGGACCAACTACTTCGCCACCGTGCCCTCGGGCAACCTCGAGTACGTGCTCTGGCTGGAATCGGACCGCATCGCCACGCTGGCCGACGCGCTCACGGAGGAGAACTTCGAGAACCAGCGCGAAGTCGTCCGCAACGAGCGCCGCCAGACCACGGAGAACCAGCCCTATGGCCGCTGGTACGAGCTGGTAAACGAGCATCTCTATCCCGCCGGCCATCCTTATTCCTGGCCCGTCATCGGCCGGCACGAGGACCTGGAAGCGGCTACGGTGGACGAGGTGGCCGAGTTTTTTCGCACCTACTACACGCCGAACAACCTCTCGCTGGTCATCGCCGGCGACTTCGACGAGGCCTTTGCCCGGGACCGCGTGGATCATTTCTACGGCGGGTTGCGGCCGGGTCCCCTTCTCGAGCGCCGGCGCCGGTGGGTGCCTTCCCTGCCCAATGGAAAGATCGTGGAAGTCGCCGACCGCGTCCCCCAGCCCCGGGTCCACATGATCTGGCCCGCGCCGGAACGGTTCGACGCGGACGAGACGGCCCTCGACGCCGCCGCTGCCGTACTGGGAGACGGCCTGTCCTCCCGTCTCGAAAAGCTGCTGGTCTACGACCGGAGACTGTGCACGGAGATCAGTGTCTTCAACTACGCCAAGGAGATCGCCGGCCTGTTCGGCGTCATCGCGACCGTCCGCCCGGACTGTGACGTCGAGGAGGTGGAGGGCCTGGTCGTCGGCCAGATCGAGAAACTGGCGTCCGGCGGACCGAGCCGTGACGAGGTGGAGCGCGCCCGAACCGTATGGGAATACCAGTACGTCTCCAGCCTGGAACGGATCGGCGGCTTCGGCGGCAAGGCGGACCGGCTGAACGAATCGAATACTTACAAAAACGATCCGGGGTACTTCCACGTCGAACACGACCGGTTCCGCAGCCTCACCGGATCGAAGATCGCCGAAGCTGTCAACCGGTGGCTGGTATCCCGCCACGGCCTTACGCTCAGGTACCATCCCGATACTCTTCCGAAGGCGGCCGGCGCGGATCCGGTGAAGGCGGCCGGCACCGTTGCCCTCGACCGGTCGAGGGTCCCGGCCCTCGGTTCGGACACGCCCTTCCAGACCCCGGAGGTGCACGAGGACCGGCTGGATAACGGGCTGGAAGTGCTCGTTGTCGAGCACCACGACCTGCCCAAGGTAGCCGTTTCGCTGAACGTGAAGTCCGGCGGCGTGCACGATCCCCCCGACCGGTGCGGGACGGCCCAGCTCATGCTGCAGATCATGGACAAGGGCACACGCGGCCACGGCGCACTGGACCTCGACGAGGCCCTGAGCCGGCTGGGCACGGTCATCGGGAAATCCATGTATCTCGAATCTGCCCGGATCGGAATGGACGTATTGACCGACAAGCTGCCGCCTGCCATGGCGCTTTTCAGCGAGGTGGCGCGCAATCCCCTGTTCCCCGAAGAGGAGCTGGACCGGGAGCGGCACCGCCACCTGGACCATCTCGCGCAGCAGGCCTCCCATCCCCAGTCCCTCGCGCAGCGGCTGTGCCCCGGACTGGTATTCGGCCACGATCATCCCTATGGCCGGCCCGTACAGGGCTACGCGTCCGCCATATCTGATTTGTCGAGGTACGATATCGCCCGGTCCTACGAGGAGAACTGGCGGCCGGATCAGTCCGCCCTGGTGTTCGTGGGCGATATCACCCGCGATCAGGCGATGGAACTGGCGGATAAGCGTTTCGGTACGTGGACGGGCGACGTCAGGCCGGCCAAGGAGGTCCCGGAGCCGTCTCCTGACCGGAAGACGAACCGGATCTGGCTCGTGGACCGTCCCGGCGCTCCGCAGACGGTGGTCTGCCAGTTCATCTCCGCACCGAGCCGCGATACGCCGGACTACCATGCCCTGCGGTTGGTCGACGCGATCTGGGGCGGCGGATTCCAGTCCCGCCTCAACCTGAACCTGAGGGAAGAAAAAGGATATACGTACGGTGTATCCACCTCGCTGGGTCTGCTCGGCGTCTCGGGGTACTGGAAGGTGCAGACGTCGATCCAGACGGACAAGACCGGCGAGGTCGTGCAGGAGCTGATGGCTGAAATGGAGGGATTGGGCGGCGGCCGGCCGGTGAGCGGGGTGGAACTCGAGGAGGCGCGCACCGGGCGAATCCGCGGATACGCGCAGCGCTTCGAATCTCTCAGGCGCATCGCGGGCACCATCGGCGCGCTGTGGAGTTCGGGACGGCCCATGTCGGAGATGCGCGACGCGGTGGAGAACCTGCGGTCCGTCACCCTGGAGGAGGTTCGGTCCGCCGCCGGTAGATACCTGGACGCGCGGCGCGCGGGCTACCTGCTCGTGGGCGACCGTTCCACCATCGAGACACAGCTGGCCGACCGGGGCCTGCCCATGCCGGTAGTGCTGGACCCCGAAGCGCAGCCGGACAGCCCGTAAAGGAGACTGCAGGCATGACGGATCATCCGTTCGACCGGAACATCGAAACCGCCTGGACGATTCCGTCATCCTGGTACACCGACCCGGATTTCCTCCGGAAAGAGTACCTGGAGATCTTCAGCAAGACCTGGCAACTCGTCGGACGGGCCGATCAGGTGGCAAGCATCGGGGACTACTTCACGGTGGACGTGGCGGGTGAACCGGTGGTCATCGCCCGGGGCGCCGACGACGTGGTCCGCGGGTTCTTCAACGTATGCAGGCACCGCGCCGGACCCGTGGCCCTGGAGCAGGGCAACCGCCGGACCTTCGTCTGCTACTATCACGGGTGGACCTACAACCTGGACGGCACATTGCGCCACGCGCCGGAATTCGAAGACGTACAGGCCCTCGATCGCTGCGCCATGGCGTTGAAACCGGTGCGCGTGAGCCAGTGGGGTCCCCTGCTGTTCGTCAACCTGGACGAGACTGCGCCGCCCCTGGAGGATTTCCTGGGCGATATCGGCAACCGGGCCGCCGGCCACGACATCGGCAAGATGAAATGGACCAGGCGCCGCGATTACGAAATGAACTGCAACTGGAAGGTGTACGTGGACAACTACCTGGAAGGATATCACCTGCCCGTCGTGCATCCCGGGCTTTACCGGGAGATCGATTACGCCGCCTACCGGGTGGAACCCTTTCGGTACTACTCTATCCAGCATGCGCCGATTTTGGGGAAGGAAAAGAAGGGCTACAAGGGCAGACGCCGTTACCTGCCGACGGACCGCGACCAGAACGACACGCAATACTACTGGGTATTTCCCACGCTCATGCTCAACATCTACCTGGGCCAGATGCAGACCAATCTGATCGTCCCCCTGGGACCCGACCGCTGCCTGACCATCTTCGAATGGTACCTGTCGCCCGACATGGAGCAGGATGTGGACAACCTGGTCGACTTCGGCGACGAGATCCAGGAAGAGGACATCTTCATCTGCGAGCACGTGCAGCGGGGGCTGAAGTCCGCGTCCTACAACCAGGGCCGGTTCTCCGTGAAGCGGGAGAACGGCGTCCACCACTTCCATTCGCTGCTGAATGAATACATGAACGGCGCGGACGGGGGCTGAGGCTACCGCGCGTTCCGCCTGCTGACGCGTGCCCCCCGCGCGTCTGCGCAGTCCGCACCACGGAAGCCGCGCAACGTTCCCGCTGAATGCCGCCCGCCTAACGAGCGCTTCGCCTTCTCAGCCATTCCACGGTAAGCAGGAACACCACCGCGAAGACGATGAGGAAGACGGCCACGGCCAGGATGGCGGGGCTGATCTCCTCGCGGATGCCCGACCACATCTCGCGCGGTATCGTGCGCTGCTCGATCCCGCCCATGAAGAGCACTACGACGACCTCGTCGAAGGACGCGGCGAAGGCGAAGATCGCCCCGGAGACGACTCCCGGCGCGATGAGCGGGAGCTGGACGCGGCGGAAGATCCGCAACGGTCCCGCGCCCATGCTTGCGGCCGCGCGCGACAGGTTCATGTCGTAACCGGCCAGCGTGGCGGTAACCGTGATCACGACGAAGGGCGTGCCCAGGGCGGCGTGAGCGAGGATCAGCCCGAGGTGGGTCTGCGCCAGGCCCAGGCTCGAGTAGAAGAAGAACATCCCCGCGGCCGAAATGATAACGGGCGTGACCATGGGCGAGATCAGCAGCCCCGTGGCGAAACGCCGCGCCGGCATGGCCGGGCTGGACAGGCCCAGCGCGGCAAGCGTGCCCAGCGCCGTGGCCAGGATCGTCGCCGAGACCCCGATGACCAGGCTGTTCGCCAGGGCCCGCGACCATTCCTCGTCCTCCACGATCTGCCGGTACCACCTGAGCGACCAGGCGTCGGCGTCCAGGCGGAGCATGCCTTCCGTAAAGGTGAAGTAAGGCTCGGCGTTGAAGCTCAACGGCACGATCACCAGGATCGGCGCGACCAGGAAAGCGAAGACGAGCGCGCAGAATCCGAGGTACGCGATGTGCCAGAATCCATGTTCGGCGGTCGTCGTCATCAGCCCAGCCTCATCCGTTCGATCCCCACGAGCCGGTCGTAGAGCACGTACAACCCCGCTACGCACACCAGCAGGATACCGCCCAGCGCCGCCGCGAGACTCCAGTTCAGGGAAGACTGCATATGGAAGGCGATCATGTTGGAGATGAGCTGCCCCGTGCTTCCGCCCACCAGGGCCGGCGTGATGTAGTAACCGATGGCGAGGATGAACACGAGCAGCGATCCGGCGCCCACGCCGGGCAGCGTCTGGGGCCAGTAGACACGCCAGAACGACTGCCACGGACTTGCGCCCAGCGATTCAGCCGCGCTTGTCTGCACCCGGGGGATTGCGCTCATGACCGAGTATAGCGGCAGCACCATGAAGGGCAGCAGCACGTGGGTCATGGCCACGAAGGTGCCGGTCATATTGTAGATCATGGCGATCCGGCCGTCGTCGCCGATGAGCCCTATATAGACCATGATGTCGTTGAGGACGCCCTGGTTCTGCAGGAGTACAATCCACGATGTCGTGCGCACGAGCAGCGAGGTCCAGAAAGGCACGAGGACCAGGATCAGGAGCAGGTAGGCGCGTTTGGGCGGGGCGTGGGCGATCAGGCGGGCGACGGGGTAGCCGATGAGCAGGCATAGGAAGGTCACCCCCAGGCTCACGATCAGGGTCCGCCAGAAAAGGGTGATGTAGATCCGCCGGTCTTCCGGCTGTGGGACGATGGACCCATCGGAATCCCGCTGCAGATCGACGGCGTTCAGGTAGTGGCGCGCGGTAAACCGGTTCCCGGCCTCCCGCAAGGCGCGCCAGGTCCTGGTCTCTCCCCAGGCTTCGTGGATGCCTGTCATCGTTTCGGCCCACGGACCTTCGTCGACGTTTCTCAGCCTCCGGGCGCTGCGTGTGAGCACGCTGCGCATCCCGCTCTGCACCCGGTTGATCCGCGTTGCGACCTGGCCGAGCGTGCGGTCCTCCCGGGCCGCGAGCAGTTCACCGGCCAGCGTCTCGTATACGGCTTCGTCAGGCAATCCCCTCCCGTCCCAGGTACTCAGCCTTTCGAATGTCGCCGGGAGCGTGTCGGCGACTACAGGATCGTAGACGCTGCGGACGAGCATGTTCGCCAGGGGCGCGAGGAAGGTCGCCACGATAAAGACCAGCAACGGCAGCACGAGGAGCGCGGCGCGCAGCCTGGGACCGGGTGCGGCCCCGAACCTGGGACCGGATCGGGTTCCGATACGCCCGTTCACCGTGCCAGCCAGGTGCTGAAGCGCTCGTTCATCTCCTCACCGTTATCACTCCACCACTCCCAGTCGTTGTGCAAGGCGCGTTGTGCGTTCTCGGGGCTGGTCGGCATGTGCGGAGTCATTTCGATGCCCGTTTCCGCGTGGGTCGATATCAGGGGCATGGCGGAACGGCGCGTGGGGCTGTAGGAGATGTACCGGCCGACATCGGCCATGGCCAGCGGCGTGTTGGCAAAGCGGACGAACATCTTCGCGGCCTCCAGGTTACGCGTGCCTTCCACGATGGCTATGCCTCCCGTGTCGAGCAGCTGGCCGTCCCACACGATGACGAAGGGCTGCCCTTCCAGGTTCTGCGCGTTGAAGATTCTTCCGTTGTAGGCCGTGGTCATGACGACTTCGCCGTCGGCGAGCATCTGGGGGGGTTGCGCGCCGGCTTCCCACCAGACGATGTGGTCCTTGATGGAATCCAGTTTTCGGAAGGCCCGGCTAACGCCCGTTTCCGAATCCAGCGTGGCGTAGACCTCATCCCGGGGCACGCCGTCGGCCATCAGAGCGAATTCCAGATTCGCCAGCGGGGAGCGGCGCATGCCCCGTCTGCCCGGGAATTTTACCAGATCGAAGAAATCGACTAAGGTAGTGGGTTTCACCGCCCCGATCCGAGCGTCGTTGTACACCACGACTGTCGAGTAGTATATGTTGGTCGGACCGCATTCGGTGATGCCGTCTTCGGGGAGGTCTTCCGCCGCCGGGGTGCCGTCGGCGCCAGGCGCCATTTCGTTTATGTCGATCTCTGCGAGCAGACCTTCGTCGCAACCCCGCACCATGTCGGGCAGCTCCATGTCGACGACGTCCCAGTACACGTTGCCCACGTCGACCTGGGCGCGGATCTGAGCCAGGCCGCCGTTATAGTCTTCGATCCGGACGTCGATCCCGGTTTCACGCTCGAAACGTTCGATGTACCCCTTCACACAGGCGCGGGTGTAGGCGCCGCCCCAGCCGACCAGCGTCAGCGATTGCTCCTGCGCGGCGGCCCGTCCGGACGGCAGACCGGTCAGCGCGAC
>CAZZNP010000018.1:0-11477 GCA_964655785.1 uncultured Gemmatimonadota bacterium
GCCCCCATCAGTCCATCACCTTGTACGGACTGTTCCCTACCCCAGGCCAGATCCGTATTACGCCCATTATCGCCCGGACGCCGATCAAGACCGCGATCATCACCCAGATCCAGGCCAGGGCATGTGGGCCGGCGAGCAGTCCTGCCGTCCCGACGCCGGTCGCCAGGATCACGGCGTTCCGCAGGTAGCGGTAATCCCCCGAGCCCCAGTGGAGTCCGTCCGTGGCGAAGGCCAGCGCGTTGAGCGGCTGTACGACGATCGCGATCATCCAGGCCGAATAGAAGAACGGAACGGCGCTCGCGGGCACCAGCAGCTCGATCACGATTCTGCTGCCCAGCCAGAGGACGAATCCGTACAGACAGCCCGACCATATGCTCCAGAGGCAGACGATGCGGGCAACGTGCCTGGCGCTTCTGACCCGGGCGCCGCCGAAGAAGTAGGCGACCAGGCTCTGGCCCGTGACGGCAAGGGCGTCCAGCACGAAAGTGCCGAACATCCACACCTGCCTGATCGCCTGATGGGCGGCCCCCATCTCGGCGCCGCCGTACGTGGCCTCGCGGGTAGTAAGGAGGAAGAACAGGTTCAGCGCGCCGGTACGGATAAACAGGTCGGCGCCCGTGCGCATCAAACGGCCGACGGCGGCTAGTCGAACCCGGAAGGACAAACCGAGATTGCGCCTGACGAGCCAGACCGCCCAGACTGCTCCGATCCAGTAGGCTGCGACACTGGCCACCGCTGCGCCCGTGATGCCGAAGGCCGGCACGGGTCCCATGCCGAAGATCAGGATGGGATCAAGCACGATGTTGATGCCGTTTATACCTATTGCTATCCAAAGGGTCGACCGCATGTCCTGGAGCCCGCGCAGAGCGCCGGACGCCGTCAAGGTAATCAGGACGGCCGGAGCGCCGAACCAGCGGTAGAAGATGTAGTCCGTGGCCCCATCGTGTACCGCTCCCGAAGCCCCGAGCAGTGTAGCAAGAAACGAAGTGAGTGGGACCCCGAGGACGATGAGCAGCAATCCGAAGGTCGCGCTCATGATGAGTCCCAGGCTGCTCATGGTAACGGACCGCGGGCGGTCGTCGTCGCCTTCGGCCTGGGCTACCTCGGTCTGGGTGCTGATGCCGAGAAAGTTGAAGACCCAGAACAGGCCGGACAGCCCCACGGCTCCGACGCCGAGGGCTGCCAGAGACTCCGCGCCGAGCCGTTTGATGAAGGCGGTGTCCACGAGGCCGGTAAGGGGCTCCGCGATGAGTGAGAGCAGCACGGGGAAGGAAAGCCGAACGAGTGTCGCGTGGGGTTTGCGCGTGAAGGGGTGGTCGTGCGATGTGCCTGCGGTTTTTGTCTGGCGCATATTTACTCAGCGGGTAAACCGGTCCACCGCAAGAAGTTCCAGATCGATATCGGGCGGCTCTTCAGCCACGATCTGGCGGACCAGTTTACCAGTCACCGGCCCCAGGGAAACTCCGATCATGGCATGGCCGGCGGCCACGACGAGGTTATTCACGCCGGGAGCCCTGCCCAGGAAGGGCAGGCCGTCGGGCGTGCAGGGGCGAAGCCCGCACCAGGTCTCCAGGATCTCCTGGGCGCCGGTATCAAAGGCCGGCAGATACCGGGACACGGAATCGAGAATGGCGGCGACTCGTCGCCGGTTGATGGACCGGTCCATGCCGGCCAGTTCCAGAGTGCCGCCGATGCGCAGCGTATCCCCCATGGGTGTGACGGCCACCCGGGATTCGTGCAGCATGAATGGCTGTTCCGGCCAGCCTGCCGGCCGCTTCAGGGTAACGCTGTACCCTTTCGCGGGCTGGATCGGCAACTGTACTCCGGCCAGCTCCCCGAGCGCAGGCGACCAGGAACCCGCCGTAAGCACGACTTCGTCCGCCCCGATGTCGCCCCGGGTCGTTCGCGTCACCGATATGCGGTTTTTTTCTTTCGTAAAGCCGGTTACTTCCGTGTCGTTTAGCACCGTCACGCCTCGTCTCGCTATATGGGCCGCCAGCGAACGCACGAACTTTCCGGGCGTCAAATGGGCATCCTGTCGGAAGTGCAGGCCGCCCAGGGCATCCAATTCCAGGCCGGGCAACGCATTCGACACACCGTCGCGCGTCAGTTTTTCGATTTCGAGCCCGTAAGAAGAGAGAAGGTGCAATTCCTCTTCGCCTTCCTCCATACCCTCCGGCGTTCGATACAAAGCCAGCACGCCACGCCGATGGTAGTCGAACTCCACGTCCTCTAACTCATCAAGCCCGTCGAAGAGCGACAGGCTTTGCAGGCTCATGTCCCGGATCAGTGGAATGGCCCTGCGCATGCTGTCTTCACCGCTCGCTTTCCAGAATGTCCAGAGCCAGCGGATCAGCGACGGGTCCAGCCGCGGCCTGATGTAGAACGGACTGTCCGGATTGAACATCCACTTCAGGCCCTTTGCCACGACGCCCGGCGCCGCCAGCGGCACACTGTGACTGGGTACGACGAGCCCCATGTTGCCATGGGACGCGCCGGAGCCGATCTCGCCGCGTTCGACGAGGGTGACGCTGCGCCCTGATTCGTGCAGGAAATACGCGGCGCAGACGCCGACCGCGCCGCCCCCGATGATCAATACGTCTGTTTTTTCCATGGATACATCGGATGGCAAAGGTGACGGACGGTCAAAGTGACGGACGGTCAAAGTGACGGACAGTCAAAGTGACGGACAGTCACAATGGCTGACAGTCTCTATGGCGGACGGTCCAGGTGGCGGATGGACAAATAGGCGGACGGCCACACAAATCAGCGGTGCGCGACATGCAATATGTCGGATGATTCCATGCATCCCGCGGTGATTCAGTGACGGGCGATGTACATTTCCGTGAAGTTTACGGTCTGAATCGATATGATCGGCACCACCCGGCCGTCGCGGTCCTGCTTGACGCCCCGGAGATAGGGTTTCCGCAGCTCGGTGATCACCGGATGGAAGAGGAAGACGGCTCCGGCCTCCTCCGCCAGAATGCGCTCGGCCCGGGCGTACAGACCGTAGCGGACCGCCGGGTCCAGATGGGTGTTGGCCCGGTCGAGCAGGTCGTCGAATTCCGCGTGCAGCCAGTCGTGGCGGGCATATCCCCTGGGCTGGGACCGCCAGAGGAGGCCGAGCATGTTGGACGGGTCCGGGTAATCGTAGACGAAGACCAGCATCCCCATGGGGATCTGCCACTGGAACAGGTTCTCGTTGAAGACGTTGCGCTGCTGGTACCTGATTTCGAGGTCGATGCCCAGATTCTCCCTTAGCATGGCCTGCACGGCCTCTCCCGCGATCCGGTTGATCCCCGTATCGGCCACCCGCAGCCACATCTCCGTGCTGGGAAACCCCCGTCCTTCAGGATAGCCGGCTTCCGCCATCAGCCGACGCGCCTCATCGGGGTCGTAAGTCTGGGAGGCTTTGAACTGTTCCGCCGAATATCCGGGAAAGCCCGGCGGAAGCATGGAATAGGCCGGGATGGCCAGATCGTTGAGGACCGTACTGCTGAGGACCGACCTGTCGATGGCGTGCGCGATGGCCCGCCTGACCCGGGCGTCGTCGAAGGGAGGCTGCCGGGTCTGAAAGAACAGGTACCACGTGGTGAATTCCGGCATCCGGTGTATTTCCTGCGCGAGTTGCTCATCCTGAAGCACCCGTTCGTAGTCTATGGGATCGAGTCGATAGGCGTCGATCTCTCCGTTTTCGTACGGTAACGTACCCGGCCGCTGGGCGCCGATGAACTTGACGATGATCTCCTCGAGCAGCGCTTTGTGGGGGCCGTTGTAGTTCGGATCCAGCTTGAAGGTCATGTCGGAACCCGTGTTCCATTCCGCCAGCCTGTAGGTGAAGTTGGACACGCAGTGTTCCGGCTCGGTCCAGGTAGCGCCGTACATTTCCACCTGCCACCGTGGTACGGGTGAAGAGGTGATGAAGGAAACGATGTACGGCAGGTACGGGCAGGACCCCTCGGTCTCGATCTGGAAAGTGAGATCGTCCACCGCTCGGATCCCGACCTGCTCCACGTCCGTCAACGCGCCCTGGTTGAAGGCACGGCCATTCTTGATTACGTAGTAGAGAAAAGCATAGATGTTCCCGCTTGCCGGATCCAGCATGCGACGAAAGGAGTATTCGAAGTCCTGGGCCGTGACGGCCCTTCCATCGCTCCAGCGTGCGCCCTCGCGAAGGTGGAAGGTCCACGTTCGGCCGTCTTCCGAGGATTCCCACCGGTCCGCCGCTGCGGGTACCAACTCGTTGTTCTCGTCCAGCAGCACCAGCCGCTCGAAGGCGAAGTACGTGCCGTCGGCTTCGTAGGCCGCCACGCTGATGTCCAGGGTGGATGGTTCGCGGAACATGTAGCGGAACCTCTGCTGGTCCGGCGGGGCCGCGTCCTCCGGCAGCTGGCGGCCGATTGAATTGAACCATGTTTCAGCAGGTGGCGCCTGCTCATTCACGTCGGTGCCGCAACCGCTCAGAAACAGCAGGGAAACAGCAAGGAAGACGTATCCGGCGAAACCGGCGAGACCGCCGTATCCATTGAGACCGGCGCATCCGGCGAGACCGCCGTATCCATTGAGACCGGCGCATCCGGCGAGACCGCCGTATCCATTGAGACCGGCGCATCCGGCGAGACCGGCCCGCTTAGAAGAGCCATCCATGAGACTGTTCCTTGTTTGTTCTGTCAACCGTTACCCGGCAGGTGTTCCGCGTAGAACCTTACCCAGTTCCTATACATGATCTTCTCGACGTCATCCCTGGCATAGCCACGTTCTTCGAGGATAGGAACCAGCAACCCGTAGTCGGCGATCGAATCGACTTCGCAGGGAGCACCGTCGATGCCGCCCTGCCCGTCGGTGTCGCCCCCAATCGCCGCATGATCGGCATTGCCGGCCAGCTGGCACACGTGATCGATATGATCGGCCAGGTGGCGCAGCGAGATCTCCTCGCGGCGGAAATGGTCCCGACGGTTGTAACCCCCGGTGTTCGACCAGTCGAGGGTGTACCAGGGGCAGAGCATCCAGGTGTCCATGGACGCGCCGACGACGCCGCCGCGTTCGATGACAATCCGGAGTTGCTCGTCGGAGAACTGGCGCTGGCCGGGGACGAGGGCCCGGCAGTTCTGGTGGCTGGCCAGTACCGGTCCTTCAAATAAATCAACGGCTTCGAAAAAACTCTCGTCGGATATGTGAGTCAGGTCGAGGAGCATGCCGCAGGACTTCATCTCCCGGAGCAACTCCTTCGCGGGAGCGAACAGCCCGCCTACGGAGCCCGTGCCATAGGCGTAGGTGCTGGGGCCGTAGTGCGTCAGACTGACAACGCGAACGCCGGATTCGAACCAGTCGTGGACCTGGCCGGGCCGGAGGATGGGATCGGCGCCTTCCATGCCGATGATAAAACCAACGGGTAGTGAGTCGGTGTCCTCAGCCGCTTCCCAAGTGCTGATGTGCTTGGCCAGCGCTTCTCCGCCAGTGAGCACGACGCCTTCGCCTTCTTCCGCCAGCACATGGTAGTATGCCAGTTGGCCGCGGGCGGCGGCGTGAACGGCCGCGGCGCCCCGGAGACCGGACAGCACACTGTTCTCGCGCTTGCGACGCACCGTGAACTTCATCAGGGCGGCCGCGACCCGCCCACGTCGCATCTCGGGCAGGCATGCGAAGGCGACGTTGCCCGGATCCCCTGCGGCTCGCACTTCATCCAGCGTAAGCGTGAGATCCCGGTTTAGTTCCAGCCCGCCGTACGCCATGGGATAGTCGCCGTCGAAAATAAGCATGGAAAAACGATACCGGGCGGCCAGAGGGGTGTCAACACAATTCGCCTATCCTTGCGCTCGCTTCTTCGAAGGAGTATAATAGGCGTCCGTGAAACCCGGAACATGGTCTGTTCGTCTTACCGGTAAGACGTTTCCGTTCGAGACGATCGTACCGGCAGTTACGGATACATTAAAATGCGCGCATGTGTGCTTGTGGAACCTGGACGGATAGAAACGCGCGACGACGTCGACATGCCCGTCGCAGGGCCTGACGACGTGGTCGTAGCGGTCAAGTCCGCCTTGACTTGCGGAACCGATCTGAAGGCATTCCGAAGAGGACACCACCTGATGCCGCCCCCGACGCTGTTCGGCCACGAGTTTTCGGGGGAGATTTTCGACAAAGGTAAAAGGGTGGAAAAGTTTTGCATCGGAGAGCCTGTCATGTCGGTGCATACGGCGCCTTGCGGGGAGTGCGTCTACTGCGGCAGGTCGCTACAGAACCTGTGCCCGCACCTGACGAAGACGATGGCCCTGGGGGCGTACGCCGAGTACATCAGGGTTCCCGCCACGGTCGTCGATGTGAACATGTACCCCAAGCCCGACACCCTGGGCTACCGTGAAGCCGCCATGCTGGAGCCTCTGTCCTGCGTGGTCTACGGCATCAGCCAGGTGCCGATAAGAGGATCGGACTCCGCGGTCGTCATCGGCGCCGGCGCAATCGGACTGCTGCACGTAATGGTGCTTAAGGAAATGGGCGTGACGCAGGTTATCGTATGCGGCCGTCACGACTACCGCCTGGAAATGGCGAAAACGGCCGGTGCGGATCTCGTCATCGACAGCAGCGACACGAATGCCACCGAGGCCGTACTGGAGGCCACCGGAGGTTACGGGTCGCCCGTCGTGTTCGAGTGTACGGGACTGCCCACGGTCTGGGAAGAAGCCGTAACCATGGTCAGCAGGGGCGGGTGCGTCATCCTCTTCGGCGGGTGCCCGGGCGGCACGGCGGTCACCTTTGATACGGCCAGGCTCCATTACGACCAGATCACCCTGAAGGGTATGTTCCACTTCACCCCGGATGCGGTCCGCGACGCCTACAGACTGCTCGCGGACGGGCGGCTTGACGTTACACCGCTGATCACGGGAGACCGCACGTTAGAGGAAGTACCGGCGACCTTCAAAACCTTCCTTGGTAAGAAAACGATGAAGTATGCGATCATTCCCTGATCTCGAGGTCACCGCCCATGAAAGCCGCTAAAGTCTACGATATCGACGATGTCCGTATCGAG
This sequence comes from uncultured Gemmatimonadota bacterium, assembly GCA_964655785.1. Lineage (GTDB taxonomy): Bacteria > JAAXHH01 > JAAXHH01 > JAAXHH01 > JAAXHH01 > JAAXHH01. The sequence continues at coordinate 7,025 of CAZZNP010000018.1, forward strand.
GAGATGGACACTCCGGCCATCACGGCCCGCGACGCCCTGGTGAAGATGCACAGTTGCGGCATCTGCAGCGGCGACGTAACCCCCTGGTACATCCGCCGGAAGGCGCCCATCGTCATCGGGCATGAACCGGCCGGGGTCGTCGAAGCGCTGGGCGGCGAGGTGGAGGGACTGTCCATAGGGGACCGGGTTTTCATGCACCACCACGCGCCTTGTTACAGGTGCCGGCACTGCCGCCGCGGCAATTTCACCATGTGCGCCACCTGGAAGAAGAGCCGGCTCGACCCGGGCGGCGCGGCCGAGTACGTCCGGGTTCCGGAGATCAACCTCCGTTACGACACCCTGGTCCTTCCGGACTCGGTGTCCTTCGACGACGGCGCGCTGATCGAACCCCTGGCTTGTTCGGTCAAGGCGGTGGAGCGCGCCCGCATCCGCCCCGGGGACATCGTGCTCGTCATCGGGCTGGGCCTGATGGGGATGTTGAACGGGATCGTCGCCCGCCACTACGGCGCGAAGACAGTCATAGGAGTCGACAGGGTTCCCTATCGGCTGGACAAGGCCCTGGAACTCGGCATGGACCACGTGGTGGACGTGCGAGAGCAAGATCCGGCGGAAACTGTGCGAGCGCTGACGGACGATGTGATGGCGGACTCGGTGATCGTCGGCCCCGGCAGTATCGCCGCGATGCAGACCGGCCTGGCCTGCGTGGGGAAGGGCGGGACCGTGCTTCTGTTCATGTCCTCTCCGGAGGAGGATGTGCTTGCTTTCAGGCCCTTCGACCTGTACTTTAATGACGTATCGATCGTTTGCAGTTATTCCTGCGGTCCCAACGATACGCGGATGGCGCTGGACCTGATCGAGGCCGGTGTGGTGACTTCCGACCAGGTCGTAACGCACCGATTTCCTTTGTCGGAGGCGGGGCGGGGCATGGAGGTTACCGCCGCCGCGCAGGATTCCCTGAAAGTGTTGATTCAGATCAACGCGTGAAAACCGCTTAAACGTGAGTTTTTGTCTGTACACCAAGTAGAAGGAGGAACTGAAATGTCTGACTATGATATCCGGGAGCAGCTTCCCGGCGGCAACATTCCCTATCTGAAAATCGCCATCGGTATCGTTGTGCTCCTGGTGCTGTACAATTCCTTTGCCGTGATCGGTGCAGGCGAGCGAGGCGTGATATTCAGCAAGATCGGCGGCGTGCAGGACCGGATTCTCCCCGAAGGGCTTCAGTTCAAGCTGCCCTTTATTGAAGATGCGATTCCCGTCGACGTGAAGATAAAGAAGTCGGAGACCGCCGCCACGGCCTCCACCAAAGACCTGCAGACGGTTTCGTCCACCATCGCTTTGAACTACCACGTCGACCCCGGTCAGGTCAATACGGTCTACCAGGAAATCGGCATTTTCTTCAAGGAACGCGTTATCGATCCTGCAGTCCAGGAAGCCGTCAAGGCGGTGTCCGCCCAATACACCGCGGAAGAACTGATCACGCGCCGCGCCGATGTCAAGGACAGGATCAAGGATTCCCTGACAGAGCGTCTGAGAAACTTCAACATGATCGTGGACGAGTTCAACATCGTAGACTTCGCGTTTTCGAACAACTTCAATCTGGCGATCGAAGCCAAGCAGATGGCCGAGCAACAGGCCCTTAAGGCACAGCGCGACCTGGAGCGAATCCGCATAGAAGCCGAGCAGAAAGTCGCATCGGCCCAGGCTGAGGCGGAAGCGCAACGCCTGCAACGGGAAACGATCACGCCAACGCTGCTTCAGCTTCGCGCTATCGAAAAGTGGGACGGCCATTTCCCGCAGGTCATCGGCCAGGCCATGCCTTTCATCGATCTGAAGACACTTGGGCCCCAGGGCAGGTAAGTGAATTTGCGCCGGCTTTCGAGATCGGCACGCTGACCAACCCTCGCAAACAGCACGGAGACAGGAGACATACATGATCGGATTGAACAGTCCGGAATTCACGCGAGCCGTCACCTCGCAGTGGGACGGCGAACGGGGTCCGGACGGACGCCCCGTCGTGCCTGACAACATCCTGGAACGGATGAAGAAGGTCACCATCGAGGAAGCCTGGGGCGTCATAGGCGGGAAGGGATACAACTACCAGTTCGCGGGGGACTGGCAGATCCTGCATCCGGACCGCACCCTGGTCGGCCGCGCAGTGACCGGTGTCTATGTGCCCACCCGGCCGGACCTGGAATCGGCTGTACAGGCCGACGGCGCGAAACACGGCTGCATCGGCGGCCAGAACTCCTGGGTGATCGATACGCTCGAACCCGACGACGTGATCGTCATCGACCTCTTCGGCAAGGTGAAGTTCGGCACTTTCGCCGGCGATAACCTCGGAAATTCCATCTATGCCAAGACCGGCACAGGCATGGTCATCGACGGTGGTATCCGGGATCTGCAGAGACTGTGGGAGATCCCGATGATGTCATACATCCGAGGGGTCGATCCCACGGCCATCGCGGACGTGACCCTGCTCGGCATCAACGTGCCGGTCCGCATCGGGCTCGAAGCCACCTGCGTACCCGGGGACATCGTGCTCGGTACCCGGGAAGGGGTCATCTTCATCCCGCCGCACCTGGCGGAGCAGGTCGTCGTCGAATCGGAAGAAACCCGGATGCGGGACGCATGGGGACACCAGCAGCTTCGCGAGGGCACCTACACCCCCGGAGAGATCGACCGCGAATGGACACCCGAGATGACGGCCGAATTCGAGGTCTGGCGTAAACGGCAGACTGAGGACAGCCATTAGCGGCACGCATTTGTCGCGCCGTATATTCCGGAAATATCCACATCGGATCCCTGACAGGACGGAATCCTATACGGTAAACTGTGCCGGCAAGGGATTTTCTGCTTGGCAATTCGTCAGATCTATGTTTTTTGTTTAGAACGGTTCGTACTATTTCTTTCCATATTACACTAATACACCATGGCCCGACAGTATACACCTACTCTGCTCGGATACGTCCTGCTGGGAATGCTTAAACAGCTTCCCCGATCGGGCTATGACGTCCGCATGGAGATGGAATCGACGCCCATGGGGCATTTCAGCAGCAGCCCGGGTTCGATCTATCCCGCGCTCCAGTTACTGAAGAAAAACGGTTTCATCGACAGCGAAATCTTACACCGTTCCCGTCTGAAGCCGAGAGAAGTTTTTCACCTGACCGAGAAAGGCCAAAAAACGCTTCGCGCGTGGATGTACAAGCGCCTTTCCGTAACCGATCTCCGGGACAACCTGTCCGAGTTGATGCTCAGGTTTCGGTTCATGGAGGAAACCGCGAGCGACCAGGAAACCCTGCGGTTTCTTACGGATTTCCGCCGCAAGGCCAAAACCTATGGCAGTATCCTCAAATCTGAGACCAGAGCGCAGTCCGAATCCTCGCTCCATTATGCCCTTTCGCTGCAGCGGGAGATTTCCATGATCCAGATGCACATAGATTGGGCAGACCAGGCTATAACGGCTTTCGAAGACCAGAAGTCGAAGAAGCCGTAGTCCAGACGAAGAACAGTAATCGAGTCGAAAAAGCATTAAACAGATCGAATAAACCGCGATCAGCCGGTTTCAATGGAAATTCCGCTACAAACATCCCGGAACCCGGAAAGGCAATTGAACCCATGCGACCGAACAAGCTCAGAAACATACTGAATGAAGGACGGCCCTCCCTGTCGACCCATATACACACGGTCTGGCCCTCCGTGGTCGAACTCGTGGGACATGCCGGCCGGTACGATTACGTCGAATTTGTGGGAGAGTACGGACCCTACGATCTGCATGATCTGGACAACCTTGGACGCGCCGCCGAACTGCACGATCTCGGCCTCATGATCAAAGTCGACCAGGAGCCGCGGGGGTTCCTGGCACAGAGGGCCATCGGCTCCGGGTTCCAGAGTATCCTCTTCGCGGACTGCCGGACACCGGACGATTTCCGTGCCTGCGTGGACATCGCGCGGCCCGATACGCCCGAATCCGGAGGGAATTACGGCGTCGCGACGCGAAGGTTCTCCTACATGGGTTACGGCGGAGGCCAGGACTACGTCAACGCCTTGGACGAGATCGTCGTGGCGGTCATGATCGAAAAGGGACCTGCGGTGGACCACCTCGACGAAGTCCTCGAAATAGACGGGATCGACATGATCCAATGGGGGCCGGCCGACTATTCCGTCAACGTGGGCAAAATCGGCCAGAGAGAAGCGGTTAAAGACGTCGAACGCGTGGTGATCGAAAAGTCCCTCGCCGCGGGCAGGAACCCCCGCGCGGAAATCAACACAGCAGACGAGGCCCGGTACTACCTGGATCTGGGCGTCCGTCATTTCTGCATTGGCACGGACGTGCACATATTGCACGGTTATTGGGCGCGGGAGGGAGACGAAATGCGCAAGGCGCTGGACGGCGCCTAGGCCTGCCCTGTCAGGGACCATACATGCCCGCCCCGGAAGGGCCCATACGTAA
>CAZZNP010000018.1:11577-31266 GCA_964655785.1 uncultured Gemmatimonadota bacterium
TAGGCCTGCCCTGTCAGGGACCATACATGCCCGCCCCGGAAGGGCCCATACGTAACCCGCCCACCAGGACCATTCATGTCCCGCCCCAACCTCCTCTTTGTATTCGACGACCAGCACCGGTATTCCGCCATGGGTACCAGTGGCAATCCCGTCGTTCGAACCCCCTGCCTGGACCGACTCGCCGCCGAAGGCATGGTGCTGGACCAGGTGTTTTCCAGCTGTCCCATATGCTCGCCTTACCGCGGTCAGCTCATGACCGGCCGCTACGCCCATGTCAACGGCGTCATGGACAACGAATACCTGCTTTGCCGGGAGCAGGCCCTCCTGCCGGAAGTCCTGGGAGACCATGGCTACCGCACGGCGTTTATCGGGAAGTGGCACCTGGGCTACGGTCCTTACACCGTGGAGAACCGCTACGGCTTTGACTACATGGCCGCCTACGACTGCAACCATGACTACTACGATGTATCCTACCATGAGAATGAGCAGGGGCCCATCGAGATGGAGGGCTGGGCGCCGGAGACGGAATCCTCCCTGGCGATCCGATTCATGGAGGACCACGCAAGGGATCATGCGGACCGGCCCTTCGCCCTCGTGCTGAGCTGGGGGCCTCCCCACTGGCCTTACGATAAATACCCGGACGAGTATGACATCTACGACCCGGGGAAGGTCGATCTCCCGCCCAATGTCCCGGAACAGTTCGCCGATTTCGCCCGGAGGGAAATTGCCCACTACTACGGCAACGTGACCGCGCTGGACGACCAGTTCGGCCGGCTGGAGAAGGCGCTCGACCGGCTGGGCCTCCGCGACGATACCCTTGTCGTCTTCACCTCCGATCACGGCGACCACCTCAGCAGCCACGGCTACGGCAAGCCCATGGACCGGTGGATGCATCCTTCCTTCCGCGCCTCGAAGGCCACCCCCTACGAGGAGTCCATCCATGTCCCCTTCATCGCCCGGTTGCCGGGACGAATCGCACCGGGAACGAGGAGCGGCGCCCTGGTGAGCAGCGTGGACATGATGCCCACTTTGCTGGGCATGGCGGGCGTGCCGGTGCCCGACGGGGTGCAGGGTATGGACCAGTCGCACGTGTTGACGGGGAATCCGGGGCCGCGCAACGATTCGGTCTACCTGCAGATCCTCGGACCCGGATGGCCGCACCGGGGCGATTGGGTCGGCTACTGGCGCGGGATCAGGACCGACCGCTGGGTCTACGCGCGCTGGCACGCGCATCAACGGGACACCCTGCTCTTCGACCGGCGGGACGATCCCCATGAACTGAAGAACCTGGCCGGCGATCCCGCGTACCGGCAGGTTCAGGACGAATGCGAAGCGCGTCTGCGGCGCTGGATGGCGGAAACCGGCGACCCATTCGACACCGGTCCCCGCGACCCGGAGACGGGCATGTTGCTGCTGGGCCAGCGATTCAATCACGAGATGTACGAGCAAGGAGAACCCGGACCATGACGATATCCTGCTGCACCTGGGCCCTGGGGGGAGCGGAAGCGGACGTGCTGGCGGGGATCGCCTCGGCGGGACCGCGCCACATCGATCATCGCCCCTTCGACTTCCGGTCCGCCGAATCCCGCCGCCTGATCTCGGACCTCGAGCTCACGCCCGCGTGTATGGCGACGGGTTTCGGGATGCCGAAAGGTGCGGCGCTCGACGGGGCCGACACCGGCGCGCGGGACGCGGCCGTGGAGCACACCAGGCGAGCCCTCGAGTACGCCTGCGAGACCGGCATCCGCAGGGCCTATATGCTGCCGGGGGAGGAGGCAGGCGGCGAACCGCTGCGCCGGTACGGGGAGTCCGTGGCCGGTCTCGCCGACGTCGCCGCCGGGTACGGCATCAAACTATGTATCGAGCATTTTCCGGATAAGGCCCTGCCGACGGTACGGGATACCCTGGATTTCATCGAGGACCTGGGGCACGACAACCTGTACCTGCTGTTCGACATAGGGCACGCACAGATTTCGAAAGAGGATCCCGCCGAAAGCATCGCGGCGGCCGGCGATCGTCTCGGCTACTTCCACCTGGACGATAACGACGGCCGGGCCGATCTCCACTGGGCCCTGCTGGACGGTGTGCTTACCAAGGACGTGCTGAAGAATACGCTGGACACCCTCGAAAAGATCGGGTACGACGGTCCGGTGAGCCTTGAAATGAACCCCGGACTCCCCGACCCGCGTGCAGCCATAGAGGACGGATACCGGCTGATGCGATCCCTCTACCAGTCCACCACGGACCCGTCGTCGGCATAGTCACTCGCCTCGCGTTGATGCGCGGACCGCGCTACCAGTCCACCACGGACCCGTCATCGGCATAGTCACTCGTCTCGCGTTGATGCGCGGACCGCGCTACCAGTCCACCACGGACCCGTCGTCGGCATAGTCGCTCGTCTCGCGTTGATGCGCGGACCGCGCTACCAGTCCACCACGGACCCGTCATCGGCCAGATAACTCTCGCCGTTCCGCCAGTCGTGGTCGATCTGGTCCTCCATGGCGTCGTCGTCCAGCTCGATCCCGAGCCCCGGCTCTGTGGGCAGTTCCACGAACCCATCCTTGAAGACGAAGGGCTTTTTCAGGTACCCCTCGCCAAGTGTGGTGTGCTCCTGGGCGACGAAATTGGGGATCGACGCATCCAGTTGCAGGCAGGCAGCCAGAGATATGGGGCCCAGGGGGTTATGGGGCGCGATGCCGCCGTAGTAGGCCTCGGCCATGCCCGCGATGAGTCGCACTTCGAAGATGCCGCCGGCGTGGCACAGGTCCGGCTGCAGAATGGACGCGGCCTGCTTCTCCAGGATCTCCCGGAATCCCCACTTGGTGAAGACGCGTTCGCCCGTGGCGATCGGCAGGTGGGTGCCCCGGGCGATTTCGGCAAGCACGTCGACGTTCTGGCACTGCACGGGTTCTTCCACGAAGAAGGGCTGGTAGGGTTCGAGCTCCTTGATGAGCAGCTTGGCCGTCTGGGGACTGACAGCCCCGTGAAAGTCGATGGCCAGGTCGATTTCCGGACCGGCGACTTCCCTCAGTTCGGCGAAACGGTTAACGGCCGTGTCTACGAAGGCCTTGTTCTCGATGATCCGGGACGGACGCTCGGAGTACGGGCCGGTCTTGAAGCAGGTGAAACCCTTCGCGATCCAATCCTTGATCGTTGCCGGATCGCCGCCACCCTTGTAAATCCGGATCCGGTCCCGCGTCGGACCGCCCAGCAGCTTGTACACCGGCACGCCCAGGGCCTTGCCAGACAGGTCCCACAACGCCTGCTCCACTCCGCTGAGCGCGCTGGTCAGGATCGGGCCGCCCCGGTAGAATGCGTGGCGGTACATAGCCTGCCAGTGGTGAACCACCCGGGTCGGGTCCTTGCCGATCAGATAGGGTTCCAGCTCGGCCACGGCCTGGGCACAGGTCTTCGCCCGGCCCTCCAAGATGGGCTCCCCGAGTCCGACCAGGCCCTCGTCGGTGTGGATCTTGAGAAAGAGCCAGCGGGGCTTGACCAGGAATGTCTCCAGCTTGGTGATTTTCATGATGTGCCTTTCCGGGATTCAGTCTGGAATTGTAAATGTATATCCGTTGCTAACCTTTGGCGCTGCGACATCGAAAAGCCCAAAATTGTCAGCGCGACAGGGGTACGAGAAATATACCATGTCAGCCTGGGTGCAACAACCGGGAAACTCCAACATCAGCGTCTATTGAAGTTGACATAACATCAAATCTCACGGTATTTTCAACTTATTGAGACAATCCGGTTTGGGTCGGAAAGACAGGCAAGCGGTCACACCCTGATCGGCCAGGTTCCCCAGCAAGATACAGCGCGTAACAGGTATTCGTTCACAGAAGGTAAACATGCAATCCACCGATCAACAGCAGGCCACCGATCAACAGCACATCATCGATCGCGTTGATCAAGCCATCAAAACGGTGGCTGAGGCCAGCCCTCAGCAGACAGGCGGCAAATGGCTGGAGAATCTGACTGTCTACGTGGGACCGTACATCAGGGACTGGGACATCGCCCAGTGCTGGCGCTGGGATGATTGGCCCGATCGGGAACAGATGCAACCGCAATCCACGAGTCAGGATACCGGCATCGACGTGGTTGCCGTCAACCGTGCGGGCGAGTACCTCGCGATTCAGTGCAAATCTCGCCAACTGGACGAAAGCGGCCGGGGCGGAGCCATAGTCAAAGCAGAAATCGACAGCTTCGCCAGCGCGTCCTCGGACGATTTCTGGTCGGAGCGCTGGCTGGTTACCAACGGAGACAATCCGCTGGGCAGGAACGCCATGTCCGCTGTCCCGAAATCCAGGCCAATCAAGATCGTCAATATCGCCAATGACCTCCAGCAGCAGCGTGCCGCGTTCACCAACGAGGAATACACGCACAGTGAATCGAATCGCAACGACGACGCGAGTCGGCAGACCAAGAACTGCATGCAGAACGAGGCCGTTGCCAGAAGCGTACGGATCCTCCGGGAACATGAACAGTCCAGTAGCGGCGGTCTGCCTAAGGGCCAGGCGCGCGGAAAGATCATCCTGCCCTGCGGCACCGGCAAGACCCGCATTTCGCTGCGCATAGTCGAGACCCTCACACAGCCCGGCGAACTTTCCATTGTACTGTGCCCGTCCATTGCTTTGGTCGCCCAGATCAGACGCGAGTACCTGCAGCATACCGAGAAGGGCATCCGGGCGCTCGCCGTTTGTTCGGACGAAACCGCCGGTTACGATCCCAAGAAAGAGAGTTCCCGCAACAGCGCCAGCGACCCTACGTTGGACAACAGTAATGTCAGCGCCTCCGAAATAAAGGGAAAGGTCACAACCGACTCGGACGTAATAGCAGGCTGGATCAGGGAGGGAAGCGGCAGTGGACCGTTGAGCGTAATCTTCGGAACCTATCAGAGCGGTAGCCGCATTGCTGAAGCGCTGGCTGACACCGGTGTCGTTGCCCGTGTGCTCATCGGTGACGAAGCACATCGGACCGCCGGACTGCGCAGGAAAAACAAGTCAAGAGATACGAATCTCTCGTCGGAGGAGAAGCGGGTCCGGGATTTCACGCTCTGCCACGACAACGATGCGTTCCCCGCTACATACCGCGTGTACCAGACGGCTACGCCGCGCATTTACGACACCAGAAAGGTTGATCAAAGCAAGTCCGAAGATTGGATCGTCCGGAGTATGGACGACGAAACCGTTTTCGGAGTGGAACTATACCGCAAGAGTTACATGGAAGCCGTCAAACAAGGCTGGCTCTCCGATTATCGGATCATCGCCCTGGGCGTCAACGACCCCGAGGCCTTCCGGCAGGCCAACCTGCTCGCAGCGAATACTAAGAGCAAGGGCCGCCGTGCCCTCACCACTTCCGATTATCTTCGGGGACTGGCATTCGCGCTAGCTATGGGCGGCGCCACGCATGCGCGGGAAAACGGGTCCGTGCCGATCAAATCGTGCATCGCATTCATGAACACCGTCGACAAATCGAAGAACATGGCGGACGACCTCCAGTCTGAAACGGTACGGAAATGGCTTCAGGACTGGCTGCGAAACAACCGGGAAGGGCAATCTGCCGCGCAATTCACCCTCGAACATCTCGACGCCACCAGCAACGTATCCGCGCGGGAAAACGGTAAACGACGACTGGCCGAATCCACCAACTCCAATCCGCACGGCATCATCAACGTGGGCATATTCGGCGAGGGGACGGACTCGCCTTCGCTCAACGCCGTCGCTTTCCTGGAAGCGCGCAAGAGCCCCATCGACGTGATTCAGGCCGTGGGAAGGGCCATGCGCATAGCGCCCGGCAAGGAAATGGGCTATATCATCTGCCCCATCCTGATCCCGCCCAACGCCGATCCGGAGATGTGGCTCAGTACAAGCGAAATGGAAGAGGGATGGCAGGAACTCGGCCAGATTCTACTCGCCCTGCGCGCGCACGACCAACGCATTGAGGACAACCTGGCCGATCTGCTGCAGTTGTACATCCCAAATCCTCCGGAGAACCTGAAAACCATCGTCGCCGTGGCCACCGATGCGGAAAAGCGGATCCAGTACCGTGAACACGTGGGACCGCCCGGCGCGGCGCAATCTGCGCTGGAAAGGGTATTGGCAGGCATCAGTAAGCTTGCGCATGAGTTTCACCTGATTACGGATCTTCGGGGTACGGGAACACAGGAAAACGGCGAACCTGCAAACTTCAATGCCACCGAAGGGAATGACCAGCCCGGCCGCGTCGGCGAAACGGACGAATATCCGATGGCGGCGGACGATCCTACGCAGATCATTTCAGGCAAGAATAACGACGACGGCACCATGGAGTTGCGTATCGATACGGTCGTACGGAACAAACCGGCCCCCGACGGTACCCGCGGCGCGGTGGACTTGAAGAAGACAAAGGCCAGGGGCAGGGATATGATCAACAAGGGCGAGGGCGTGCGTATCAAGACCGACAAGGAGAAAACCTCGTTAAAAAAAGGGCATACCCAGGAGCACAACGCCATGCAGATGCTCCTGCTCAGCGGGATGGAGGAGCACGGAAACGCGATCAGGATGAATCTGCTGTCCAGGTCCGGTCTGGTCGAAAACCGGGTGGTCCGGGACCTGAACATCCTGGAGGCCAGCATCAGGGAAGCCGCTTTCCACCTACGGAACGATAACCTGCAACCGGAGCTTGACCGGCACTTCGGCCTGGACAACCTGACGGACGACAAACGCAGGAATCAGGCCGACGGTTGCACCATCGCGACGCTCCTGATGATGAACGCGGCCATGCTTCACCAGCGCATCGCCAGCGGCAAATGGCTTACCGGCGTCAGCGACCTGGAGACGGTCAAGAACGACGTAAACGTGGTGCGCCGCGTTCGACGGGAATGGGGACGCATCATGCGCCACGACTTTCTTCCTGTGCTTGAACCGGCAGTGGGCGCCATCGAGGCAGTCGAGGACACTGGAAAACTGGCTGGTTTGGAACGCGCCTTGCGCCACATCACCGCCGAGGCGGAACGCATCGCCGAGACCTACGCGGACATGGGTGCGGACCACGCCGGTCCCCTGTTCAACCGCGTCATGGGAAACCAGGCCTCGGACGGAGCCTATTTCACCCGTCCGGTCGCCGCTTCAATCGCGGCCCGTCTTGCCCTGGACGCCTGCGGCGAAGTGGACTGGTCCGATCCTGCCGAGTGGCGGGCGCACAAGACCGTGGATCTGGCCTGCGGGAGCGGGACCCTACTTGCGGCGATGCTCGCCGAGATGAAGCGGCGGGCCCGGGCACGGGGCGCCGACGTAGATAGGATCGCAGAGCTGCAGAAACTCGCCGTGGAGGAAACCGTCAAGGGATTGGACATCAACCCGGTGTCGCTTCAGCTGGCCGCATCTCAACTTACCGCGGGCAATCACGAAATCCGGTACCGCCGAATGGGCCTGTACCAGATGCCATACGGCCCGTCCATGGAAAACCCAACGCGGGTATCGATCGGGACCCTGGAGTTACTGGGACAGAAAGCCATTGTACCCCGTGACGGTGAATTGGATTTCGCCGATGACACAGTTGGATCCCAACTCGTTTGGAAGCAGGAGGACCACGCGGAACTGGAAGAAGCCGTGGACGCGGCCAGGGACGCCCGGATCGTCATCATGAATCCGCCGTTTACAAATCGTTCGAAGATGGGCGAGAAGTTTCCCAAGGAGACCCAGCAGGCGATGAGGGTACGTGTGGACGGCATGGAGAACAGGTTAGTTGGCGCAGATCCCGATCTGATGGAATTCTCAGATAAGAACTCCATCAGGCCACTTTTCGTGGCCCTTGCGGACCACTGCGAAAAGGGGCCCGATGGCGTGATCACTATGATCAAACCGACGATCGCGCTTTCAACTACGTCCGGTCTGAAGGAACGGCAGACGCTGGCACACAGATTTCACATCCACACCGTCCTGACTTGTCACCAGCCGGGCAATATCAACCTGAGTCAGGAAACCAGTATCAACGAAAGCGTCGTGGTGATGCGACGTAATGCCGCCGGACCTAAACCTCCAACTCGGTTTATCAACCTGGACAGATTCCCGGTTGACGACAGCGAAGTCACAAACCTATACAAAAGCCTTATCAATTGTACCGAGGGATCCATCGACAATGGCTGGGGCGAAGTATCGTATTGGCCCCCTGAGCGTATCGAAGCCGGCGACTGGACGGCTGCGATATGGCGTTCGCCTGAACTTGCACAGGCGGCATACACATACGCAAACCGAAAGGATATGCAGAATATCGAGCAAGAATCCATCTATCACGCAGGGAGAAGAGTAAGAGAGTTCTGCAGTAAGGCCGAAGAAAACGACATCGGAAGTTTTGCTCTACTTCATTCTAAAGGGGCTTATGGCCAGACCACGATATCAGCCGTACCCGACAGATTCTACAAACCGAAAAATCCGGCAAATAGAAGATGCTTGCAAGGTGTGGAGAACCTGAAAGCAAGAGCAGCTAATCTGCTTATCACAGATGGACAACGCAACGCCACCGCACGTCTAACCGCAGTGGCAAGCGATACAAAAAACGTAGGAGTGGGCTGGATGCCCATCGCAGGACTCTCGTCTGAAGAATCAAAAGGGTTGGCCGTGTTCCTCAACTCTACTCCGGGACGCTTGCAACTCATGCGAAATGCGGGACGGACATTGGAGTTCCCCATGTACATGCCAGCGGCATACGCAGGCATTCGTTTCCCAGACGTCAAGGATTCCCGCATCCGGAAGATCTTGGCTGACTGCTGGGAGCTAACCAGGGACATGGAAGTTCCGCAATTCCGCGATGGTGAATGCGAGGTGCGTCGTTTGTGGGATGAAGCCGTGGCGGAAGCCATGGATTGGGAAGCCAACGAGCTTGCGCGTGTGCGCCACCTGCTTCACAGGGAACCGCACGTATGCGGACGCGGCTACGGCCAATATGCCGACAGCCCGGACATCGAGACGGCGGACCGCGAACGCTTCGCGGAACTGGCCGACCGCTGGGAGAACGAAACCGTATTACTGTCGAATTCGGACCGGGCGGCTGCACATCCAGCCCACCGGGAAATCGTCAGCATGGGTGAATCAGCGATTCCCCTGATTCTGGATAGAATGAATGCACAGGGGGGACTCTGGTTCCACGCGCTGTCCGAACTCACCGGCGCCGACCCAGTGAAGTCAGATGACCGCGGCAAAGTGCAGGTCATGCAGGATTCCTGGCTGAGGTGGGGCGAAGCCAATGGATATATCTAGGTGGGTAGAGGACCTCACCGTAGCGTTTCCAGGCCTGTCCGGCGAAGATTTCAAAATTTTAGAACCACCATCCCGCAACTTCAACTGCGTTGCTTTTGCAGCAGGCGACACTACCCGGATTTGGGACTACAATGAGGGTTACTACTGGCCTCCTTGGGCGACAAGGGACAGCCGGATGGAAAGCCTGAAGGAGGTTTTCGCTGGACTGGGGTACGAATCTTGCGTCGATGGAGCTGCCGAAGACGGGTACCGAAAGGTAGCACTGTACGAAGAGAAGGGTACCGCGCAGCACGCAGCGTTGCAGGTGTCAAACGGACGCTGGCGAAGCAAGATGGGCCAGGGCCCGGTGATTGAACACCACAAACCGGAATCGCTCTCCGGGGAAGTTTATGGAGTGCCGACAACGTTCATGAAGAAGGCAGTACCAGCAGGCTTTTGATGACGCGCACCCACCTCCCACCTCCCATCCGATCGCCAGTTCTTACCGCGCCCCGCACGCCTGCAGGCACGCCTGCATGTGACCGCGCGTCTCCGCGGCGATGACGCAGCACTGCTCCAGCGAATACTCCCGCGCCCCGATGACCTCGAGGTTCAGCGGACCGTCGTATCCTCCCTCGTGCAGAGCCCGCACATAGCCCACCAGGTCGATATCTCCCCGGCCGTTGGCCTGGTCTTCGGGCGCGCCGGGACCGGCCTGGCGGCCCTTGCAGTCGCGGATGTGGACGTGGCGCACGCGGGGGAGCACCGCCTTGATGGCATCCACGGGATTCTCGTCGGCGCGGTGGATGTGGGAGGGATCCATATCGATTCCGAAGGCGGGCGATGAAATGGCCTCCATGGCCCGCAGCGTCGTCGGGGTGTCGTAGATACTGGCGCCCACGTGGGCCTTCACGCACAGCACGACGCCGTAATGTTCCGCCCTGTCCGCCAGCTTGCCGAGGGAGTCTATGGACGCCTGGAGGCTTTCTTCGTCACCGGACGTGCCGCCGGGCCCGCAGTTGACGATCGGGATGCCGGTTTCCGCAGCGGCCTGGAAGGCGGACTCCATAACCCCTTCGTCTTGTGATGGTTGCTCCATGGCCAGGAGTTCAAGGCCGTACGCCTCGGACAAACGCTTTATTTCCGGCGCGATGGTCCGCCAGTCCGACAGGACGAGGTGCTCGCTCATGCCGCTGATCGCCGACACTTCGATTCCGTCATATCCCGCCATGGCCAGGTACTTGAAGGCCGTCTCCATGTCGTACCCACCGAACAGTACCGAGTTAGCGCCGAGCTTCATGTTCTCTCCTTATTCGTCTGTGAATCGCGATGGATCCTTATATGGCTGATTGATCCTTGTCGTTGAACTGCACGCACTCCGGTCAGTACTGCACCGTCGCCACGGAATCCGTATCCCAGGATTCGATGGCGGCCTCGATAATCAACTGGGCGCGAAGGGCGTCCTCGGCCTTGGCGTCGATTTCGTCCGGCGCCGCGCCTTCGAGGTTCTGTTCGACCCAGCGGGTGATCCGCGACTCGAAAGTTTCGGAAAACCCCAACATGCCGCCCAGGTACTGATAGGTCTCTACTTCCCTGGAATGCCGGGGGTAGAATTCCAACCCCTCGCAGGCTTCGCGTATGACGAACCGGGCGTCAGACCCCACGACCTCGCAGGTCTCCAGGCCATAGCTTCCCCCTGCGTCGTAGCTCCCCGTCAGGTGGCCCACCACGCCGTTTTCGAACAGCATGTTGACCTGGACGTTGGACCAGATTTTCCGGCCCCGACCCTTCTTGAAGAAGGCCTGCACCTTCTCCACGTCGCCGCAGAAATACCGCATCACGTCGATGGAATGGGGATGAAGCGCCCGCATGTGGAAATGGGGCGAACTTTCGTTGGGGTTGTTGATCCACATCGTCATGTTGATGATGTTGAGTTCTCCCAGCCTGCCGGCCTCGACCCACTCCTTCGCCCGCAACGCGGCCGGCGTGAAGCGGTGATTGAGGTTGATCCCGTAGCGAATGCCCCGTTCCCGCGCCAAAGCGACCATTTCCCTGGCCTTCGGGATCTCGTTGGAAATGGGCTTCTCGCCCAGCACGGCGATGCCGCCGCCCAGCAGCTCCATCGTCGGTTCGTAATGGTCCCCGCCGTTTTCCACGCCGGCCGTGCAGACACTCGCCGCGTCCACCTTCAGTCCGCTGTTCAACAGGTCGCCAACGGTGTAGAACGCCTGGCAGCCGAAAGTCTGTGCGGCCTCGTCGGCCTTGTCCTTCAGGGCGTCGCAAACCGCCACGATCGTGCACGCTTCATGCGCCTGGTAGTTCCTGGCATGATTGTTGCCGATGCCACCCATCCCCACCACCGCGATATTCAGGCCCATCTTCAAACGCTCCTTTACGAAAACTGGCTTCTCGTGTTTTTCGTGTTAAACTATTAAATTTCAGTAACTTGCGAAATACGGTCTCCCATGCGCCTCCACTTGGCGCTTCCACTTGGCGCCTCTACTTGGCGCTTCCACTTGGCGCCTCCTCTTGGCGCCTCCACTTGGCGTCTCCGCTTGGCGCCTCCACTTGGCGTCTCCGCCTCGAAACGCCCGCCGACCACACGGATCGTCTCCATTACCTGCTGCGGGCCTGCAGACTGGCGGCCTGGTTGGGATCGCCGATGTGCATCGTATCGTAGGCCTGCTGAGAGGACTTGAAGGCGCCCACCCCCTCGTGCCCGTGCCAGTCTCCCTGCGTAAGCATGGGATTGCGCTTTCCGGTATCCTGCACCCGCTTGCGAATCCAGGTGTTCATCCTCCGCTTGAGCAGGTTGACCACCTCCGGGAGTTCCTCGGCCAGGTTGTTGTTCTCGTCCGGGTCCTCCACCAGGTTGTACAGCTCGATTGGCGGCTTGAAGTGGAAATCCGGCTCCAGGGCGATCATCAGCTTCCACTGCGGCGTGCGCCAGCCGTGCTTGCGCATCCACGTGCACTCGGTGATGTAGAACTCGCTGTCGAAGGAAGACACTGTGCCGTCGACGAGCGACATCAGGCTGTCGCCGTCGAAATCGATCCCTGCTTCGATCTCGGCCAGATCCATGATGGTGGGGACGAGATCCTTGTGCTGGTTGTATCCGCTGACACGGCTGCCGGCGGGGATCCTGCCCGGATACCGGATGATGAGCGGCACATGCAGCGTCACGTCGTAGAGGCCGTGGTGATCGAACCAGCATTCGTGGTCATAGAGCGTCTCGCCGTGGTCCCCGTTGAGGATCACGATCGTCTCGTCCATGATTCCGTGGGCTTCCAGGGCATTGAAGATCGATTGAATGCAGGCGTCCATGTACGCTACGGCGCCGTCGTACTGGGCGATCACGTAGTCCTTGTCGGTTATGCCCGGCGGCATCCACGAGGCAAAGAAGTCACAGAAGGGCTTGAACGCCTTGACCGGGTCCATGGACCTGTTCTTCGGGTCGCACTCGTCGCCGTGATAGAACATGCGTTCGTAGGGTTCCGGCGGCAGGTACGGCGCATGGGGATCCATGTGGCGGAGAAACAGGAAGAACGGGCCACGCCGTTTCGCGAGCCGGTCCAGTTCCGGGATCGCCACGTCGTTCAGATTCTGCGCCTTGGGACTGCGCCCCTCGTTCCAGCTGCCCCAGCTCGGGTAATCTATGTACTTGTCGAATCCCCTGGACGACGGATTTCCGGTAAAACCGACGCACGTGGTCGCGTATCCCTGCTCCCTCAGGATCTCCGGAAGCGTCTGCACGTCCTCCCGAAGCCCGCCCTTGTGCCGCAAGGCTACCACCTGCGTTCCGAAGGCATCCAGGCCGGTCAGCATGGACGCATAGGCGCTGGTCGTGGGTATGTGGGCGCTGTACGTCTTCTCGAACAGCGCGCCGCCTTCTGCGAACCGATCGATGTGGGGCGTGGTCTGGCGATGGTAGCCGTAACAGCTCATGTGATCGGCCAGAAGGGAATCCACGCCAAGCAGCACGATATTGGGACGCTTCTTGCGTCGCCGGATGGTTTTAGCCATGGGTTGGTCCTCGTTGTGTATGTAACCAATTCAGATATGCGTCGAATTCAGATTTTCGTATCAGATGGTCGTGATAGGGACGACTGGCGTGGCAGGCAACGCACAAAGCCTGGAGATTCTCTCTTATGTTATTGTTCTTGTTGCCGTCTATATGGTGAACGTGCAGGTATTCTCGTTTATCACGTAGGGAAACTTGACATTGTTCGCATCGCCAATTTGCACTCTCCCTATATCCACGGGAGATGTTTTCCCAATTTACTGTGTATTCATCAGCCGGTGCGGTGACATTCGTGTGTGCAGGTTCAATAGTGATCTGTGAAGTGTACTTTCCAAAGAACTCATCCAGTTCAAATGAATTGTAAATCCTCGTTCGTGTCTGCTCGTTGCTGCTTACGTAACCCTTGTAATTCAAGTGATTCAGACAATACTTGCAAATGTTCAGTTTTACGGCGGTGTTCTTCTTTACAATCTGACCTCGTTCGTATGAGTTTACGGTGAATGTGCCGTCCGTTCGGTTTGACACTACATATCTATGGTATCGATCATTATCCCGCATTTCTGTCAACTTCTTGCAGTCGGCAACATGAAACTTGTATGGTTGGTACTGTACCCGCTGGTCACGAATATAGACTACCACTTTACGGCCTTTGTATTCCAGGGTCCCATCATTTGCTACGGATAATTCCTCTGGCGAGATGTCATGGCCCGTAGTTTCTAGTATTTCGTCAATATTGATGGAATTCCAAGGCCCGCACTCACTCCAATTTACCAGTCGAGCGTTCATCTGTGTTCTTAATCGGTTGTACAGATTATGTACTTTGAAATCAGGTAGATTCATGATGCCTGTTTTTGATTTACAATAGTGTCGATGCGTTTTTCCGCGTTAGTCTGCACCCTGAATTCCACTCTTCTGGATTTCACTCTGTCTTCCGTGTCGCTACCGCCTGTTACAAATAGTGGTTGGCTAGAAGACAGACCGTTTGCTGTTAAAACTCCTTTAATCCAGTTTCTATCTTCCTGCACAATCTCGGGCATTTGCAATATGAATTCGAGAACGCTACGTGTTCTTCCCTGCGAAAGTTCCATATTCAGGATATAGGCCTCATCAGGGCTCACACCGGTATACCACTCACTGGATGTATGACCCTCTATCCTTATCTCCGTGATATCATCTCTAAAGTTTTGCAGAACTTCCAGGTAACGTGGAAAGAACTCCCTCAGTATGTCCTGGAAATACGGGCGTAAATCGGCCTCGCCCTGCCCGAATAGCACGTTCAACCTATTAGCCCTGAACTGGATTGAAAGCGTTGTATCGACCAGTTCTGCATTCCACTTCTCGAAGTCGTATTTGAATTCACTGTTGAGGCTGTCAATTAACGCGGACTGCAGCTGATCGTAAGCATGGGCGATCTGCTCTATCTTGTCTTTCTCAGATCTCACATACAACATGTAACTTATTGCAATAAAAAGAAATATCACCATCAGACCAGCCATCATGTCCGAGATCGAAATCCATGTTTCTTCGGTGTCTTTCTGGCTTGTCGGGGTCAGTTCCATATACACTTCTTCAGTTACCGGCTGGGTCTTGAACCAGAATTGCCCGGCAAGCCATCCGCCAATCTTACAACTTCGCGGAGCCTAGATGTTAGGGGGCCATAGTCTTCGACAAATTTGGTGGAGAGACTTGCAAGTTGGTTACCCATCGAGTTTATCGACTCTGTAAGCGCATTTTCCAATGCCTTGTCCAACACACTGATTTGCTGAGCGATCTGTCGGGTGCTTTCCGTGAAGACTCTCTCGGACTCCGCGGTCAGTTTCGTGTTTGTATCATTAATCAACTTTTCAAACTGCTCCTGGGTCTTTTGTACTAATTCATCGAATTGCGCGGAATGTCTGTCAAGTATGCGTCGCTGGTTGGTTACATCCTCCTGCGACCTGTTTATAGTATCCAATGCCGCTTCTGAAAACTCGCTGGTCAGTTTATCCAGACGATCTTCAATGAGGGGAAAAGCGGTACGGGCATTTTCACTGAGCGAGCTGAACGCTTCCAACCTTTCGTTCATTGCCATCAACTGATCCTGAAGCGTTTGGAGAACCGGTTCCAGGTGATTTGCGGTGGCAACAAACGCATCGGATTGCCTTGTGATCGTTTCCAATGACTGACGCGATTTATCCATGCTCTCCATGGCGGTTTCAATTACGCCAGCCAAGTCACTCATCTGCATCCGGTATTGTTCCTGCCAGTCGTTAACGCGGCCAATGGCTTCATTCAGATGTTTGAAATTGTCCCCGAATTGCTCGTTTATCTTCGCGTTGAAATCTCTCATTACAGATTCGAGCGCTTCTATCAAAGCGTTTGTATTATCTTCGGCAATTCGATCTGAAAACGCCGTCACGGCCCGAATGACTTCATCCTGCTTATCCAGAAAGCCTGTTCTGAGTTTTTGTAACTGAGTCAGTACGGTGCTTTCACCATCTCCCGTTAATGCGGCCTCGACTGATTTCATGGTCTCTTTGTTTTCATTCGCGCTGTTCCGTATTGCATGCAGGATATCCACTAAGGTTGCCTCCAAATCGTCGATTGTCGCTCCGACGACAACAGGCGCTTCCTCCGAATCTGCTCTTTTCTTCATCTTATACAGTTCGGTCAGCTTAATGACGACCGATGCGAATATACCGCAGATAGAGGTCAAGAACGCAAACATCAGCCCGTCGAGCAATTCGGGTATGCTCTCGTCAGGATTCGCCGGGTTGAAATGCGCAAGCCCCCATGCAATTCCACAGAATGTACCAAGCACCCCGATCACGGTTACCAGGGAGGCCGTGGAGTTTACATGTTTCCTGAAAACAAAGACCACCAGGACTATCGCGACGACGAAAATGGATATAATCACATATGTACTCATCCAGGTTTACTCCCAAGTACATTCAAAGAGACTTCACCTATGAGTCATTCACTACGCTCACATGCCTACTCCGGCATAAAGAACTCGTACCGATCCGGGTCGCCGTAGCCGTCGACCCAGGTTTCCTTCAGGCCCTGGTTCTCCACCGCGGCCTTGACGATGAGTTTGTTGAACTGGCTGACGTTCTCCGAGCCCATGTAGGTCTCCACGGGCATCCAGAAACACTCTTCGATTTCCGTGGCCTGCATTTCGATGATTTGATGCAGCGGCTTCAGCCGGCAGACGAAGTAGATGTCGGACTTGTCGTACCGGTAGCCATGCCAGTGCCTAAAACACACCAGGCTGTCGAAGCTGGTCGGCACGCCTGTTTCCTCGAACACTTCCCGGACGACGCCCTCGGCAAGGTGCTCCTCCGGCAGCAATGCGCCTCCGGGCAGCTTGTAATACGGCGCGCGCCCACCTCGAAACCGTTCGCAGACCACGAGCAGTTCGTTTTTCTCGTTGATCACCACGCCACCGGCACCGATATAATGGGTCGCGTACAGCGGCACGAAAGCCTCCTCGACCAGGCGGAGCGTCAGCATCAGGTATTCGGTGGTGCTGTGATGAAAGACGCCGCCCGCGTCCACCAGTGCGGGAATGAGAAAGGCGCGTGACAGGGGTACATTGAACCAGGCGACCTGCAGTCCCTCTTCCTTCCACGCCCGGATCGAATGGTCCAGGCGCTCCGGGAATCCGTCCAGCGCCTCCGGCAGAGCTTCCGGACCGATTTCCACGCCGTGAAAACGGTTACGCTCGCCCTCTATCGCCTTTGCCATATGCTCCGGTCCTTTCACTCCGGTGATCCGATTTCGTCCGCTTTGCATACATCTGACACCAGCTGGTTCGCTTGTTCAGTTCAACACGGCCTTGCTCTCCGACACGCAGGTCTCGAGCTGGTCCAGGACGCCCGCCAGTCCGCCTATGGCATCCGACCAGAACGCGGGTTCCGTCAACTCGAGCCCCACGGTCCGCCGCACCACGTTCTCCGCCGAATCGCTTCCCGTCAGTTTCAGGTACCGCTCGTATCTCGGCAGGAAATCCGGGCCTTCCTTCTCGAACTGCGCGAAGAGGCCCCGGCTGAGCAGGTAGCCGAAGGTATAGGGAAAATTGTAAAACGTGGTGTCCGTGATGTAGAAATGAAGCTTGGACGCCCAGAAATAGGGATCGCCGCCATCGGGATCCAGCACGTCCCCCAAAACGCGGCGCTGCGTATCGACCATCATCTCCTTCAGCCTGCCCACGCCGACCTCTCCGGCCGCCCGTTCTTCATGAAAGGACTTCTCGAATTCGAAGCGCACGGGGATGTCCAGCAGATAGGTGGCGCCGTCGCTCGCCTCCAGGTTGAGCAGGAAAGCCCTGGTTTCGGCGCTGATGCCCGGCTCATCCATCAACCCGCGCATGAGCAGCATCTCGCCGAAGGTGGAAGCCGATTCGGCCAGGGTCATGGGATAGGCGCGGTTCAGCGTACGTTCCGTCCGCATCAGGTGGCCGTGAAAGGCGTGTCCCAGCTCGTGGGCCAGCGTCAAAGCGTCACCCATGTTGTCGTTGTAGGTCATGTAGACCCGGGACTCTTTCGTCAGGGGCGATCCCGTACAGAAGGCGCCGGGCCGCTTGCCGGGCCGAGGCGACCAATCGATCCACTTCCTCTCGCAGGCCTCGGCCGTGTAGTCCGCCAGGGCCGGATATCCGGCCGCAAAAGCCCGGTGCACCAGGGCCGTAGCGTCTTCCCAGGAGGGTTCGTCCTGGTTCTGTACCGTCAGGGGCGCAGAGAGATCGTACCACCCCACGGTATCGCCGCCCATGAGGCGCGCCTTGTACGCCAGGATGCTTCGGGCGACGTCGATTTCCGCATAGACTGCTTCGAACATGGCCTCCAGCGTCTCGCGCGAGATCGCCGCCTGGAAGAGGGCCCGGTCGAGATAGTGGTCCATGCCGCGGTGACGGTACAGGGTCAGCCTGGTGCCGGCGATGGCGTTCAACGCGGCCGCAGGCACAGTCTCGATCGACGACCAGGCCTCGTTGCCCCCCTCGAAGGCGGCGCGTCGCACGCGGCGATCGGGGTGTTCCATCAGGGCGCGTCGCTGCGACATGGGCACCTGTTCCCGCCGACCGTCCGGATAGGCCATTTCGAAGGTCAGTTTGCCCGATACCCGGTCGTATAGACGTCCCCAGGCTTCGATGCCGTCTACGCCCAGGTCCGACGCCAGGTGTTCTTTTTCCGTGGACATGGTGTAACGAGACTGCTCCCGGATACGCGAAATGCGATACCGGGCGTCCCGGAGGGCGGGACGGGAAGTGAAGGCGTCGAAGACCTCGTCGGGAGGGGACTTGAACCCCCGCTGCAGTTCCACGAGGACCTTGGACATCCGGGCGTCCATCAGGCTCAACGCCCCTTCCTCGGCGGCGTAATCCTCGTTGTTGGCGTCCGCTGAGGTTATGCAGGAAACATAGGAGCCCAGGTGACGCAACCGGGTGACGACGTGCTCGAAGGAGAGGACGATGCGCTCCCAGGCTTCCTGGTTGTCGAGGTCCAGCGGCGCCATATCCGAGGCTTCGGCCAGCAAGGCGTCCAGGTCGTCCCGGAGTTCGGCCTTGAAGCGGCGCATCTCCGGACCGTCGAAAGCAGGGAAGTAAGATGCCAGATCCCAATCCATGTATCTACAACGCGTCCCTTCCTATCCTCTACTCAGGACCTGGCCCGGGCGGTGCTCGGTGGGCTCGTGATCATCGATTACCGGAATGCCGTTGACGAAGACATGGGGAATGCCGTCGGGAGGCTGTATCGGCGCTTCGAACGTCGCCCGGTCGGCCACGGTCTGTGGATCGAAGACGACCACGTCCGCGGGAGCCCCCACGCGCAGCACGCCCCGGTCTTTCAGCCGGTACCGTTCCGCCGGGAATCCGCTCATCTTGTAGACGGCTTCTTCCAGGGAAAGCAGGTCGCGCTCCCGCACGAACTTCCTGAGCATCCGGGCGAAACATCCCATGCCCCTCGGATGAGGATGGGTACAGTCATAGACGCCGTCGCTGGCGACCATCATGAGGGGATGGGGCGCCGTTTGATCCAGCACGGCGTCGATCTCTTCCTGCGGCACCGGCCAGAACATGATAAACGCCTGTATGCCGTCTTCATCGAGCACGAGATCGTAGGCGAACTCCTCGTTGGACTTGTTCACGCTCCGCGCGGCCTCGCCCAGGGTCATCCCCGCGAACCTGCCCGAGCGCGTATAGCCGATGTACTGGCGGTCGGCCAGGTTCGTCGATTTCAAGTGTTCGAGGGCCATGCGGCGGGTATCGGGCTGTCGCATCCTTTCGAGGACCTCATCGGGACTGCCAGTCTGGACCCACATGGGCAGCTGCATCGTGATGTGGGTCATGCCGGCCGGGTAGAGATAGGATTCAAAGGTGATGTCCACCCCATCCTGCACCGCCTGTTGGAGGATCGGGCCCGTCATGCCGTCGACGCGTTCGTGGGACACGTGCACGGGGATGCCGCTGGTCCGGTG
>CAZZNP010000018.1:31276-41329 GCA_964655785.1 uncultured Gemmatimonadota bacterium
TGATCTCCTGCCACGCCCGGTCCCGACCCAGGATCTGGTACCTCAGGTGGGCGGCGTAGATACCATCGTACTCCAGGGCCACCTTGCACAGTGCCACCAGTTCCTCGAAAGGGGCGTTGGCGCTCGGCTGATAGTCGAGTCCCAGGCAGAGGCATCCTGCGCCGGCTTCCATCCAGGCCCGGGTCTCCGCCTCCAGGACTTTCAACTGTTCCGGGCTGGGAGGCCCGGGATCCCAGCCCATGGCCTTGACGCGCACGGCGCAATGCGGCACCTGGGGGTACACGTTGGCGGGAGAGCGGCCTGGAAAGAGATCCAGGTAGGATTCGATGGTCGGCCAGTCCACCGGCGCCAGGGGCTCGCCGTATGCGAACTGCGTGTAGTGCCAGAGGGGCAGGGCCTCTTCGCGGGACAATCCCGCCCAGCCGAATCCATCGGGCGCCAGCAAGTGGGTCGTCACGCCCTGGCGGAGGCCGCTCATCTGGTCCCGGCCGCCGAGCAAGGAGTTTTCGGAGTGAACGTGGACGTCGATAAAACCGGGACAGACGATGTGGCCGCCGGCGTCGACCGTCCGCGCGGTTTCAGCGTCCGACAGGTCTCCAATCCCCGCTACGAGGCCGTCCCGCAACCCCACGTCCGCCGCGTACCGCCCGGACTTTCCGGTACCGTCGATTACCTCACCGCCGCGAATGACGACGTCGAAGGCCATCCATTCCCCCTATCCTTGTTTTTCCGGCCACGGAAACCGGGCCTTGTATTCGGGCTTGCCCTGTATGTCCTGTCGTACCCGGAACAATCCGCCGCCGCGGTAACCCTGTCCGTATGCCTCCCAGTCATAGTCTTTCGGATCAAGGGGCGAACCGGGTTCCAGCGAAGTGCCCGCGGTCGTGACGTAGATGTCGGTCAAGTCCGCACCGCCAAACATGACACTGGACGTCTGAATGGCAGGAAGTGCGATGCGCCGCTCCTCCACGCCGTCCGGGTCGAACCGGACGATGCAACCGTCGAACCAGACGGCTGTCCACACGAAACCCTCGGCATCGACGGTCATCCCGTCCGGCACGCCCGCGGTTTCAGGCAGTTTGACGAAATCCCGCCGGTTGGAGACCGAACCGGTCGCGCGATCGTAATCGTATCGGTAAATCGTCCGCACGGCGGAATCGGTGTAGTACATGATGGATTCGTCCGGCGAGTATCCCATACCGTTGCTGCAACCGATTCCCTCTTCGATGACCTCGACACTGCCGTCCGGATCGAAGCGGTACAGCTTGCCCAGGCCGCCGTCGATCAGCGAGCCGGCGAACATCCGGCCGGCCGGGTCGGCCGTCACGTCGTTGAAGCGCAGCGGTTCTCCGTCGTGGGTCTCGTCGAAAACACGCACCCACTCGTCGTCCGACTTCCAGAGTACGACCCCGTCCCAGATACACGCCAGGAGGCCGCCGTATTCGTTGAAGGCGAACCCGCCGACGTTGAATCCGTCGTGCACCTGGCGGTTCTGATTCGTCGCCGGGTCATACTCGAAGAAACGACCGGTCCGTATATCAGTCCACATCAGCGTTTTGCTGTCCGGGTCCCAGACCGGTCCCTCACCCACCATCGCTTCGACTTCCGCAATCTTCTCAATGGTCGCCAGCATGAATTGCTCCGGTTGAACAGTTTCGAAGGTAGTTTATTGCATGCCACAGCACAGCAATGTAATCGTTCGATACCGCCGGGGAAGGTTGAATCGACGGGATTGCAAGTATATATACCAAAAGATGGCAAGGGTCAAGGCGGGACATGGGTCGATATTGCAGAGAACGTCAGCGTAACCCCGGGCTTGCGTTTTCGGATCTCGAAGGGGTATATTGGCCTGACGCTTTTTAATCTCATATATTCAAGCCTCAAACTACTATGGGTCGAATCTTATAAGGTCGAATCCCGTAAGGTCGAATCCCGTAAGGTCGAATCCCGTAAGGTCGAATCCCGTAGTCCTAGAACCCTGAGCTATGAAATCATACCTGGAAGGCTGCGGCGTACCCACGACGAGGATCGGCCAGGCCGAAGTGCCCCGCCTGATCATGGGCATCCATCCCTACGATGGCTGCTCTTACCAGGACAAGGAACGGGATGCCGCGAATTTCCGTTCCTTCAGCCGCGTCCAGTCGGTAGCCGACGTGCTGCGATATGCCGTCGAGGAAGGCGGCATCACCGCGGTCCAGGTGGACCACATGCTCCCCCGGCTCGACCGGTTGCATCTTCAGGCCATCTGGGAAACCGAGCAACAGACCGCCACGCAACTGGGCATCGTGGCATACATCCTGATACCTGTAACGCTGGACGGCGAGATCGTCTCCTATTCCGATCGCGCGCATTCGACCTTCTACGGGCGCAACGAAGCCCTTGCCGGCCAGGCCTTCCGCGATCACTTCCACCGCGACGACATCATCCGTTACAACCTGGGCGATACCTTCGACGGCATCGCCACGCCCGAGACCGTGCCGCCGTACACGGAAGCGGACGCCGCCCGTTTCGAGATCGACTACGGCGTCCTGGAGCAGTACCTCGGTTTCTTCGCCGGGTGCGATATCCTCGTGGCCGACCCGGGCGCCGAGATCGACCTGCTCGCGATGACCGGGCGATTCGACCTGATCCGGGAATACCTGGGCTTCCTCCGTGAACGGTTCGACACGGTAATCACCAGCGTCCACCATGCCGGCGTCACCCTGCCGCTGCTCGAGGCCGAAAACATCCCTGTCGACGGCTACCTGACCACCGTCAACGCACCGGGCACTTTCATGTTCCCCACCCGCAACGTGGCCATCGACGCCATCAGACAGGCCAGCAAGCCCGTCATTGCCATCAAACCCATGGCCGGCGGCCGCTACCTCGGGCACAAGGCCTTCGATTACGTCTTCAACGAAATCGGGGTATCGGCCTCGATGTTCGGGATGGGGACCCTGGACCAGGTCCGTGAGACCACGCAGGCCGCCCGAGAGGTGCTGGGGGCGGCGTGATTGGGACTGTTGCGTATCGTATCAAATATGGAATCCAGTTTACTCCCTCGCTGCCTCTCTCTAGATCTGGAAGTCACCAAAAATACCGGTCGCATTCGCGCATTTGCCGCGGTACGTCCAGGGGTCGATCAACCCCTGATCTTCGAACGCGGCGACCTGGCTGCGGCATTGGAGAGACTCGACGAGTTTGCTACTGAATCGGATTTCCTGCTTGGCCACAATCTGATTGACTTCGATCTTCCTCATTTGAAAGCCGCAAAGCCGAATCTACGGATGCTTAAACTACCCACCGTAGACACGTTGTGGCTCAATCCGCTGGCCTTTCCTCGCAATCCCTATCACCACCTCGTCAAACACTATCAGGACAGCCAGCTCAAACGTGGACGAATCAATGATCCCGAACGGGACGCCCGGCTTGTGCTGGAAGTCTTTGGGAATCAGTACAGGGCATTGCGAAAAACGACGCCTGATTTGCTGGAGGCATGGCATTATCTGACTGCTATGAAACCCGATCATATGGGCTTCGAAGCCGTTTTTCGTGATGTAAGAGGCACAATCAAACCCACCCGGACGGCGGCAATTGAGGCGATTCATAAGCAATTAGACGGAAACGCCTGCACATACCACGGTCAGGGCTTTTTGGACCAGGAGAACATAAATGGCTGGGCCATTGCGTTCGCACTAGCGTGGCTGTCCGTATCGGGAGGTAATTCGGTAATGCCACCATGGGTCCGACACCAGATTCCTGAAGCTGGTGAACTGGTGCGCCTCCTTAGAGACACCACTTGCCATAAATCGGACTGCGAATGGTGCGGTGAAAGACACGATCCTCGCAAGGAACTGAAGCGCTGGTTCGGTTTTGACGAATACCGTCAAGATCCAAAGGACGTAGATGGTCGTCCCATGCAGCAGGTCATAATCGAGGAAGCAATGTCACACCAGCACCTGTTGGGGATACTGCCCACCGGTACGGGCAAATCGCTCTGCTATCAGATTCCCGCATTATCCCGATATGACAAGACCGGTGCGTTGACTGTTGTTATTTCACCTTTGGTCGCACTCATGGAAGATCAGGTGTCTGGCCTGGAGGCACAGGGTGTCGGTTCTTGTGTGGCCGTGAACGGGTTGCTGAGCTTGCCGGAACGGAACGATGCACTCGATCGTGTACGACTTGGCGACGCAGGTATCCTTCTAATCTCACCCGAGCAACTGCGCAGTGCAGCGGTCCGCCGAGTGATCGATCAGCGTGAAGTAGGTGGCTGGGTATTGGATGAAGCGCACTGCCTCTCGAAGTGGGGACATGACTTCCGACCGGACTACCGTTATGTGGGACGATTCATCCGAAAGAGGTCCGGCAAGACAGCGATCCCACCTATTATGTGTTTAACCGCAACCGCCAAACCAGATGTAGTAGCTGAAATCCGACAACATTTCAAGGATGAACTGGATATAGATCTGAGGATATTCGATGGCGGTGCTCATCGCACTAATCTGGAATTTACCGTTATCCCAACGACCGGAGGGGAGAAGTTCTCCCACATTTATCATGTTCTAACGAAATACCTACCTCGCGAAACACCTGGTGGTGCGATCATTTATTGTGCGACACGCCGTCAGACCGAAGAGGTTGTAGAATTCCTTCAGGACAAGAATATAGCAGCAGACTTTTTTCATGCCGGACTTCCACCGACAACAAAAAAGAACGTACAGCATCGCTTTACCACCGGTGAACTGCGGGTAGTTACCGCGACAAATGCATTCGGTATGGGAATTGACAAACCGGACGTCCGCCTGGTAATCCATGCAGATATTCCAGGGTCGTTGGAGAACTACCTTCAGGAAGCTGGACGTGCAGGGCGTGATCGCCAGTCGGCACTATGTGTTCTGTTGTATTCACCAGAGGACATTGAACGGCAATTCGGGATGTCGGCAAGATCAAGACTTACACGACATGAGATTCATGGCGTCTTGAGGGCGCTTCGTAACCTGGATCGAAAGAAGCGTATGAACGGTGAGGTTGTGGCCACACCGGGCGAGATACTTATCGAGGATGACGAGAAGGTCTTCGAGAGAGACTCAACCACAGATGACAATCGAGTACGAACCGCAGTCTCATGGCTTGAAGAGGCGGTCTTGTTGACCCGAGAA
Source organism: uncultured Gemmatimonadota bacterium (assembly GCA_964655785.1). Lineage (GTDB taxonomy): Bacteria > JAAXHH01 > JAAXHH01 > JAAXHH01 > JAAXHH01 > JAAXHH01. The sequence continues at coordinate 36,418 of CAZZNP010000018.1, forward strand.
GACAACAAAGTTCAGGTTTTTCCTTCGTCGTTGAGGGTCAACTCCATAGAGGAGGCACGTGATCGCTTATCGAGGATGGAAATCGCTACAGACTATCGCAAAAGACTGCTCAGTATTGCCGAAACGCTGATTGATGCTGATCCGGATATAGGCATTTCCACGGACGAGCTCATGGGTGTATCCGGTCTTAATGCCGAAGGCGTTCGTGGCGCAATGTACGACCTGGAACGGTTGGGCATCGCCAGTAATGATACGGCACTCACGGCCTTCGTCCATTCAGGTGTGGTCAATTCATCTCAGAAGCGATTCTATCAAGCTGCAGAATTGGAGACCAACCTCATCTCACTTATGCGCGAAGCAGCCCCAGATGTTGAGAAAGGAGAAAGATGGCCTCTACATCTGCGAGTCGCATCGGACTCTCTGAGGAATAATGGTGTTGAGAACCCTCTGCCTGAACGAATTTGGCGCATTGTCCGTAGCATCGCCAGTGATGGACGCGGCGAAGGTGGAGACTCAGGAAGCCTTGGCGTAAGACGTACGAACAAGGATACGGTTCAGGTGACGTTACGACGCTCTTGGTCGGATTTGGAGGAGCTTGCATCAAGAAGGAGAGATGGGGCCAAGAGACTACTGGAAAGTCTGCTTGCCAATCTACCACCAGGAAGACACGGCACCGATCTTCTAGTCGAAACTACCCTGGGGAAGTTGTTGGCCGCGATAACGTCCGACCTTTTTCTCGAGAGCAAGAAGCCGGAGAAACTTCTGGACCGCGCACTTCTCTGGTTGCATGAACAGGATGTCATTCGCCTTCACAAGGGCCTTGCGGTCTTTCGTCCGGCCATGACCATCAAACTGGCAGAAGACAGAAGAGGTTTTGCTAAGGTAGACTTCGAACCGCTCAATCTTCACTACACCGTACAAGTACGTCAGATACATGTGATGGCTGAATTCGCACAACGCGGGCTTCAGGACATGGCCGAGGCACTGCGACTGGCCATGGACTACTTCAGCCTGAAACAAGGCGATTTCCTCCGTCGTTGGTTACCCAATCGTGAAAAGGAAATCGAGCGGGAGACCACACCAGAATCATGGCAGGCAATTGTAGAGAGCTTGAAAAACCCCATCCAGCAAAGAATAGTCGCCGATGACCGTGAACAGGTAAACACGCTTGTCCTGGCGGGTCCAGGATCGGGTAAGACACGCGTACTGGTGCATCGAATCGCCTACCTCCTGCGCGTGAGGCGTGAAAATCCAAGTGGAATACTTGCCCTGGCTTACAATCGACACGCGGCTGTTGAGATCAGACGGCGTTTGACGGAACTGATTGGAGACGACGCTCGCGGTGTAACCGTACTTACGTGCCACGCTCTTGCCATGCGGATAGTCGGGGTGAGCTTTCAGGAGCGAGGGCGGAAGCCACTCGACGATATAGAATTCAAAGAAGTGTTGCGCCAGGCGGTAGCATTGCTGCACGGGGAGGGTCTTGAGCAGGAAGAAGCGGACGATCAACGAGACCTTATTCTCGCGGGATTCCGGTGGATCCTGGTTGATGAATACCAGGACATCGGCGAAGATCAGTACGAGTTGATATCCGCCCTCGCAGGACGAACTATACAGGATGAGGACCGCAAACTCACCCTATTTGCAGTCGGTGATGATGATCAGAACATATACACCTTCAATGGGGCTTCCGTGGAGTTCATCCGACGATTCGAGAAAGATTACGGACCGAAACCGATGTTTCTTGTCGAAAACTATCGGTCCACTGGCCATATCATTACAGCGGCAAACACCGTCATAGATTCAGCCCGTAACAGGATGAAATCGCAACATCCCATCCGTATTGACCGTGCGCGTGCAAAAGCCCCCGAAGGCGGAGAGTGGCATTCACTTGATCCGGTTTCTCAAGGGCGGGTTCAGATTCTGAGAGCCGGGCGTGACGCAATATCGCAAGCGAAAGCCACCATCATGGAACTAGAGCGTCTCGCCGAACTAACTCCCAACTGGAACTGGTCCGAGTGTGCAGTGATCTCCCGTGAGTGGAAGTACCTGGACCCGGTACGAGCGCTCTGCGAAGTCTCAGACATCCCGGTACATATGGGAAATGAAGAAATCCCAAGTTTCTGGCACCTGCGGGAAACGGGATTGTTTCTCGAACAGTTGCGTCGACGAGGCAGCCGGTCGGTGAGCGGAGAAGATCTCTCACTCTGTTTGGGTACTGTACCTAAAGGACCTTGGATGGAACTGCTGCAATCGGCACTGGATGAATTCGCATTGGAGTCAGGCCGTGGGGAAGTGCCGCTGGACCACTTTATTGAGTGGCTTGCTGAATGGGGACGCGAGGCCCGGCGTCGCCAACATGGTCTCTTGCTGCTTACGGCACACCGTGCTAAAGGACTGGAATTTGAACATGTCGTGGTGTTGGACGGCGGATGGGACAGAATCGATAGAGACGAAGATCCGGATGCGCCACGCAGACTCTTTTACGTGTCAATGACACGAGCGAAAAAGACGCTGGCGGTCGTGCGTTTTCAGGGACCCAATTCCTTCGAACTGAGAAAAACCGTGAAGGAACCGGATTCCCCAGTATACGCAAGAGATTCACATTCACTGCCATTTGCCTTTCCGAACAACGGATCGATACTCCATCACACACACACAGTAACCCAGCCAGCAGCACGAAAACTTGCGCGGCAATACCGGCGTCCCAGTCTGCGGGAGGTAAATCTGGGGTACGCGGGGCGATTCCATGCCAACCATGCCGTGCATCGTGCTATCTCCGCCGTGTCGCACGGCGATCCACTTACAACAAGGATCTCCGAGCACGGAACCTGGGAACTTCTCGACCAAGAAGAAACGGTGGTAGGTCGTCTAGCCAGGACGTTTGAGCCCCCTGGCGGGGCACAATGCAGTTCTGCATCTGTTTATGCGATTGTATCCTGGAGCCGCGAAGCATCGGATCCACAGTTCCGTGAGGGTATGGTATGCGACACGTGGGAGGTCGTGGTGCCGGAACTGGTGTTCGAACCGAAGTCTGTTTGATAGTAGCTTCGGAGACTGCTGGCAGTCTGCTGGAGTAAGCCCATAGTGACAGTTAGTGGACCTTGATAGCCGGCTGGCCTATTTCTGAAACAAACCCCTACCCCCCACCCTCCACCAGGGGTACGAATCGCACGCCGCCGTGGTGCACCTTGACCGCTTCTTCTCCCGACCGCGTCACGGTGTAAAGCTCTTCACCGATGGGGATTACCATCCGCCCACCCGGTGTCAACTGGCGAAACAGGGCGTCGGGCAGGTCGCTCGGCGCCGCCGTCACGATGATGCCGTCGAAGGGCGCTTCTACTGGCCACCCCCTGTGGCCGTCTCCGATCAGGTAGTGTATGTTGTCATAACCCAGGGATTCCAGCGTCTCCCGGGCCCGCTGTCCCAGGACGGACAGCCGTTCCACCGTGTAGACGGACCGGGCAAGCCGGGCCAGGATGGCCGTCTGGTATCCTGAACCCGTGCCGATTTCCAGGATCCGTTCTGATTCGCGTGGATCGAGCAACCGGGTCATGAGCCCCACGATGTAGGGCTGGGACACGGTCTGTCCCAGGTCGAGCGATACGGCGCAGTCTTCGTAGGCCTGTGCCCGGTACGCCTCCGGAATGAACCGGTGCCTCGGCACGGCGCGCATGGCCTCGATGAGCCGGGGTTCGTCGAGACCTCGGGCCCGGATCTGGTCCTCGATCATCCGTTCCTGGGGAGATACAGGCGCGGAGTCCGACCTCCACTTCTTGAAAAAACCGGATAGCAGCATGGTCCGTTCAGTCTAAAATGCCCACGCGGCTGGAACAAGGTAATTCAAGGCGCTTCGATAATCGGGAACCCGGACGAACCCGGCCGATTCCCGAAGTGCGTGGTACGAACCGGACCCGGCCGGTAATTGGCTCTCGGCCGACCGCCGCGCGGTCTTGTGCCCGGCTTGACACACACGGGCCTGGACACTAAGTTCTCCGGTGCCTTTAGAACCTTGACGATACGAGACCTTGAACCGCTACGCTCAGAAAGGACCACCCGAATGCATCCCTTCAATGACCTGCAGGTACCCGCCGGAAGCGTAGGCATACACTGGTTCGGACAAAGCTCTTTCGGACTGAAGCATCCGGACGGCACGGTGATCCAGGTCGATCCCTACTACCCTCGCGAACGGCCCGCGGACCGCTTCGTCCATGCCCGGCCGCCGCTGGATGAAGGGACGCTGAAGACCGACTACGTGCTGCTGACCCACAACCACGGAGACCATACCTGCCTCGAATCGCTGGAGCGCCTGGCGGCCGCCTTTCCGGATGTCCGTTACGTTGGACCGATCGAGAGCATAAACGCGCTCACGGAAGCGGGATTCCCGGCAGGAAACATGACGGTAGTCACCGCGGGAGACGCCGCCGAAATGGGACCCTCCAGGGCGCATACCGTATGGGCCAAGCCGCCGGAAGGCCTTCCCGACGACGGCATCGACCCACCCGACGTACAGCACCTGGGTTATGTCGTCGAAGTGGGCCCGGTCCGTGTTTACATCTCCGGCGATCCGGTGAATACCTTCGGCAACCATGAATCTCTGCTGGCGCCGGTACGGGACCTGGGGCCGCAGATCGGGTTCCTGACCAATCATCCGGACGAGGGCGAGTTCCCCTTCTTCGACGGATCGGCTCGCATCGCGGTTTCCCTCGGACTGAAGACCGCCGTGCCCGCCCACTATGCCTGTTTCGTGGCGCGTGACTACGATCCGCGGGAATGGGCTTCCCATCTGCCGGATGGCGGACCGGATCCCCTGGTCATTCCGTACAACCAGTCCACCGTGTACAGCCCCTGAGACCGGAATCCTAGGGGCACTCAGGGGGCCACGGCGGACCAGGCCGCGATGGGCCGCGAC
>CAZZNP010000018.1:41429-44143 GCA_964655785.1 uncultured Gemmatimonadota bacterium
GACCGCGGCGGACCAGGCCGCGATGGGCCGCGACGGACCGCGGCGGCCCGCATTGAACGCGATGGGCCGCACCAGACCACGGCGGACCAGGCCGCGATGGGCTGCAACTGACCGCGGCGGCCCGCATTGAACGCGATGGGCTGCACCAGACCACGGTAGATTGCATCGGACAGCGATGGGGCCGCGACGGATGAACCATGCGCATAACGGGAATCGACCTGGACGCCGTGGACGTGAACGGACAGCATCACTGGGTCTTCGTGCACGTCCGGACCGACGAAGGGGTGGACGGACTGGGAGAACTCAATCCTTCGGCGCCGAGGGGCGCGGTCCTGTCCGCGCTGAAGGAAATCGAGGCCGAGGTACTGGGAAGCGATCCCCGCCAGATTGAACGATTGTCCGCCCGGTTGAAACCCCGCCCCGATGACCGGCCCGCCGTGCATGCCCTGTGCGCCTTCGAACAGGGCCTGTGGGACATCCTGGGAAAGTGGCTCGACGCGCCGGTCCACGCCCTGCTCGGGGGACGATGCCGGGACAGCATTCCTGTTTACGCCAACGTCACCCGGGCCGCGCTGGAAGGCACGCCCGACGACTTTGTCCGTCAGGCCACTGGCGCCGTCGGGGATGGCCATACCGCGGTGAAGATCGCGCCGTTCGACGGCCGTTTCGGCGCCGGCAACGTACTGATTGACCACGGACTGCAGTGCGTGCACGCCGTGCGGGAGGCCATCGGACCGGATATCGATCTGCTCCTCGACTGTTACGGCCGTTTCTCGCTGGACGAAGCCCGGCGGATCGTGGACGGCTTGCGGGGCACCGACCTGTATTGGCTGGAAGAACCCGTGGGGGAACGGGACCTGGAGGGCTACCGCCAGATCCGGAGTGAGTCCGGATACCGGATCGCCGGCGGAGAACGGGACATGCTCATCGAGGGGTTCTGGCCCCACTTCGACACCGAAGTCATGGACGTCATCATGCCCGACGTCACGATTGCGGGCGGCATCAGCGAACTGAAGAAGATCGCCGCGATCGCCGAGAGCAGGGGACAGTTGGTCGCGCCGCACGGCCCTTTCGGTCCGGTCACGGTTGCGGCGCACGTACAGATCATGGCCTCCCATCCGGGGTTTCTCGTGCTGGAATACGCCTGGGGACAGGTCCCGTGGCGTGAAAGACTCGTATCTCCATCGGAACGAGTGGTTGACGGTCGTATCGAAATCCCTGATCGTCCTGGCCTCGGCCTGAGCCTGGCACCCGGCGTCGTCGCTGCGAATCGCACGGACCAATCTGTTCAATAAATGAATACCTGATCCACAGCCGCCTGACGAAAGGATCCTGATCAATGCATACCGAAGCGCTGTACGACACGCTGAACTCCGTCACCGCGATCCCAGTCGTGCCCTACCGCGGTGGCGCTATCGACCTGGACGGCCATCGCAGGAACATCCGGTACCTGATGGACAACAACCACCTCGACGGAAACCGGAAGCGGGTGATCGGAGTCGCGGGCACGAGCCTGATCCACCATTTCTCATTCGAGGATCAGATGCGCGTCATCGCGGCGACGGGCGAGGAGATGGGGGACGGCGGGTTCCTGATGTCCGGGATCGTGCCGAATCCGATTTCACAGGCCGAGGAACTCGTGCGCAAGCAGGCATCCCTGCCCCGTCCGCCGGACGTGTATCTCATCATGCCACTCACCGGCGTGGCCGACCACGAGGCGACCTATGAGGATTACATGGCCTTCGCCGAACGGCTCGGCGCGGACTGCGGCGCCCGCTTCCTGTTGTACATGCGTTCGGCGGACTACGTGAACCCGATCGTCCGGCTGGTCAAGGACTCCCCGCACATGGTGGGCGTGAAGGTGGGTACGAGCGAGGAAGAGGTCGCCCCGCTCATCGAAGGCATCGGCGAGGTCGGCATCGTCATGTGGGGGATCGGCGACCGGAGCACCCGGGCCGCCGAGATGGGCGCCCGTGGACACACCTCCGGCATCGCCGTCGTCGCCGCCCGCGCGGCCGACGAGATCAACAACGCCCAGCGCCGGGGCGACTACGCGGAATCGGCCCGCGTGGAAGCCCTTATTTCACCACTGGAACACCTGCGGTTCATGAACGGCCGGCAGTACAACTATTCTGCGGTGATCGAGGCGATGATCATCGGGGGGTGGGAAGACGTCGAAGCGGGCGAGGGCGGCCCCTTCAACCCTCGGGTTCCGCGGGATATTGCAGACCAGGTGGCTGAATCGATCCAACCGCTGCGGGCCTACCACTAGACAACCGGTCCCGGCTTTCCTCAATACACGATCTGCGAAATCGCCTTGGATATCAGTGCGATGGCGATGGCGATCATGCCTATGAGTCCGATGCCGGCCCCGTAGCCGGCCAGCACAATGGGCACGTAGGCCATCCATTTCTCTTCACCGAAGCGCTTGGAGAAGTAATAGCGCCCCAGGATCGCGCCGAAGAAGGTCGGCAGGGTCTGCCAGAGCGGCATGGCCATGCCGCCGACCAGGCCGTAGAAGAAGAGGGGCGAGGCGCCCACCAGCGTGAGCAGGCCGAAGAGCCCTCCCGTTACACCCAGGCCGGCAATGATATACTCGATCTTGATGATATCGAAGATGAACGTGAGTCCGCCGGGCAGGGTGGATTTCACCCAGATGGTGCGCATGGCCGCGTTGAGGGGCCACATCTTCTGCACGTAGGGATAGGCCGCCG
>CAZZNP010000019.1:0-10026 GCA_964655785.1 uncultured Gemmatimonadota bacterium
CAGCACGTACATGGTCCGTCCCGTGCTTCGCTTGCACAGTTCGCGGCCCAGCTTGATGCGCTGCGCCTCGCCGCCGGACAGCGTGGGTGCGGGCTGGCCCAGCTTGATGTACCCAAGCCCCACGTCGAAGAGGGTCCTGAGTACCCGCGCGATGGACGGAACGTGTTCGAACAGTTCCAGTGCTTCCTGCACGTCCAGGTCGAGCACGTCGGCGATGGAATGCCCCTTGTACTTCACCTCCAGGGTCTCCCGGTCGAACCGCTTCCCTTCGCATACGGGACAGGAAACCCACATGTCCGCCAGGAAGTCCATTTCCACCCGCGTGGCGCCGTTGCCCTCGCAGGCCTCGCACCGACCGCCCCGCACGTTGAAGCTGAACCGTCCGGGCTTATAGCCGCGCAACCTGGCTTCGGGGGTTTCGGCGAAGAGGGAGCGGATCGCGTCGAAGACTTTCGTGTAGGTCGCCGGATTCGACCTCGGCGTGCGGCCGATGGGCGCCTGGTCGATGTTGATTACCTTGTCCAGGTGCCCGACACCCTTCAGGCCGTCGTATTCGCCCGGGTCCGTTCCGGCCTTGTTCAGCGAACGGGCCAGGGCCGCGTAAAGGATGTCGTTGACCAGCGAGCTTTTGCCGGATCCGGACACGCCCGTCACGCAGGTGAAAAGTCCCACGGGGAGGCGGACGTCCAGGTTCTTGAGGTTGTTCTGCCGGGCGCCCAGGATCGCGAGCCACTTGTCGTTCGCGCCGCGGCGGGATGCCGGAACGGGTATCGTCTTCTTTCCGCTCAGGTACTGCCCGGTCAACGAAACGGCGCTGGCGGCCACGACGCCGGGGCTGCCTTCGGCCACGATCTCGCCGCCGTTGACGCCGGCCCCCGGCCCGAAGTCCACGATGTGATCGGACGCCCACATGGTTTCTTGGTCGTGCTCGACGATGATGACAGTATTTCCCTGGTCCCGCAACTGTCCCAGGGTATCCAGCAGGCGCCGGTTGTCCCTGGGATGCAGGCCGATACTCGGCTCGTCGAGCACGTACATCACGCCGACGAGACCGCGGCCGATCTGGCTCGCGAGGCGAATGCGCTGCGCCTCTCCGCCGGAGAGCGTCGGCGCCGTACGTTCCAGCGTGAGGTATTCGAGTCCCACGTTAAGAAGAAAGTCGAGACGGGCAACGATTTCCTTGAGCGCTTCGTCCCCGATCTGGCGCTCGGTGTCCGAGAGGGCAAGCTCCCGGAAGAAAGCGCGTATCTCCTGTATGGACAACCGGCAAAGCGCGGCGATGGAGAGATCGCCCAGGGTGACGGACAGCGCTTCGGGCTTGAGGCGTTCGCCATGGCAGTGATCGCATTGGCCGATGGCCATGTATCGTTCGATCTCGGCCTTGTGCCTGGCGGACTTGAGCGTATGATACCGTTTTTCGAGGTCGGGAACGACCCCGTTGAACCGGTCCTTGTGCGACCATTCGCCGCCCTTCCCGTTGCGGAAGGTGAAGGTGATGCGCTTGTAACCCAGCCCGTACAGCACGACGCGACGGGCTTCCTCGTTGAGCTGCTCCCAGGGCGTGTCCAGGCTGAAGCCCACATGATGGGCGATCCCTTCGAAAAAGTGCCGTTTCCACAGGTTGGCGATGGTGCCGAGGGGTTCGATCGCCCCTTCGTTGATGGATTTGGACGGGTCGGGCACGATGAGCCGCGGCTCGATCCGCATCATGGTGCCCAGGCCGTGGCAGTTCGGACACATGCCCTGGGGGCTGTTGAAAGAAAACAGTTGCGGCGTCGGCTCTTCGTAACTCAGATCGCACGCGTTGCAGGCGTAACGCGTGCTGAAGAGCAGATCGGAAGTCCGGCCGTCCTCCTCTACCAGCTGAACCATCACGGAACCCTGGCTCAGGTGCAGCGCGCCCTCCACGGCCTCGACCAGGCGGGTGCGGATGTCATCCCGCATGACGAGACGGTCCGTTACCACTTCGATTGTATGCCGCATGTTGCGATCAAGATCCGGGTCCTCGGAGAGGTTGACGACTTCGCCGTTCACCCGGGCGCGCAAGTAGCCTTGCCGGCGCAGGTCCTCGAACAGGTCCCGGTACTCGCCGCGTCGCCCCTGTATAACCGGCGCCAGGACGAGCAGGCGCGTCCCCTCGGGAAGCGCCAGGATCCGGGCGACGATCTGTTCGAGGGTCTGCGCCCCGATCAGTCCTCCGCATTTTACGCAGTGGGGCGCTCCTACCCGGGCATAGAGCACGCGCAGGAAGTCATAGATCTCCGTGATCGTCCCCACGGTGGACCGGGGATTCAGGCCGGCGGCTTTCTGTTCGATAGAGATGGCGGGGGCCAGTCCCGTGATCCGGTCGACATCGGGTTTCTGCATCTGGCCGAGGAACTGTCGCGCATAGGCCGAAAGGGATTCGACGTAGCGCCGCTGCCCCTCCGCGTAGAGGGTATCGAAGGCCAGTGAAGACTTGCCGGAACCGGATACGCCGGTAAAGCAGATCAGCGCGTCTTTCGGCAGGTCGAGGCTCACGTTCTTCAGGTTGTGAACGCGGGCTCCCTTGATCTGTATCGTCGATGGGGCCATGGGAATCAAGCTGGATTCATCGGGTCGGCGGTTCAGGGTGTTCAGCGGTGAAATATCAACCGAAATGTGCTATACGGATGTTTAGAAATCAAGGTATTTTCCGGGTGGCGGGGATGTGACGGAATCGGTGCTTGAAATTCCCAACCGGCTGCGTTAACCTGAAGACAGCCGGACCGGGAAATCGGTCAGAGGTGCTTCTACGGAAAAGCATGCAAATCGAGTTCAGCATGAGTTCGGGTGGATCCCGGACAACCGGGCCATATACATGTCCAAACCCTGGTTTATCGACTACTTCGGCGAAGACTACTATCAATTCGACCACCACGAGGACACGGAACTCGAAGTGGACGGCATCGCGCGCCTTGTCGGCGATCCGGACGGTATGGGGATTCTGGACCTCGGGTGCGGGTATGGGCGCGTCGCCTCCCCGCTCCGGAAGCTCGGTTACCGGGTCGTGGGATACGATCTGTCTCCATCACTGCTGAAGCGGGCCCGCGAAAGGGACCCCGGGGGGACCTGGGTACGGGGCGAAATGCGTGAACTGCCCTTCGACGGCGTATTCGACGCGGTCGTCAGCCTGTTTAACGCCTTTGGTTACTTCGAAGAGGAAGAGGAGAATTTCAGGGTCCTGAAATCCGTTTCGGAGTCCCTTTGCACCGGCGGGCTCTTCGTGTGCCAACTCGTCAACCGGGACTACCTGGTCCGCCGGTTCGCCGCCCAGGAGGTCCACCGCCGCAATGACCTGATCGTACTCGAAGAGCGCGATTTCGACCCGGTCGCAAATCGGGTATTGACCAGGACGACCGTATTCAACGGCGCCGACAGACGAGAGTACGCGTCTTCCATCCGGGTCTACACGGTGACCGAACTCGACCTGCTCCTGGCCGCCGCGGGCATGACGATCCGGGAGGTCCACGGCGGACTCGATTTCCGTCCTTTCGACTGGGAAACGAACCAGTTGGTCGTCATCGCCGAAAAGACCGGGCAGTAAGGAATCCGACCCTGAAACACGCGCCAATATGCTTGACAAAACCCCCGTACGATCATAGAATTCAGTGTCTTTACATCATAGCCGAAGGCCGTTCCAACCAAGGACAATGACATGGCATCCGACTCGTTGCGCGTGGGCGTTATCGGCCTGGGTTTCGGCCAATACCACGTACGGGGTTACCAGGCTTGCCCCGACGTCGTCGTCGAGACCATATGCAGCCGGACCACGGAAACCGCGCAGCGCGTGGCAAGGGACTACGGGATTGCCGAAACCCAAACGGATTACCGCGAGGTGCTGGACAACCCGGACATCGATGCGGTCAGCATCTGCACACCCGTGCACCTGCACAAAAAAATGGTCGTCGAGGCGCTGGAGGCCGGGAAGCACGTCCTGTGCGAGAAACCGCTGGGATTAAATGCCGAAGAGGCAGGGGACATGCTCGAATGCGCCCGTACAAGCGGCCTGGTGCACATGACCAATTTCGGGTGGCGGTTCAACGGTCCGGCCTTTCGCATGAAGTCCTTGCTCGACGAAGGATACATCGGCAGGATCTACCATCTGAACGCCCGCTACATGATGGGTTACCGGGCGAGCCCCCGTAAGGAACACAGCTGGCGGGAGCGGCGCGTCGAGGCGGGCCTCGGTGCGATGGGCGACCTCGGCGTGCACCTGATCGACATGACGCGGTGGTGGATCGGCGAGTTCGAGCGGGTATGTTCGCTCATGCACACGCTTATCCCGGAACGTCCCGCGCCTGATTCTTCGGCCATGCGGGAATCCGAGCTCGAGGACGCCTGCGCATTCATCTCCCAGATGCAGGATGGGATCCAGGCCGTTTTCCACGTGAGCCGTTGCGCTTTGTACACGGATTACATCCACATCGACATCCACGGAAGCAACGGCGTGCTGCAGTTCCAGTTCGTCCGGGACACCATGCAGGCCAGCCTCAAAGGCGGACAGGGCCTGCGGGGCAACCTACACCTGCTGCCCGTCCCCGCCCAGCAGGGCGCTTTGTCACCTCAGCGACACTTCGTCGATGCGATCCGGTCCGGCGGGGAAGCGAATCCGAGCTTTCGCGAAGGATATTGCGTTCAGCAGGTCGCCGACGCCATCACGGATTCAGAGGAGAAACAGGCATGGGTTACGCTCTAACGACGTTCTATCGGTTCGCGCCCCGGCACATGGTACTGCTGCTGGCCTCCGCGTTTCTCTTCTCCATCCCCGGCTGCGCCGGCCCGGAGCCGGAAGCAGATCCAGAGGAAACCAGCCGGGAGCAGGCCCGGGCCATCGCGGAAGAGGTGATGGAGGCCATGGGTGGAAGGGAGAACTGGAATGCCACCCGGTATATACGATTTTCCTTTTTCGGGTTTCGCACGCACTACTGGGACAAAGCCACCGGGCGGTACCGCGTTTCCTGGACCGACCGGGAGAGCGGACAGTCTCACGTTATCCTGATGAACCTGAACACCGGTGAAGGCAGGGCGTTTACGGACGGATCGGAAGTCACCGAAGCGGAGGCGGCCGGACGGTTTCTGGAACGGGCACGGGGAGCCTGGATCAACGACACCTACTGGCTGCTGATGCCCTACAAGTTGCAGGACCCGGGCGTTATCCTCGAATACGCGGGCGAGGAAGTCTTTGACGGCATCGGATACGATACGCTGCATCTCAGTTTCGACGCGGTGGGCAATACGCCGGGTGATGAGTACTGGGCTTACATAAACAAGGAAACTCGCCTGATGGACAGATGGCTATATCGCCTGCAGCTCAGGGAGGGGCAGGACGAGAGAAGCGAGGGCGAATGGAAATGGAACGACTGGCGTCAGTACGGCGGCATCCTGCTGTCCGCGGAACGCGAAAGAATGGACGGACAGAAGCGTTCCCACGAAGACGTGGCGGTGTTCGAACACGTAGACGACCTGGTATTTACATCTCCGGAACCCGTTTCTCCTGAAATGCTGCGGGAATCGGGCGAAACCGGTGATTCCGCCATGTCCGACGCTTCAGGCCCCGCCGCCGACACCCAACCTGCCACCCGGCCCGCCGAACGGACGGAGTGATGGAGACATCATGCCCACTGTTCTCCCCGCGCCCGAACACCTGGCCCTCGACCACCCTGTAAAAGGCGAACTGACCGTATTCTGGAATGACGGCAGCGCGCGGAAGTACGCACTGGCCGACCTGCGAAAAGCCTGCCCGTGCGCCACTTGCCGCGATCTGCGCGATCAGTTGTCCTCCGCCGGCGGGTTGACGCTGCTCGCCAACGAATCGCTGGATCCGAGCGTCGAGGTGATCGACATGAGTATCGTCGGCCGCTACGCCCTCCAGTTCACCTGGAAAGACGGCCATAATACCGGTATCTACACTTACGAGTACCTGTACGGCTCGGGGCGCGATCTGGAAACGGATGACTAGCGCGGCGGACGGAGATATGGCCGCAACTGCGATGCGCGCGGTCGCGAGATTCCCTTGAAAGGAACGGTTAAATGCCGGTAAAGGTCGGTTTCCTGGGGGTTACCCACCCCCATTCCGGTCCCCATTTGCGCACACTCGAGTTGCTGGAAGGGGTATCGGGCATCGTGGCATGGGACGAGAATACCGCAGCCCTGGACAAGCTGAAGCGCGAGGACCATCCCAAGCTGGAGAGGACAGAGGCGACCTTCGAACAGATCATGGAACGGGAAGACGTCCCCGTCGTCGTGGCGCTGGCGACGAACGATGAGAATCCGGCGAGGATCATCCGCGCGGCCAGGGCGGGCAAGCACGTGCTCACCGAGAAACCGGTGGCGGCCAGCAGCGGGGACATGGCGCCCCTGCTCGACGCGGTTCGCGGCGCCGGCGTCCACCTGGGCGTTTTCTATACCTGGCGGTCCAACCCCATCGTCAACGACCTCCGAAGGATGATTGCGGACGGCGTGATCGGAAAGCTGCTGTCGGTGGAAGGCCGGATGGTAACCTCCCAGGTCCGTTTCCGCGATCCCACGCACTGGCTTTTTCAAAAGAAGGTATCCGGCGGCGGCATCCTGAGCTGGCTGGCCTGCCACTGGATCGACGCGATCCGGTACATCACGGGCGAGGAGGTCGCGGACGTTACCGCCATGGTCGATACGCTGAATGAACAGCCCATAGACGTGGAAGACACGGCCGGCATGATCATGCGCATGGGAAGCGGCGCGATCGCCACGCTGCACGCGGGATACCTGCTTCCCATGAGCCAGGCCGGGTACCTGTCGGGAAGCTACGACACCTACCTGAGTTTTCGGGGGCTCGAAGGCAATATAGCCTGGTATCCCACCGAGGAGGACCGTCCCATCGTCGTCGAGAGTACCGCGAAGGTCTGGAAATCGACCCCCCGCCGCGAACTGAAATACGTCGTCGGGGCATCAGAAGCCTACGGCGGCCAGTACGGACAGGATTTCGTCGAGCGGTTCATCGAATCCGCGTTGCGTGGGGACCCCCCGACCGATGACGGAGACAACGCCCTGCGCGTCCTGCGGATCATAGAAGCCGCTTACCAGTCCAGCGAAACCGGGCGAACGGTGCACCTGGTTGGGGACCGGGCTTAGGAGGGAAAGCGCTCATGGCATCTATGAGCGGCAAGGTAGTGGTGGTTACCGGCGCATCGACCGGAATCGGGCAGGCCACGGCCGAGGCCTTCGCACGGGAAGGCGCCACCGTCGTCCTGACGGCGCGCTCGGAAGGGAGGCTGGTCCGGATTGCCGCGGAGATCGAGAAAGCCGGTGGACGGGCGGTGCCTCTGGCCGTAGACGTGACGGACCGGTCCGCCGTTTTCGAAAAGATGAAAGAGGTCGCGGAAGCCCAGGGAAGTATAGACGTACTGGTCAACAACGCGGGGATCGGCCTGTTAAGTCCGGTAGAGGACATGGACCCGGAGGAACTGAAGCGGGTCTTCGAGGTCAATCTCTTCGGCCTGATCTGGTGCACGCAGGCCGTATTGCCTTATATGACCAGGCAGAAGAGCGGCAGGATCGTCAATGTCTCATCCGTCGCGGGGAAGCGGGCGTTGCCCAATATATCGGCCTACTGTGCCAGCAAGTTCGCCCTGCAGGCCTTTTCGGACAGTCTGCGTATGGAAGTGGCGGAACACGGGATCACCATTACCGTGGTGTGCCCGCCCAGGGTCGACACGACCTTTCACGACACGCCCCTGATGAGACAGAGGGGGCAGAGGCTGAGTGCCCCCTCGATCTCGGCCGAATCCGTGGCGGAGGAGATCGTCCGCGCCACCCGGACCGGTCGCCGGGAAGTCGTCGTCTCCTTTTACGGCAAGTTCTTCGTCTTCTTCCACTGGCTGTCGCCCCGGCTGCTGGAGTGGATCATGACGCGCCTCTGGATGCGGCTCGCCAGCGGCGGGTCCTCCAGGTCGGAACCCGGCGACACCCCCTGACGCTACCCGTTCACCGATTTCGAGATCTCCGCGACGGCGCCGAGGATTTTGTCCACTTCGGCCGCCGTGACCATGATGTGCATGGAGGCGCGGTTGGCATCCCAATTGACCGCCATGTGGGTCACGCTGCGGATGTAGATATTGTAATCTTCCCAGAGCTTCGTATTCAGATCCCGGGTCGGCACGCCCTTGATCCTGAATGGCACGAGTCCCGCGTGCAGCCTTGGATCCTCGGAAGCGAATACCTCCACCCCGTCGATATTGCGGAGACCATTGGCCAGTTTGCCGGCCAGGTAGCGGATACGGGCCTCGATCCCTTCCGGGGTCAGTTGGTTGTGAAAGTCGAGCGCCGCGTTGACGGACACCCATTTCGGGTAGCTGCTTGAACCCCGGCTCGTGTACTGCCGCGCCGAACCCATACGCTCCACCCAGCGTTCGTTCGTGGAGAGATCTTCGCCGTACATGTCCTTGCCCGCGAAGGGCGTGGTCGAGATGACCGGCTGAATGCGGTCGAACATGTCCTCTTTAACGTAGAAAAACCCGGATTGCATGGAAGCCAGCATCCACTTGTGCGACGGACCGGCGTACATGTCGCATCCCAGGTCGTGCATGTCGAGCTTGACCATGCCCGGCGGCTGGGCGCCGTCCACCAGCGTGATGACGCCCTTCGACCTCGCCATCTCGCAGATTTCCTTGACCGGCATGAACAGTCCGTCCGTGTAATTCGTGTGGCAGAAACTGAGCAGCTTGGTCTTCGGCGTGATGGCGGCTTCGAAGGCCTTCAGCAACTCGTCCGGAGAGTCCGGCGGATGAAGCTTCGGGTCGGCAAGGTCGATGATCCCCACGTTCAACCTGTCCCGGTGCGCCCGGTTCAACACCGGATTCGTCCCCGCGCCGTGATCGTGGTTGGTGTAGAGGATCTCGTCGCCGGGTTCGAGGACGGGGCCGAACGTGCCCGTGATCATCCCGTCCGTCGTGTTGTTCGCCAGGGCGAGTTCGTTGGGCTTGCACCCCACGTATTCGGCGAACTTGGCCTGGAACGCGTCGGCGTACTCCTCGGTGTAGAAATCACGCCTGAAACTGACGTAATCGTTGTTGATGCGGTTCAGCGCGTCAATCTGCGCCATGTGGACGCTACGCGGAGAAGGCCCCCGCGTGCCGGTATTCATGTACGCGATATCCGGGCGGATCAGGAACTGCTTGGTCACCAGCTCCCAGTATTTCTCGTCGTCGGGTGCGGCGGCGGCGCCCACGTCGTTCATGGCTTCCGCGGCACGGGCGGACTTCGCGTCGAGCGACAGCAAGGCGGAGCCCGCCAGGGCACCGCCGAGGACCCGGCCCAGGAAACCTCTGCGGCTCAGTGCCGCCAGTTCCTTTGGATCTTCGAATCTTGGATCGAAGTTTAAATCGGGCGAGAGGGTATTCATGAGAGTACCTCCGATACGGCCGTCCGCAACCGGTGCCGCGCCGCGTGGTGAAGGCACGTTTTCGTAACCGGATGAAGGCGAAATGACACGAGGGGAATGGTTACTACTTATTAATGCGTCACGGTGCGAATATGGGCAACCTGTTTTTGGTATGAACGCTAAGAAATCACTTGACAA
Organism: uncultured Gemmatimonadota bacterium; assembly: GCA_964655785.1. Taxonomy (GTDB): domain Bacteria; phylum JAAXHH01; class JAAXHH01; order JAAXHH01; family JAAXHH01; genus JAAXHH01. Next base: position 9,578 of record CAZZNP010000019.1, read on the forward strand.
ATCACCCCTTTTCCGTATATTTGCCACGAAGGTGCATATCTCTTCACTCTCTCCCCGACAATCCATCGCGCAACCGCAACGAGAGCATCCCGTCGTCGTTGTCGGCGCCCCATATTCACCCGGATCGTCAGGGAACCATTCTTCCCAGAAGGGCAGGAGTTTCAGTATGGAACGCGGCACGGTAAAGTGGTTTAACGAACGTAAGGGGTTTGGATTCATCGCGCGCGACGACGGTGACGATGTGTTCGTACACTACTCGGCGATTGTCGCTCAGGGATTCAAGACGCTGAACGAGGGCGATGAAGTCACCTTCGAGATCACGGAAGGTCCCAAAGGACTCCAGGCCGCAAATGTAACCAAGGTGTCCGGTTAAGGACACCTGACAAGCCAGGCGCGTAACAGGATAGCCCGTGGACGGATTTACCCGGTTCGCGGGCTTTCTTGTATGA
>CAZZNP010000019.1:10126-28463 GCA_964655785.1 uncultured Gemmatimonadota bacterium
CGGGCTTCGCGGAACTGGCCGAGCACGTGGTCGATTTCCGCCTGGGAACGCCAGCCCGGATGTGCTTCGGCCATCTCGATGAGCCGGTCGATCCACCGGACGAAATACCCGGCGGATTCCCGGTCGCGGATCGGATCGTCCCCTACGTAGACCCTTATGGGCTGCGTCGTGGCCAGCGGGTAGCGGTCGTCGATTGGATGCGTCCAGGGGCCGCCTTCCGCCTGTAGGGTGTACCATCCGCTCTCGCGTACCGGCCACGTTTCCTCCAGGACCGCCCCTTGCCCGTCCGCGGACAACGGGATTTCCTTCTCGACCTGCCCATTCCGGTAGACCACGACCTTTTCGAGCGGGACGATGCTCTGCATTTCGCCGGCGAGTGAGATCGAACCACCCTCTTCGGGCAGTCGGATGGTCTCGCCGGGACCCGCGCCATCGATGGTGAACTCAAGCAGCGGTCCGTTTGTCGCGAACGTTCGTCCGGCCCGTAGCGCCGACAGCCAGGCATCCCACGACAGGGGTTCGTCGCCCAGGTAGACGTAAGACCTCACCTGGCCGACGATGGCGGTCCGGTACATGCTGCTGATGGAATCCTCTCCGCCGGTGAGAATGATATCGATGTCGTTGTTGAGCAAGTGATGCCAGACGTCGAGCACGGCATGGCCGGCCCCCGAGATCTCGAGCGCTTCCACAGTGCCCAGCGCCGCGTCGACGGGAAAGGCCTTGGCGCTCCCCAGTGTGGGGTTCTCGCCGCCCAGCGGGTCCGCCTCTCCGAAATAGGGATGGACGTAACCCCTGAAGGCGCCCTGTTCTCCCGCTAGCCTCAGCATATCCGTGTTCGACGGATACAGGCTGTAAATCGCGGTTCCCTCGTAACCGGACGCGAAGGGCGACAGCAGAAAGTCGGACAGCCCGATGAAATAAACGTGCCCGTGAAAAGCTGGACGGTACTCCTCGCCTACGTGCAGGACGTGCTCCGGTGTGGAAAGGGCGTCCGGCATGCCCGTGAAAAACTGGTAGTCGAGCATGCGGTTGTCCTTGTTGGCCACGAGTTCGTTGACCACGGACTGGTCCTCCGCCTCCGACATGTGCATCAGGTTTTCCAGGGTGTTGTGCAGGTCGCCCGCATAGTTCATGTGCACGTGGGTGCTCCCGCTGTGCCATCCCTTTTTCCGCATATCCGTCATGCGCGACAGCGTAAGCGCCACGGCGGTGGTCTTCCCTTCCTCGATCTCGACGGTCTTGCCGACCGGTCGGTATTCGAAGCCTTTCATGACCTCCAGCGCCAATGGACCGGCGGGGACATCCAGCATGAAAGATCCGGGCGCGTGAAAAAAGTGCTCCCGGAGCCGGCCGACGCGGTGATACGCGCCTTCCGCGGCGTAGGACTTGCCGTCGGATGCGCGGACGTATGCACGCACGCTGGCCGGTCTGCCCGTGTCGCCGTCGATCACGGTAACCGCCACTCGTCCGTGGGGTCCGCGCCAGCGCTTCTCGTCGATCCGGACTTCGATCCGCCTGCCGCCCACCGTCTCCATGACGCGCAGACCGGGCAATCCGTTCTCATTGGTGACGTAGGCGATTTTCGACCCGTCGGGCGACCAGCGAGGATAGAAATCATCCCAGTCGCCGAAGGTGATTTTGTAAGGATGGCCACCGTCGGCGGGTAGCAGGTAGAGCTTCGTGTACTGCCCGCCGCTGTGGGAAGCGTATACGAAGCGCGACCCGTCGGGCGACCAGTGCGGGCGGGTGCGGTACAGGGTCTGTTCCTCGTGGACGATCTCAGCCTTGTCGATGCCGAACGGTTCGACGGGCATCCGCCATACCGCGCCGGAACCTAGCGGAATGCCCCGGTTGCTGACGAACATCAACTCCTTGCCGTCCGGCGACCAGCTCGGTTCGATATGGAGATCGTAGCCGCCGAAATACAGACGGGGCTTCCCGTAGTCGTTGTCCCGGGTCAGTTGTACCGGATCTCCGACCGCCCGGCCGTCCGCCATGTCCTGAACGAAGATGTTGAAATACCCGTTGGGCTCGGTGGATACATAGGCCAGCCGCTTGCCGTCGGGTGACCAGGCGGGGTCGAGATACAGGTGGTCCCCGGTCTTCAACGGTGCGGATGTGCCGGTTTCCACGTCCAGCACCATGAGATCGATCGTCAGGTTGTCGGTCTCCGCCGTGTAGGCGATCCAGCGGCCGCCGGGAGACCAGGCCGGCGAGGAGTCGTAGGTCCCGTTGTCGGTAAGTTCGCGCGCGGTATTCTCGCCAGGGCGCATCCGCCAGATGGAACCGTGCAGGGCGAAGGCCAGTTCCTGCCCGTCAGGGGACCAGGACGGCCGGCGGGGCGTGGTCGTCGAAGGCGGCGGCAGGTAGAAGTTGTGCATGTAGTTGCCGCCGGTGCGGGCGGCCTGGTAAGCAGTGGGAGGAGGCTGCTGGGCCAGGGCGGCGCCGGCAGCCGGGACTATGAGGCAACCGGCGAGGACAAGGCGCAGTGATACGGAAATACACTGGATCATTTCATTCCGCCTGTTTGTTGGATCGAATCGGCGTGACCGTGTTCCAGCGCCATTTCGACTTCGGAATCCCAGGTGCCTTCCACGCGAATCCCGTACTCTTCCACGCCGCCTGTGGCCCGTGGTCCGGTGATATAGGGCCGGTAATCGCGGCCGTCTTCAATGAGCTGCTTCGGCGCGTAGTCCGCGTGGAGAAAGTGGAAGGCGATGCCCGCTCGGGATTTGCCGGTCCTGTTGTGTCCTGTGCAATGGGCGGTGCCATAGCAGAAGAACAGGGCCCCGCCCGCTTTCAGCTCGATGGTCTCCGCCTGGTCTTCCGGGGGATAGCACCGGATGTGGTGGTCGCTGTACGGATCCCGGCTGTGCTCGTAGGACGTTCTGTAACTGCCGGGAATCACCTGCATGGTGCCGTTGTCGACGGTGGCGTCATGCACGGCGATCCATACAGCCGTTCCCTTAAGCGGATCGCTGATCTTGAAATAAGCGTTGTCCTGGTGCCAGTGGGTGCCCATGCCGTCGCCGCCTGGCTTGAGGAATACCTGGTCGAGATGGAGGATGAAGGGATCCCCGATCAACTGCGACATGGCGGCGATTACGTCCGGCTGGAAGGGAAGGGCCCTGAACAAGTCGCTGTGCCGGTACATCGGGCAGAGTTGCAGATTGCGCTGCTTGGTGGAAGCCGTCTTCCCGTCGCCTGCCGTGGCTACGTTCCTCAGGGCGCCTTCTTCCATGAGACGTTCAATCTCGGCCTGGAACGCCCGGGTCTCCCGGTCCGAGAAGAACCCGGGTTTGGCCACGTAGCCGTGGGACCTGAAATGATCGACTTCTTCATTGGTCAGTTTCATCGTCCTTGGTCCTTTTCCTATGTTAAGTCTTTCGTCCTTTGTTCAGCCCTTCGTCCTTTGTTCAGCCCTTCGTCTTTTGTCCAGTCCGGTCGGTACGTCCCGGGTATACCTCTCACCAGGACCGGTTTGGTGCGGTTCATGCGCGAGGCCGGCCCGTGGCGACAGCCGGCCTCGGCGCGCTTTTGTCTTGTCAGAAACTCATTCGGGCCAACAGGCCGATCCGGTGGTCGGATACGCCGCCGTGCCGATCGATCCGCATACCGGAAAGCTCCATGGAAGCGCCTCCGGCGTGAGCACCCGACGGGGCGAGTCTGGCCCCCAGCCGCATCTGCCGGCGGTCGTCACCGAGGAGATACATTTCACCGAAGGGCGTCATCAACATGCCGATGGACGGGTACGCGACCCCGTAACCGACCTCCGCCCTCATCGAGCGGGCGTCGTTCCGGCCGTTGAGGGATGAACCCGCAAGGGGCCTGTCACGCCACATCATGCCCGAGTCTCCCGTGCCTGCGCCGATACGCGGCGCGACGGACACCGAAAGTCCCTTCCCGCCCGCACCGGGGCTCAGGGACGCGACCAGGGAGACCCCGTTTTCGCTGTATCCTTCAGCGGAGTGTACCGCAAGGAACCTGCCCTGCGCGTTTACTGCCACCCGTCCGCCCGACAATCGCAGACCGCCGGATACCTCCAGGCCCCGGCCCGTCTGGCCGGTGCCGCCGTCATAGCGGCCGGCGAGTTGCGCGTAGGGGGTTATGGTGGTCCCTCCGGCAAGCCTGGCAGAACGCGACCCCTCGAGTCCGATCCGGACCTGCCGCGCGTCCGCGTCGATATCGCTGAGTGAAACCGATTCGCTGTCGGAGGTCGACAGCCGGGCCAGTCCCGCGTCGCCAACCACGTCGAGGGCCGTGGCGCCCGTCCCGGCCAACCGGGTGCGCATGCCCAACATGGCCATGCGCATGGACAGGTCGCTGGTGGCCTCTTCGGTTTCTACTTCGCCGGTGCCAAGTCCCACGATCGACCACACCTCCGTGAAACCTGTGCTGCATGCCCAGCGCGCATAGGGCAATACGCTGGTTAGACGCGATTCAAGGCTGCCGCTCGCGACGGCGACGTCGTAATCGGACTGGCCTGTCGCGTGCGAAAGGGCGACACCCGCCAACCAGCTGCGACGGGCAGTCACGTCGAATCCAACATACGCCGCCTTAAGGTTTCCGTCGTAACTGGCGTCCACGTCGGGTTCGCCTCGGAAGTTCCGCAGATCTCCGGCGCCCCAGACGGTCCATTGGACTCCTCCGCTCGACGTGTTGTCCTCCATCGCGTAGGAGAAGGAACTCGTCCGCAGCAGGTAATCGCCTCCAACGCCGCGCCGCTGGCCGGCGTCGTTCGACAACGCAAGGCGTCTTTCTGAAACCTGGCGTCCGTGGCCCGTGAGATTGGCCAGCGCCGACAGGCCGGACGCGAATCCGTCAATTCCGCGCCCTCCCACGACGACCCCCCGTCCACCAGCCTCCGCGGAGAAGCGACCCCCAATGGTGGCTGAGACGCTGGTCAGCAGGTTGCGTCCCATGGCGCCCAGGATGTTCTCGTAGGCCATCCGCTCCGCTGCGATGGCTGTAACCGTTACGCCCAGGTCGATGCTGGCCGTTCCCGCGGCGTTACTTGCCGTGACGGTTACCGTGGCGGAACCCTTGCGCACGCCGGTCACGGTCAGCGTAGCGGCCGTCACGGCGGCTTCCGCGACGCCGATATCCGACGAGGCGGCCGAGTAGCTCAGGGCGGTGCCGGTGAAGAGAGACTCCAGGTCCGCGGTCTCAGATTCACCCGCCTCCAGCGTTACCGATGGCGGGGTGCCCGTGGTCGCCGGGGCGTTGTAGGAGTCGGTGACCGTCACCACGGCCGCACCGAGTTCCCGGCTGTCGTAACTCGCCGTAACGATGATCGTCTCGCCCCCGGATTCGTACACATCGTCGTTGACGACCGTGAAGGTCAGGCTTGTCGAACCTTCTGTAGATTCTCCGGGTATGGCGATCAGAAGATCGCCGCTCAGGCTGTAGTCCGCATTGGGATCCGCCGTACCTGCTATGGACAGCGGGATCCTCGTCGTGACCGGTATGGCCATACTGGATTGCGTGGCCGTCACCGTCACCGTCTGGGCCCCGCCATCCTCGGTGATCGCCGCGGGATTGACCGACAGGGCGATCTCGGGCACGTAGCCGGTAAAGTCGAAATAGAACCCGGAACCGATGACGAGTTCCATCCCGTCGACGACGACGGATTCCGTGTAACTGACCTTAGGAGAACCCGTTTCTTCATCCCCGGCCACGGCCGGATTGTCGAAGTAGTACTCGACGTAGCCCCCACCGGCCTGAGCCGCCGCGATGAGTTCCCGGGTATAATAGACCCCGTTCAGGTCCTGATCGTCATAAATGTTCATGTCCTCGCGCGAGGGAGTAGCGCCGTGAAAAAGCAGCAGGCCATCCGTTTGCAGGAAGAAGATATAGATTTCACCCAGCCGCCAGATGCCGTCCTCGATCCGAAACGCCTCGACGACTTCCCCATGCTTGTCGAATCCGATCTGGTCGATGGCTCCTTTGTAGGCAGCTGCCGCCGCCTGGACGAAAGTCTTCAGCGATGCCCGGTCCATCACGTCGGACGCGGTCACGTCGCCCGCCGGCAACGAGACCTCGGACCGATCCTTTATGGTTATCGTCGCCGAAGCTAGATCCTCCATGTCGTGGCTGGCGGTGACGGTAATCGTCTCGCCACCCGGCTCTTCAACTTGATCGTCGGCTACGGTGAATGTCAAATCTGCCGTTCCCACCGAACCCTCCGGAGGTATCAGGATATGCATATCTCCGGTCACCGTGTAGTCATCGCTGGTTGCGGTACCGGAAAGGCTCAGTTCCAATCTGGTCGTAACCGGAATCGGATCTCCGGTCTGGGTGGCTGTCACCGTCACGGTCTGGGGGCTGCCGCCTTCGGTGAGCATGGAGGGATCCACCGCAAGCATGGTCTCCCTGTCGTAGTCGGAGGGGTCAAAGTATATCCCGGCGCCGAAGATTACCCGCCGTCCGCTTCGTGCTTCGAAAGACTGCACATAGCTAAGCTTCGGTGTCCCGGTCACCTCGTCGCCCGGTACCGACGGGTCGTCATATTGGTATTCGACAAAACCTCCCCCGTCCCTGGCCACCCTGATGAATTCCTGTACGAACTTGACGCCGTTGATGTCCTCCAGGTGGGACTGGTTCCGCGCTTCCTGCGTACGGTCGGCTCCGTGGAAGATCACGTAACCCTGGTCGTTGAGAATGAACAGGTAAATAGGCCCGTGCCGCCAATGGCCGTCCTCGATCCTGAAGACGTTCAGAATGTCGTTGTATCGATCGGTACCATGCTCTTGCAAAGCGCCAACGTAGCCTCTCATGGCCCCGATGACAAACTTCTGGAGCGTTTCGCGGTCCATGACCTCCGCCGCCGTCACCTCGGGCTCGGGAATGAGCGAAGCGTCGTACATTGGCGGTTCGATATGGGACACGTCCTGGTAGAATCCGCCGACCAGGATGACCTGATTGCCGTAGTTTTTTCCGAAGAAACTGGTGGCGTAGGCCACCTTGGCGGAATCGTCTGCGTCGTCGTTCGGATCGTCCCAGGTGTAGTCGACGTGGCCGCCGCCCAACCTGCCCGCCTCGATCAGATCCCGCACCACGGTCTTGCCCGTGTCGTCTTCGAGTGCGAACAGGCTCTTGCCGCTGGCCGAAACGTCGTCCGCATGGAACAAGACGGTTCCGTCCAGGAGCATGAGCATGAGAAAGGTGTTTTCGTGTTTCCAGTCACCTTCTTCCCGGGTGCTGTCGAGGAACGGCGCAAGGGCATCGCCCGCCTCGTAGATCCCTTCGATGTGGGTTTTCGCGCCTTCCACGAAGGTCTTGAGCGTCGCACGGTCCACCACCTCGCCGGCGGTGATCGGCATGACCGGCATGTCCTGGGCAAGAACCGGTCTTGCCCCGTGAAGAAAACCGATAAGGCCTGTCATTACCCCTAATACCAGAATAGATACCTTCGATCTACCAGTGATAGAGGAAATCATGGTGTCAGTCCCCCGTGTTTGGATGGCTTTCATCAGGCGATTGGAACTCGGTCTAGTCAGGTTCGGCACAGTCGACATCAATCGGCACAGTCGACATCAATCGGCACAGTCGACATCAATCGGCACAGTCGACATCAATCAGATAACGCCTCGTTACCGAAACGCTCGATAGCTTCCAGTGTCTCGCGGACATCGTCCCAGGTTGTCGTATAGTTGATGATGCACATTCGCAATGTGAACTTTCCCCCCAACATGGTGGAGGACATGAATGCGCGGTCCTCCCAGAAGACGCGGACGAGCACTTTCCGGTTTACGGTTTCCAGTTTCTCCTCTTCGACGTCCTGGTGGGCGGGATTTACGCGGAAGCAGACTACACCCAGGGAACCCGGGATCAACATCTCCAGGGTACGGCTGTTCCGGATGTACCTCTCGGCCTCGGCGGCCAGGTCCATGCCCTTTGCAACGGCTCTTCGGAAGGAAGCCATGCCGAAGATCTGCACGGACATCCAGATTTTCAATGCCCGCACCGAACGGCTGAGTTGAAGGCCGCGGTCCGAGAAATTTGGATGGTTCGCTCCCCAGATCGTGTCCTGCAGGATATCGTGCCGCACCGAGAAAGCGCGTTCCAGGGTGTTGAGGTCTTTTACCAGCAGGCATCCGGCTTCATAGGGCTGGAAAAACCACTTGTGCGCGTCCATTCCGATCGAATCCGCGCGCTCAATGTCCTGCAGGAGTGCTTTCCCCCGATCGGTAATGACCGCGAAACCGCCATACGCGGCGTCGACATGCAACCAGATACTCTCCGCCTCGCAGATATCCGCCAGTATTTCCAGCGGGTCGATTGCGCCCGTGCTGACTGCCCCGGCGTTGGCGCAGACGGCGACCGGCTTGTAACCCGCCGCACGATCCTTTTCAATTGCGCGCTTGAGCGCTTCCGGATCGAGCCGGAAGAGTTCGTCGGCAGGTATCAACCGTACGTTCTCGGCGCGGATGCCGATGATCCGGGCCGCTCGGACCAGTGCGCTGTGACTCTGGTCGCTCATGTACACGGTGGCGTTATCGGGATTTCCTGCCGCTTCCCGCGCCGCGACCAGCGCTTCCAGGCTCGCCGCCGATCCCCCGCTCGTCATGAGGCCACCCGCGGTTCCGGGGTAACCCAGCCACTGGCGGAACCAGTCGATCACGACCAGTTCCATCTGGCTGGCCCCGCTCGAGGTCAGCCAGGTGCACTGGTTCACCTGGTGAGCGGACACCATGAAGTCGGCCAGCACCCCGGGCCAGGTCGGCGAACTCGGTATGAACGCAAAAGAACGGGGATGATCGTTTCTGACGCCGAGGGGCAGGATCTCCTTCGCCGCCTTCTCGAGGATCTCTTCCGCGGGCCGTCCCGTTTCGGGCGGGTCTTCCGACAACTGGTCTTCGAGTTCTTTCTTGAATTCGCCGTCCCAGGCATGTTCCCGCGGAAGGTTCGTGATCCGTTCGACAATGAGTTCCGCCGTGCGGTTCGCCAGATCGAGCATGGTCTCCGGTGACATCCGGAGGTCTCCGGGATCTCCGTGGTCGCCGGCGGATTCCTGTCCATCGCCCGGCCTCTGCCCCATGTCCGGTGATGCTGGCCCCGTGTACATGTTTGGCACCGTTAGGGTTTTCCCTTGAGGTTTGATCCCGGGCCGTACCGATCCGGGATCCACTGCTTCAGGGGTCCGACGACCTTCCGGTTTCGGCCGGCCGCCAACAGTTTTAACGCCAGGACGCCATGTATGCCTTCTGATCCGCAGTCATCGAATCACAGGATATCCCCATGCTCTCCAGCTTCAGCCGCGCGATATCCGTGCTGAACCGGTCGGGCAGGGTGTGTACGCCCGGCGACAGGTCTCCGCTGTGCTTCACCAGGTGTTCGGCCGCGAGGGCCTGGTTGGCGAATGACAGGTCCATTACCGCCGCGGGATGTCCTTCGCCGGCGACCAGGTTCACCAGGCGTCCTTCTCCCAGAACGTAGAGCCGGCGTAGTCCGTCCGGCCCGTCCTGACCAGACGGTCCGGACAGCGTGAATTCTTCCACGTTGGTCCGTACCGTGCGCCGCCCCGATGCGAGGCTGTCGAGCGCTTCAAGGTCTATTTCCACGTCGAAGTGCCCCGCGTTCGCCAGGATGGCGCCGTCTTTGATGGCTTCCAGGTGTTCCCGCCCGATCACCCCGCGGTTTCCGGTCACGGTGATGAACAGGTCGCCAACCCCGGCCGCTTCCATCATCGGCATGACACGGTAGCCCTCCATGGCCGCTTCCAGGGCCGTAACGGGATCCACTTCCGTCACGATAACGCTGGCGCCCAGCCCCTTTGCGCGGGAAGCCACGCCCCGGCCGCACCATCCATACCCGCAGACCACTACGTTCTTGCCGGCGATCAACAGGTTCGTCGCCCGAATGATCCCGTCGAGGGCGCTTTGTCCGGTTCCAAACCGGTTGTCGAACAGGTACTTTGTTTTTGCATCGTTGACCGCGATAACCGGGAAGGTCAGCGCACCGTCACGTTCCATGCCGCGGAGCCGGTTTATTCCCGTCGTCGTTTCTTCCGTACCGCCCATGATTCGATCGAGCCGCGGGCGATGATCGCGGTGCGCCGCGGTAACCAGGTCCGCTCCGTCGTCCAGGAGGATATCCGGTTCGGCGTCCAGCACGGTGTGCAGATGCCGGTTGAATGTGCCGGAGTCTTCCCCTCTTTTCGCGAATACCGGAATCCCGTGGTGCACGGCCAGGCTGGCGGCCACGTCGTCCTGCGTGCTCAAGGGATTGGATGCGCACACCATGGGCTCCGCCCCGCCCGCCTTGATTGCCGCGACCAGGTTCGCCGTCTTGGTCGAAATGTGCAGGCACACGCCGATGCGCAAATCCCTGAAGGGCTGTTCCTGCTCGAATCGCTCCCTGATAGCTTGCAGTACCGGCATCTGGCGGGCATCCCATACCATGCGCGCCGCGCCGGATTCGGCGAGACCGGGGTCTCGGATATCAGATACCATGACTTGACCTGGAGGATGCGGATTCGGTAGTCAGTCGCTCAAGTGGATTTCGGCTGCAATCAAGCCCAATCACGCCATCCCGGCCGCTCGATACAACCCTGTCCGGAAGGTACTCTGCCATTATGGATCATGGTATAACACACGTCAAGATTAAACCATATTTTACCATTTAAACAGTTGTACAAATTAAGTACCGTTATTCAGTGAAGTGCCTGCTTCCGCCGAAAGCTCATATGATCTTGACATTCGAGGGGCGGCACAACTACCATGGTGAGATTTGTCACTCTGGTAAGTGCCTGATTTTTCGGGTCTTACACAGACCGCATTTCGCATTCTGAGACAGTCTGGACGCCCATGCTCGACCTCTCCAGAAAACGCCTCAACCGTACCATCCTCACCCTGGCCTGGCCGGCCATTCTCGAGAACCTGATGCATACGTCGGTCTATATCGTCGACAGCATCTTCATCGGTTCCCTCGGCACGCAGGCCTTCGCCGCCGTCGGCCAGAGCTCCATGATCCTCTTTACCGTGGTTTTCGTGTTCTACGGGATCGGGGTGGCCACGGGCGCGGTCGTGGCGAGGAACCTGGGGCGCAACGACCACAAGTCCGCCGCCGAAGCCGCCGGCCAGGGTATCTTTCTGGGCACTTCCATCGGGTTGCTGGTGGCATCGCTGGGCCTCCTGCTCGGCGAGGACCTCATGGTTTTCCTTGGCACGGAGCCGGACGTCGTCGCCCGTGCCCAGGAGTACATGCCCATTGTCTTCGCCTTCAGCGTGCTGCGCCTGTTCATCTACACCTGCAGCGGGATCCTGCGGGCGGCCGGCGACACCAAGTCCCCCATGTGGATCACGGGCGTCATGAACGTGTACAACATCTTCGCGGACTGGGTCCTGATCTTCGGTATCGGCCCCTTCCCTGAAATGGGCATAACGGGCGCGGCCCTGGCTACGGGAACGGCCTATGCGCTGGGTGCCGCGCTGCTGGTTGTCAGGCTGTTCCGCCGGCACGCGCGGTTCAGGCTATGCGGAAGCGATATAAGGCGGATCAGGCCGGAGTACCTGCGGACCATCGTACGTATCGCCGTACCGAATCTCGGGGAACAGATGGTCATGCAGAGCGCCTATTTCTCGTTCATGTGGATCGTGACCAGCCTGGGCACGACGGCCCTTACCGCCCACTTCATGACCATACGGGTGGAGATGGTCTCCTTCATGCCCGTCTTCGGGCTTTCCATGGCCGTGGCCACCGTGGTCGGACAGAGTCTCGGCGCCGAACGCCCCGAAATCGCCGAACTCGCCGTAAAGAAAGCCGCTCGAATCGGCCTGATCGCCATGAGCGCGCTGGGCGTCGTCTTCGTGGCCGTGCCGGGCCCGCTCGTCGGCATCTACAGTCCGACGCCGGAAGTGTATGGACTGGCCGTGCTCTGCGTGCGTATCGCCGCCCTCGAATTGCCGACGTCGGCCCTGCTTATGATCTACACCGGTGCCATGCGGGGCGCGGGAGACACCCTGAGTCCCATGCTGATCAGCATCTTCGGCGCGATTTTCCTGCGGATCGGCATGATGTACGTGCTGGTAATCGAGCTGGGATGGGGATTGCCGGGGATATGGTACGGCACGGCGCTGGACTGGGGGATCCGCCTGGTAATCGCCTATTTCCTGTTTCGCAGGGGCCGTTGGAAGCGGGTAGCGATCTAGGTAAAAGACCAAGGGTGTTATCCGAATTGACAGGTGTTGTCCGGACGACTAATCTGATAGTACCGGATTGCCCGCCGATAGCGTGGCGGATTGCCCGTCGATTACGTGGCGGATTGCGCATAGATAGCGTGCCGGATTGCCCGTCGATTACGTGCCGGATTGCGCATAGATGCACGAAATCTGCAGGGCTGGATTTGTACAATTGTACATTAGGCATCCATCAGGATCGATATACCAGGGCCGGATACCATGAGAGTGGTACTGCAACGCGTCTCGAGCGCTTCCGTCGCGATCGATGGAGAGACTGCCGGTGAAATCGGTCCCGGCCTCGTCCTCCTCCTCGGCATTGCGAAGGATGATGGGCCGGACGACGTGGAGTACGTCGTAAACAAGTGCGTCGGGCTCCGGATCTTCGGCGACGACCGGGGCAAGATGAACCGATCCCTGCTTGACGAGGGTGGCGAGGTGCTGGCGATTTCACAGTTCACGCTGTTCGGAGATACCCGCAAGGGCCGCAGGCCCAGTTTTGATGGCGCGGCGCCGCCGGAGCAGGCCGAGCCCCTGTACGAGCTGGCGGTCGAACGCCTGAGGTACCATGGCATACGAGTCGCCACGGGTCGTTTCGGCGCCTACATGGAAGTGTCGCTGGTCAACGACGGGCCCGTGACCCTCACCGTCGAGTCTCGCCGATGAAGCAGATCGTCCTGGCCTCTTCCTCACCCCGGCGGTCCCTGCTGCTCAGACAGATCGGAATGGCCTTCGAGGTGGTGCCGCCGGACGTGGACGAGTCCCGGTTTTCCTTTGACGACGACCCTGCGGGCACCGCCGAGCGGCTTGCGCTGGAGAAGGCGAGGAGCGTTGCGGACCGGCCGGACGTCCGCGACCGGGACTGCCTGGTGCTTGGCGCCGACACGGTGGTTCTATTTGCGGGAGAGGTGCTCGGCAAACCGTTGGACGCGGATGACGCGTTCCGCATGCTGTCCAGACTGACTGGCCAAACCCACCGGGTCCTGACGGGATTCGCCCTGATCGAACCCGAAACCGGGCGTTCCGTGACGGCGCACGAATGGACGACCGTCTCCATGCGGGCATGTACCGGCGAGGAGATTCGGACTTACGTGGACACCGGCGAGCCTATGGACAAAGCGGGTTCCTATGGCGCCCACGCGCGGGGCGCCGGCCTGATCACCCGGATCGAAGGCTGTTTCTACAACGTGATCGGCCTTCCGCTTGCCCGTCTGCTGGTGACGTTGAAGCAATTCGATGACGCGGCGGCAGGATAAGGTTCCTGTGGCCGGTTCAGGGAACGGCGAAAGGTTCAAGGACGCGGCGGCAGGATAAGGTCCTGTGGCCGGTTCAGGGGACGGCTGAGTAGAACCCATGGCAGATTTTCGCGGACATGTCTGGGGCGGTTTCGCAGCCACCCTCATATCCATGACGCTCTGCGTCGCCGGACTGTGGTGGACGGAGCTTCTCGATCCCTACCGGACCGTGGACGTCTGGCCCAGGGTGCTATTGCTGCTATCGATCGGTTTGTTGTCGGCCTGTTTCCCGGACGTGGACACCGAAAGCAAATCACAGCGGCTGTTCTACCGCCTGTTGATTCTGCTGGATATCTGGTTTATCTTGATCGGGGACTATCGCACGGCGGCCCTGCTTGGACTCGGCGCCATGCTTCCGCTGCTCGGCAAGCACAGGGGCTGGACCCATACCTGGCTGGCCATGTTGCTGGTGCCCGCGCTGTTCCTGCTGGTCCCCATGTATCTGAAAGGGACCGTGGAGTCCTTTCCGATCGTTTGCTATGTCGTATCGGTATCCGCCTACGCCAGCCACCTGGTGCTCGATGGATACATTGAACACACGGGCAGACGAATCCGCCGCCTGGTCGGAGCGAACTGAACGGCGTCGGCAACCATCATGGAGGCATCATGAAAAGCGCACTGGAAATCGCCATGGAGAAGACCGCGGCCGCCCAGCAGGGCGGTGGACTGACGGACGGGCAGCGGTCGGCTATCGGGGACCTGGAAAAGGAATACCAGGCCAAGATCGCTGAGCAGGAGATCATGATCGAATCGAAAATCAAGACGCTCGCCGCACAGGAGACGGGGCCCGAGTTCCAGCAGCAGGTATACGCCCTTCGGGAGCAACTGCTCCAGGAAAGGGAACGTCTCGAAGGAGAAAAGAAAGCGAAGATCCAGTCGGTCCGGGACGAGGAGCGCAGGTAGACCGCGCTGAAGCGCACCAGGGGGCGCAGATAAGACCCGCGCTGAAGCACATCCATTCATCTACAGCCAGGAAATAAGAGCTTAAATATGCCCGAAGAGCGTTTGAGAATCGCCCTGATCGGTTGCGGAGGCAATATGCGCGGCGCCCACGTGCCGCGCATCCAGGCCGACGGTGGCGTGGATCTCGCCGCGGTCGCGGATACATCTGAAGCGGCAGCTGCGGCGTTAATGGAGAAATGGGGAGACAAGGTTCCCTGCTACACCGATTACCGGAACATGATCCGGGACCGTGAACTCGACGGGGTGATGGTCAGTTCGCCCCACGCCATGCACTACGAGCAGGTGGATTACGCCCTGGAGCATGATCTGCACGCCCTCGTCGAGAAACCGCTCACCATCTCGTCCGGCCACACCCGCGCGCTGATTGAAAAGGCGGAAGCGACAGGCCGGATAGTGATGGTCAGTTACCAGCGCAATTTCATGGCTCCCCACGTATACGCCAGGGAACTGATTCGAGATGGCGCCATCGGCGAAGTGCGTGGCGTCGTAGCCTACGTCACGCAGAACTGGGGCGGAGTCAGCGGCTGGCGGCTCGACCCGGCCCTGTCAGGCGGGGGCATGTTTCTGGATACGGGCAGTCACCTGGTGGCTTCCACGCTGTGGATTACGGATCTCAAGCCCCTCGAGGTGAGCGCCTTCCTGGACAATGTGGGGAAGGATGTGGACATCAACATGGTGGTGGCCGTGCGGTTCGCCGGCGGAGCGTACGGGACGTTGAACACCTTCGGCAACGCATCCCGTCACGACGAGCGCATCGCGATCCACGGCAGCGAGGGCAGCCTGGTCTTTCACCTTCACCAGTGGCAGGTCAGGTCGGTTCTTTTGAATGACGAGCCGCTCGATATTCCAGCGCGGATCCAGGAAGACACGCCGGACGCGGCGTTCTTTCGGATGATTCGCAGTGGTGGAAAGGGATACGAACTCCCGCACTTCGCGCTCGCCGTGTCCCAGGTGAGTGAAGCGGCATACCGTTCGGTAGCGGAAGGCAGACCCGTCCAGGTTGAGGGGTAAGTCCATCCGGGTTGAGGGGTAAGTCCATCCGGGTAGCGGAGCGGGCTGCCTGAGCATCAGTTCCAGGAGATTACCATGAGCGAAGGGGGCCGGTTGGCCGGTAAGCGGGCGGTTGTCACCGGGGCGGGGCGCGGTATCGGCCAGGCCATCGCGCTGCGGCTGGCCCGGGAAGGCGCCCACGTGGCGGCCGTAGATATCGACCAAGACAGCGCGGAAACCACGGCTGGGCTGATTCGAGACGGCGGAGGCACCGCTGCGGCAATGACGGCCGACCTGGTCCGTGTCGACCGGATCGAACCGATGATCGAGGAGGCCGTATCCAGACTGGGCAGGCTGGATATCCTGGTCAACAACGCGGGACGGGTGGAGATCAAACCCTTTCTCGATGTGACCGAGGCGGAATGGGATCAGATCATTGATCTCAATCTGAAGGGCACGTATTTCTGCATGCAGGCTGGGGCCCGCCAGATGATCCGGCAGGGAGACGGCGGCCGCATCATCAACATGTCATCCATCTCGGGCAGACACGGCCGGGCCGATTCGAGCGCATACGCCGCGAGCAAGATGGGCGTCATCAGCATCACGCAGTCCGGTGCCCTGGCCCTCGCGGATCACGGGATCCTGGTCAACGCGTTGTGCCCGGGCGTCGTGGCCACGCCCATGTGGGACCACATCGACGAGGACCGCGCCCGCCTGTTCGGCTACGAACGGGGAACGGCCCGGGCCCGGCTCGTGGAGAAAATACCCCTCAAACGGGTCTCAGAACCCGAGGAGATCGCAGCTGCGGCGGTCTTCATCGCCTCGGATGAAAACACGCTGATCACCGGCCAGGCGATCAACGTCGACGGTGGAATGGAAATGAATTGAAGTCGCGACCGGCTCGTCCGTGCGATCCCCCGTCCGGCAATCGTTTCCGCTTGATCCTCCGACCGGCAATCGTTTCCGCTTGATCCTCCGACCGGCTCGTCCGTGCGATCCCCCGTCCGGCAATCGGGATTGACCTTGACAGTCCGGACAGCCCTCGGTATACTCGGTAGGTTCCAAATCCACAGTTCGATAGTATCCATCGTACAGGTCAGTCACAGGAAAGACACCATAAATGGATCCCAGAAGACGCGAAAGACTCTCCAAGCTCCTCTCCCTGATACTCCGGCACAAACCAGACAGATTCTCCATTATCCTCGATGAAAAAGGTTTCGCGCGGATCGACGAGATCGTCGAGGCCATCCAGGAAAAGTTCGATGATCTGCGAAGGGATGAAATCCTCGAGATCGCCGACGGCGCCGAGAAGAGAAGATTCGAGGTGGAAGATGACCGCATCCGCGCGCGTTACGGACACAGTTTTCCCATCGACCTGGGGCTGCCCCCCGCCGATCCTCCCGAGTTCCTCTACTACGCGACGGTACCCGCCCGGGCCTCGGTCATTACCAATGGCGGCCTGACGCCGAGCGACCGGCAGTACGTCCACCTTTCCCTTTCAGAAGACATCGCGACGCAGGTAGCCAGCAACCAGACCGATACGCCGGTTGTCTTCCGCATCAATGCACGGCAGGCAACCGAGGCCGGCGTGAACTTCTACGATCGCTCGCCGGTCATCCTGACGACGGGCGTGCCCTCCGAGTTCATCGACGTGCTGAAGGAGGCGCCACCTCCTCCCGCGGAATTTGGCCGCCGCAGGCGGAAGGCTCCGCCGCGCAGATAACATGCGCCGCCTCGTCCTCCCCTTGATGGGCCTGCTGCTCGCGATCAGCCTGCTATTGTTCGACCTGACCATTCTGTGGTCGGGGCGTACCGCCATCCGCCCCGTGATGCAGAAAGGGGTCGTCCTGGGGGTATTCAAAGCCTCGAAGGGGATGTCCTTCTACCAGCCCTCCCTTGAAGATATCGCGGCCCTGGGGGCAACCCACCTTTCCGTCCCCGTTTTCGTCCTGCAGGATTCCATACATTCCGTCACCCATTTCTCCCGCCCGTCAGACGGCGCAACGGGAGAACAGCACGATCGCGTAGTCCGGGAAGTCATCGATTACGCCCATCGGATGGGCTTGAAGGTCCTTCTGACGCCTATCGTCAACCTGGACCGCCCAGGGTATAAGGAATGGCGCGGGACCATAGCCCCGAGCGACTGGGAAGCGTGGTTCGAGAGTTACCGAGGCGTGATCCTTCGGTACGCCCGGATGGCTGAGCAAATGGACGTAGAGTACCTGAGCGTGGGTACCGAACTCGTATCGGCCGAGGGGTTTACCGGACAATGGAGGAAGATCATCGCCGACGTGCGCCGGATCTACCCGGGTCAAATCACCTATTCAGCGAACTGGGACCGGTACGACCAGGTCGCCTTCTGGGACGACCTCGACTACGTGGGGATTTCGGCGTACTACGAGTTGTCGGATTCGGATGATCCCACAGTGGAGCAACTGGTCTCCGCGTGGGAACCGGTCAAGGAGGAGTTGCTTCGCTGGCAGGCCCTATGGAACAAACCCCTGTTGTTCACGGAGATCGGTTACATGAGCCAATCCGGGGTTGCCGGCCATCCCTGGAACTACGTGTCGGAGGAACCGGTTGACCTGGAGGCCCAGCGGAGATGCTACGAGGCCCTGCGGCTGGCCTGGGAAGGGGAGGAACGGTTCGCCGGCCTGTACCTGTGGATATGGGAGCCGGACAAACAGGGGGAGGCGGACCAGGGTTACAATTTCGCGGGGAAACCGGCTGAAACCGTGGTGCGCGACTGGTACCACAGCCTGCCGGACAACGCCAACGTCCTTGATTACGCCGTCAACGGCATGGAAAGGTTCCTGCGGTCCCTGCGGAAGGGGTTGTGAGGAAACCTGCGCAGGTTCTTCAGGTTGTCCTGGTTTTCCACGACGATCAGCAGCGTGCTGAAGTAGCGGC